>NZ_JBHUDH010000025.1:44803-61173 GCF_042678005.1 Halolamina salina | reverse complement strand
TCGGGCGCCACGTCGCCGGCGAACTGCCGGACGCTCCGGGGCGTCCCGATCACCACGAGCCGGTCGTCGGCGCGGATGGCGGTCGTCCCGGTCGGGATCAACAGCTCCTCGTCCCTGATGAGTGCCGCGAACGTCAGCGAGTCGTACGTGTCCGCCTCCGCGACCGTCTGTCCCGATATCGGCGACTCCGCGCCGACGTCGAACTCCGCCATCTCGACGCGCCCGTCGGCGAACGTGTCCGCGTCGCGCGCGGCGGGCAGGCCGACGACCCGGACGATCGACTCCGCGGCCAGCAGGTACGTACAGACCATGAAGTCGACGCCGAAGGCGGTCCGGGAGCGCTGCCACGTCCGGAGGTACTCGGTGTTCTTCACCCGGGCGATGGTGAACGCGTCCGAGAGGGCCTTCACCGTCGAGGAGACGACGATGTTGGTCTCGTCGTCGTCGGTGGAGGCGATCACCATGTCCGCGTCGGCCACGTTGGCCTCCTCGAGCGCGGTGAGGCTGGTGCCGTCGCCCTCGACCGCGAGCACGTCGAGGCTGTAGTTGATCTCCTCGACGCGGTCGGGGTCCCGTTCCACGATCACGACGTCGTGGGCGTCGCTCAGGTCGGCGGCGATGCTCTCACCGACCTGACCGGCGCCGACGATGATTACACGCACGAGTAGGTCACTTGTCGAAAGCCATTGCTCCCCACCGTATCACGTTTACTCTTCGGCCGGGAACGCCGAGCGTTCCGCGTCGGCCCCGGTCTCGACGGCGAGTTCGACCGACCGCTGCCGGCCTTCGAGGTCGGCGACCGCCCGCTCGACGACGGTTCGGGCCTCGGCCTCGATCTTCGGCGTCACCTTCTCGACGACCCAGTCCAGCGACACCAGCGTCGGGAGGTCGACGAGGCCGCTGTGGGCGCTCTCGGGGGCGTACGCCACCTCGAACCGGACCGCGGTCGCGGTCTCCGCCCAGTCGGGGGCGCCCTCGGAGAGGGGGCGCTCACCGACCAGCCAGCGCCCGCTGGCGTCGAAATCGCCCAGCAGCGTCCACTCGATACGTTCGTTCTCGACCGTCTCGGTCACCGCCGAGCGCGCGGTGTACTCCAGTTTCCACCACGAGAACCGCAGCGCGTAGCGTGCGCGCTCGCCCGGCCCGGGGTCGAGCTCGTCGACGCGGTCGAGATGCTCGGAGTAGTCCGCGTACCCCGGAAACGCCTCGAGGAAGTCGTACACCTCCCCGACTGGTCGATAGACGACCGTCTCGACGGCGAGCCGCTCCATACCCGACCACGCAGCGGGAGGAGTATAGCTCCGGTGGTCGTGGAACCGGCGCGGTCGCCGCCGCGGATCGGCGACGTTGCCCCGCCCTGCCGACCGAAACCGGCAGTCGCTGCCGGTGGCACCGGCCGGCTTCGATGGGTTCTTCCGGTGGCGCGAGGTTTCGGTTCGTAATGAGTGCGGAGGAGGGGAGCGTGTTCGACGTGTACCGGGAGCGCGTCGAACGGCCGCTCTACCGGCTTTTCACGGAGTACAGCGCGGGCCGGATACGGTGGCTGATCCTCGGGATGCTGGGCAACATCCTCGCCCGGTCGGCGAGCCTGCTGCCCCCGGTGATCCTCGGCGCCGCCCTCGACAGCGTGTTCCAGGACGCCGGGGCGTACACGATCCCGTTCTTCCCGGCGGCGTGGATCCCGGAGACGGACACCGCGCAGTTCTGGTTCTCCGCGGAGCTGATGGTCGGCTCGTTCGTCGTGACCGCGGTGTTCACCACGCTGTACGGCATCGCCGCCAACAACTACGCCCACCGCGTGATGCACGCGGTCCGGACGGACAGCTTCGAGACGATGCAGCGGCTGGACATGACGTTCTTCGACGACAAGCAGACGGGGGAGGTCATGTCCGTGCTGAACAACGACGCCAACAACCTCGAGAACTTCCTCGACAACGGGCTGCAGAACTCGGTCCGGCTGACGGTGATGATCGTCGGGATCGCGATGATCCTGTTCTCGCTGAACTGGCAGCTCGCGCTCGTGACGCTGGTGGTCGTCCCCGCCATCGTCGGGCTTACGATGTGGTTCATGCGCGCCGTCGAACCCCGGTACGTCGACCGACGGGCGAGCGTCGGGAACCTCAACACCCGGCTGGAGAACGCGCTGGCCGGCGTCGAACTGGTCAAGACCAGCGGCACCGAGTCCTACGAGAGCGACCGCGTCGAGAACGCGTCGTGGCGCTACTTCCGGGACACGATGGCGGTGCTCCGGCTGAGCTACATCTACCGCCCCGGGATGGAGCTGCTGGCGGGGCTCTCCTTCGCCGTGACGTTCATCGTCGGCGGGCTGTGGGTGTTCCAGGGGGCGCCTTGGTTCTTCACGGGCGATCTCACCGGCGGGGAGCTGGTCACGTTCGTCCTGATGACCCAGCGGATCGTCACGCCGCTGGCACAGGTGTCGAACATCATCGACCAGTACGAGAACGCCAAGGCGTCCTCCGAGCGCATCTTCGGACTGATGGACATCCCCTCCCAGATCACCGAGTCCGACGACCCGATCGAACTCGACGAGGTCGAGGGCCGCGTCGAGTACGACGACGTGAGCTTCGGCTACGCCGACGTGGAGCAGGACGCGCCCGAGGAGATGGTGCTCGAGAACGTCGACTTCGAGGCCGAGCCCGGGGAGGACGTGGCGCTGGTCGGCCCGACCGGCGCCGGGAAGTCGACGCTGCTCAAGCTGCTGTTGCGTCTGTACGACCCCGTCGAGGGCGAGGTCCGCATCGACGGCCACGACCTGCGGGAGCTCTCGCTCGAGACGCTGCGGGGCCACGTCGGCTACGTCTCCCAGTCGACGTTCCTGTTCGACGGCACCGTCGCGGAGAACATCCGCTACGGCCGGTTCGACGCCGACCGCGAGGAGATCGTCGAGGCGGCGAAGGCCGCCGAGGCCCACGCGTTCATCGAGTCGCTGCCGAAGGGGTACGACACCCGGATCGGCGAGCGCGGCGTGAAGCTCTCCGGCGGGCAGCAGCAGCGGCTCTCGATCGCCCGGACGATGCTGCAGGACCCCGACGTGCTCGTGCTCGACGAGGCCACCAGCGCGGTCGACACGGAGACGGAGATGCTGATCCAGCGCAGCCTCGACCGCCTGAGCGAGGACTGTACCACCTTCGAGATCGCCCACCGGCTCTCGACGGTGCGGGACGCCGACACGATCCTCGTGCTGGAGGACGGGGAGATCGTCGAGCGCGGCGACCACGAGGAACTGCTCGAGGCCGACGGTCTCTACGCGAAGCTCTGGGGCGTGCAGGCCGGGGAGATCGACGACCTCCCCGAGGAGTTCGTCGAGCGCGCGCGCCAGCGCGCCGCGCAGCGCACGGACATGCTGGAAGAGGAGATCGACGACGACTGACGGGCACAGACCGCGCCCGACGCCGTCGACGACCCACGACCGCCCGTTCTCGCGGCACCGCCCAGTACGACCCCGAGTAGAGTAGCCGCCGGCCAACGGCTCAAAAGCGTTCGCGGCCCCGCCGCCGCCGTATTCGCCGTCGCCGGCAACCAAAGAACTATTAGTGGCCAGTCAACCCATGTGGATGAACACCATGACAGATAAAGACATACAAAAACAGATCAGCCGCCGCCGATACCTCGAGACGATCGGCGTCACCGGGGCTGGGGCGGCCCTCGCGGGCTGTACCTCCGGCTCCGGCACCCCGACGACCGAGGGTACCGGCACCGACGGCGGGATGAGCGGGGGCGACACGCCCTCCTCTGGCGGGACGTTCGTAGTCGGCAGCTCCAGCAAGGCGTCGACGCTCGACCTCCACAAGGCCACGCGGCGCCCCGAACAGACGATCCTCTCGGCGATCCACGAGCCGATGTTCCGGATGAACCCGGATCTGGATCCGGAGGCCCACCTCGCCGCGGACTGGTCCTCGAACGAGGACGCCACGGAGTACGTGTTCACCCTCGAGGAGGGAATCACGTTCCACAACGGCGACGAACTCACCGCCGAGGAGGTAGTCTGGAGCTGGGAGCGGTTCGTCGAGAACTCCCCGCAGTCGTACCTGCTCGCCCCCGCGGACTCCTTCGAGGCGACCGGCGACTACGAGGTCACCGTCAGCTTCAGTGACCCATACCCCCTGCTCCCGCGCTACCTCACCAACCCCCTGACCGGGTTCGTCTCCCGGTCTGCGGTCGAGGAGTCCGAGAACTACGGGCAGAACATCGCGGTCGGCACCGGCCCCTACCAGTGGGAGAGCTGGGAGCGTGGGACCGCCGTCACCGTCTCCCGGTACGAGGACTACAACTGGGCGCCGGAGTTCGTCTCGAACCAGGGGCCGGGGTACCCCGAAGAGTTCCGCTTCGAACACCACCCCGAGGCGACGACGCTGCTGAACGAACTGACCGACGGCGGCGTCCACGGCTCCTCGTACATCACGCTCACGGACACCGGCGAGGTCGAGAACTCGGACGGCGCGAGCCTCGTCCGCAAGGAGTACACCCGGCCGGGATACCTCGCGATCAACACCCAGAAGGCGCCCACCGACAACGTCAACGTCCGCCGGGCGATCAACCACGCGGTCAACAAGCAGCCGGTGATCGAGGCCGCGCTGGGCGGCGAGGGGTACCCGATCTGGAGCATCGTCCCGCCCATCGCCGTCAACGGACTCTCGGAGGAGCGGGCCAAAGAGCTGGGCGAGCAGTACAACCAGAGCCGTGCCCGGGAACTGCTCGAACAGGAGGGGTGGACCAACTCCTCGCAGGGTGAGACACGGACGAAAGACGGCGAGGAGCTGACGCTGACGTTCTACGCGTTCACCATCCCGCGGTACGCACAGATGGGCGAGGTGATCGCCCCGATGCTCGGCGAAGTCGGGATCAACGCCGAGCTCGAAGTGCTGGAGGCGGGGACGCTGTACAACAACCTCGAGTCCGGGAACCACCACATCACCACGATGGCCTACGGCGGCAACTGGGCGGTGAACGCGATCGAGCCGATCCTGCTCGGCGAGAACACCGCGACCGAGGGCGGGACCAACTACTCGCTGTGGGAGAACGACGAGTTCGACGAGCTCCTGAACCAGGCCAAGACCAGCCCCGACGAGGAGGCCCGGCAGGAAGCGATCACGCAGGCCCAAGAGCTGATCATCGAGGAGGCGCCGGTGACGCCGATCTGTGCGTTCAACAAGATCTACGGCTACAAGAACGAGGTGGCCGGGATGGACGCGTGGACCGAACACCCCTGGTGGCCCGACCAGGAGTGGATGAACCGCCTCGAACTCGGCCTCTAAGCGGTCCCCCTCCACATCAATGCTCAAGTACGTCGCGAGACGGCTACTCGTAACGATCCCCGTCCTGATCGGCGTGACGATCGCCATCTCGCTGATCATCTACCTCGCCCCCGGGAACCCCGCACGGATCGCGCTGGGGATGAACGCCCAGCCCGAGGCGGTCCGGGAGCTCGAACGACAGATGGGGCTGAACCAACCGCCGTGGATCCGCTACCTCGAGTGGCTCTGGGGCGTCCTGCACCTCGAACTCGGCGAGTCGGTGCGGACCGGGCGCCCGGTGTCGGCGATGATCGCCCGGCGGCTCCCCCCGACGCTCGAACTCGCGGTCGGCTCGATGTTCCTGACGCTGATCATCGCGCTCCCGCTGGGCGTCGTCAGCGCGGTCAAACAGTACTCGTGGATCGACACCACGTCGATGCTGTTCGCCATCTTCTGGCTGTCGATGCCCTCGTTCTGGCTCGCGCTGATCCTCCTGCTGCTGTTCTCGGTCCGGTGGAACATGTTCCCGATATCGGGCAGGGGGACGCCGGTGTTGACGATGACGTGGCTCTCGTCGCTGATCCTGCCGGCGGTCGCCACCGGGACGCGGCGCGCGGGGCTACTCACGCGGATGACCCGGTCGTCGATGCTGGAGATACTCAACGAGGACTACATCCGCACCGCCCGGGGGAAAGGTATCGGCGAGCAGGCGGTGATCTACACCCACGCGATGAAGAACGCGATGATCCCGATCATCACGCTGATCGGCCTCCAGATCCCCTTCATCTTCTCGGGATCGGTCATCATCGAGACGGTGTTCTCCTGGCCCGGGATGGGGCGGCTGTTGGTGAACTCGGTGTTGCAGCGCGACTACCCGATCGTCCAGGGACTCGTGTTGGTGTACGCGGTGATCGTGATCCTCTCGAACCTGTTCGTGGACATCATGTACGGCTACTTCGACCCGCGGATCGAGTACGACTGACAGATGACGACAGACACACACGACGACACGACCGACGACGCGAGAACCGACGGCGGAACAGCGACGGCCGACGACGCGGGCTCGGAAACCCCCTCGATGTCCGGGCCGGCGACGGGTCGGGTCGCCCGCGCGAAAGTCGTCTTCTGGCGGGTGATGCAGAACCGCTTCGCGATGTTCGGCCTCGTCGTCGTCCTCCTGTTGCTGTTCACGGCGATCTTCGCCGACTTCATCGCCCCGTACGCGCCCGCCGAGCAGAACTACAGCGCGCTCAAACAGCCGCCGAGCCTCGCACACCCGTTCGGGACCGACCAGTACGGCCGTGACGTGTTCTCCCGCGTGGTGTACGGCTCCCGCTACGCCGTGTTCCTCGGCGTCGTCATCGTCGGGATCGAGATGCTGCTCGGCGTGACGCTGGGGCTGGTCGCCGGCTACTACGGCGGGCTGGTCGAGTCGACGATCATGCGGGTCGTCGACATCGCGCTGTCGATGCCCGCGCTCGTCCTCGCGCTCGCGATCGCCGGGATGCTCGGGGGTGGGCTGTTCCCCCTCATCGTCGCGGTCAGCCTCGTCGGCTGGCGCGGGTTCGCCCGGCTGGTCCGGGGGGACGTGAAGAGCGTCATGGAGGAGGAGTACATCGACTCCGCGGAGGCCGCCGGACTCAGCGACTTCCGGACCATCACGCGCTACGTCCTCCCCAACGCCGCGTCGAGCATCATCGTCTACGCCACGCTGACGATCCCGACGGTCATCCTCTGGAGCGCCGGGCTCTCCTTCCTCGGGATGGGCGTCCAGCCGCCGAAGCCGGAGTGGGGGGCGATCCTCGCGGCCGGCCGCGGGGAGATCGACTCCGCGTGGTGGATCGCGACGTTCCCCGGCCTCGCCATCATGGTGACGGTCATCGGCTTCAACGGGCTCGGCGACGGCCTCAGAGACGCCCTCGACCCACGACAGGTCCGCTAACAATGTCCGAACAACGAACCCCGATGGACCCGGCCGCCACACGTACCGACACCGAGCCGCTGCTCTCGATCGACGACCTCCAGGTCCACTTCAACACCGAAGGGGGGACCGTCGAGGCGCTCGACGGCGTCTCGCTCAGCATCGGCCACGACGAAGTGCTCGGCGTCATCGGCGAGAGCGGCTGTGGCAAGTCCGTCACCGCGCTCTCGACGATGGGGCTGTTGCAGTCGCCGCCGGCCGAGATCGTCGGCGGCTCGATCACCTACGACGGCACGGAGCTACTCGATCTCTCCGACGAGGAACTCAACGAGATCCGCGGCGACGAGATCACGATGATCTATCAGGATCCGATGTCGTCGCTGAACCCGGTGTTGACGATCGGCCGGCAGGTGAAGGAGCCGCTGCTCGCCCACCGCGACGTGAGCGAGGAGGCGGCCCACGAGCGCGCCGTCGAGATGCTCGAGTCGGTGGGGCTGGCCGACGCCGAGCGGCTGATGACCGAGTACCCCGACGCGCTCTCCGGCGGGATGCGCCAGCGCGTGGTGATCGCGATGGCGCTGATCACCGAGCCGAAACTGCTGATCGCCGACGAGCCGACGACCGCCCTCGACGTGACCATTCAGGCCCAGATCATGGACCTGCTGACCGACCTCCGCGAGGAGTTCGAGATGAGCGTGCTGTTCATCAGCCACGACCTCGCAGTGATCTCCGAGATCGCCGACCGGATCGGCGTGATGTACGCGGGCAACGTCGTCGAACAGTGCGACATGCGGACGCTGTTCGAGTCGCCGCTGCACCCATACACTCGGAAGCTGGCGGAGAGCATCCCGTCGCTGGAGGGCGAAACCGACCGTCTCCCCACCATCGAGGGGACGGTCCCCGAACTGATCGACCCGCCGTCTGGCTGTCGGTTCGCGGGGCGGTGTCCGCAGTACATCGGCGAGGTCTGTGACACGGTCGAACCGGAGCTGGAGACGCCGAGCCGGGTCGAGGGCGACCAGAAAGTCGCCTGCCACCTCTACGACGAGGAGCGCGAGGAGGACCCACCGTGGCCGGTCGGACCGACGGCCGACGGTGAGGCCGCCGGCGGCACGGACGACGCGGGCCGAACGGGGGTGGACGGCTCGTGAGCACCCACACGCCCGAACTCGCCGACGACGTGGCCCCGGACGACGGCCTGCTGGTCGCCGACGAGGTACGCAAGTACTTCCCCGTCACCGGCGGGATCCTCCGGCGCCGCGTCGGCGACGTGAAAGCCGTCGACGGCGTGAGCTTCAGCATGGAGCGCGGCGAGACGCNNAGTCCGGCTGCGGGAAGTCGACGCTGGGCAAGACGCTGGTCCAACTCCACGACGCCACCGACGGCGAGATCTACTTCGACGGCGAGGAGATCACCGACGCCTCGAAAGGCCGGCTGCGGGAACTCAGACGGAACATCCAGATCATCTTCCAGGACCCCGGCTCGTCGCTGAACCCCCGGATGACGGTCGCCGACCTCATCACCGAGCCGATGCGGGCGCTGACCGACTGGGACCGCGAGAAGCGACGGGCCCGGCTGCAGGAGCTCGTCGACGAGGTCGACTTACAGGAGAACCACCTCGAGCGCGCGCCCCACGAGTTCTCCGGCGGCCAGCAACAGCGCATCGCCATCGCGCGGGCGCTGTCGGTGAACCCGAAACTGATCGTCGCCGACGAGCCCACGAGCGCGCTCGACGTGAGCGTGCAGGCGAAGATCCTGAACCTGATGGACGACCTGCAGGACACGTACGACCTCACGTACCTGTTCATCAGCCACGACCTGAGCGTCATCCGGCACATCTGCGACCGCGTCGCGGTGATGTACCTCGGCGAACTCGCCGAAGTCGCGCCCGCCGACGAGCTGTTCGCGGATCCCAAACACCCCTACACCCGCGCGCTGCTGTCGGGGCTGCCCCGGGCGTCGCCGGAGCCGATGACCGACCGGATCATCCTCGAAGGCGACGTACCGAGCCCGGAGGACCCGCCCTCCGGCTGTCGGTTCCACACGCGCTGTCAGGAGTACATCGGCGAGGTCTGCGAGACCGACGATCCGGAGCTCCGCGAACTGGCCGAGAATCACGTCTGCGCCTGTCACCACTACACGGACTGAGTCGGCGAGCGACGACGCCGGTCGTCGCCGCCGGCGTCCCGTGACCGACTCGGAGCGGCCGACGGGCGTGGTTTTGCCCGTTACCGTAACGTTATGTGGGGAAATTCGTTACTCGCCCCCATGGTACTCACTACCGTACCGACCGAGGAGTTCGAGGCTCGGATCGAGACCGTCCGCGACGAGCTGGCCGCGGGGAGCTACGACGCGCTCTGTCTGTTCTCCGGGACGAGCATCGAGTGGCTCTCGGGGTTCCACCACCTCCAGACCGAGCGCCCGGTCTGTCTGGCCGTCACGCAGGACGCCGTCGAGGTGACGGTGCCGCGGCTCGAAGCCGACCGCGCCGAGAGCGAGGCGTTCCCGCTGATCGAGCGCGTACACACCTACTTCGACTACCCCGGCGACGACGGCGGCGAGTACTACGTCAACCCCGGCCGGACCCCGGAGGACACCATCGCGCTGATGCTCGACGATCTCGGGGTCGAGTCGGTCGCCGCCGACGCCAACGGCGCGCCGGGGTTCTGGGGCTACTCGGGACCCAGCCTCGACGAACTCGCCGACGTCGAAGTCGACACCGGCGAGTGGATCACGGAGATGCGCAAGGAGAAATCGTCGGTGGAGTTCGACCTGATGCGTCACTCCGCAGAGTGGGGGAACCTCGCCCACCGGAAGCTGGCGGAGTACGCCGAGCCGGGGAAACACGAGCTCTGGGTGGCCAAACGCGCGAGCCTCGACGCCTCGATGTCGATGCTCGACGCGCTGGGCGACCGCTACGACTCCCACCTCCGGGGCGGGTTCCCCGCGAGCTGTGGGTTCCTCTCGGGGCCGAACACGGCGCTGCCCCACGGGCTGACGGAGAACCGCCGGCTGGCGGAGGGTGACGTGCTCGTCACCGGCGCCAGCGCCAACGTCGGCGGCTACAAGAGCGAACTCGAACGGACGATGTTCGTGGGCGAACCGACCGACGAGCAGCGCAACCGCTTCGAGATCATGCTCGAAGCCCAGACGATCGGGATCGAGGAGAGCGGCCCGGGCGTCCCCTGCTCGGCGGTCGATCAGGCGGTCCACGACTACATGCGCGAGCAGGGCGTGCTGGAGTACGCCCAGCACCACACCGGCCACAACCTCGGGATGGAGGCCCACGAGCGGGAGTTCATCGACCGCGGGAGCGACGAGGTGATGCAGCCGGGACACGCCTACTCGATCGAACCCGGCATCTACTACCCGGGCGAGGCGGGCTACCGGCACTCCGACACCATCCTGATCACCGAGGACGGCGTCGAGCAGATCACCTACTACCCGCGGGATCTGGAGTCGAACATCATCCGCTGGTAGCCGGCGTCAGTACTTGATCCCGAAGTCGACGATCGCCTCGTCGAACCCCTCGCCCCACTCCGCCGCGAACTCGTCGGTGTCGGCGGTCGCGTCGGCGTGCTCCCGGGCCGCCTCGTAGGCGTCCCACAGCCCCTCGATGGGGTCGCCGGGCTGATCAACGCGCATGTTGTGAGACAGCGCCGACTCGGGCGCGTTGACCAGCACCGCCGCGCTGAGGTTGTCGCCGCGCTTGTCGCCGCCCGCGTCCTCCCCGGCGGTCAAGGCGGTCAGGAGCCGCTCGGTCAGCGGACCCTCGGCGTCGACGTACGCGTCGTGCATCTCGGTCACCACGGCCTCGCCGGCCAGCGTGTTCCCCGCCGCGGTGTGGGCATCGCCGACGACGTGGCCCGCCCAGTCGGTCGCCTTCTCGCCGGTGTAGGCGTACGTCTCCCCGTCGGCTTCCGTGCCGTGGAGCTGGGTCCCGCGGCTGCCGGGGCGGTTCTCCAGCACCGCCCTCGCGGCGCTCTCCAGTCCGATGTCCCGTGCCGCCATCTCCAACAGCGGCTCCCCGTAATCGGCGCCGGAGTCCCACGCCTGCGTCGCCAGCGCGACGTGTTCGCTCGCCCACGGGCAGACGGCGCCGACCGAGGGGAACACCGACGCGATAGCGACGCCGGTGGCACCGGTCGACGAGTCGGCGGCGATGATCGAGAACGTCACGACGCTCCCCCTCTGTAGGCGGCTGGTACCATACCCCGGAGTTCGGTCGGGCGCGTATCACTCTTTGGTCCGGCAGTATCGACCTCGACGACTGGCTGGGCCGGCGACGATCGGCCGGCCGAGGCGACCGATCTCGCCAGCCCGGCGAGCCTCCTTTTCAAGTACGATCGGGCGACCACCCGTCCCGTGGTCTGACACTGGCCCGGAGCGTTGAGCGGTCGTGGGGTGTGTCGCTCCGGGTGGAAAGCACCCCCTGTTCGCTACCGGGGAGGTGAGTAGGAACCCTTACCTCCGCGAATCCGGTACGTCGTGGCAGTGGAGACCACGACCAAGTGGCTCGTCGCGGCCGCCGCGCTCGCCATCTTCCTACCGAGCGTGGTGGTCCTCGACAAGCCGGTTCTGGGCGCCGTCGCGGCCGCAACGGTGGTCTGGGCCGCCATCACACACAGCCGCGACGGGAGTCTCTCCGCGTTCCCGGTGCTGGTGGCCGGGGCGCTAGTCTGCATGGGTCTCCTGAGCGACGGCTACCTCATCCACGCGCTGGTCGGCGCGAACGTCGTGCTCTGGCTCGGGCGGAACGGCCTCCCGGAACTCCGAAGTTCCTAACCCCGTGTGGAGGCTCTGAGCGGGCATGTCCGATTCGACCGAGACGGCGAGCGACGAGGAGACACAGCGCCGTGAAGTGCTGATCGTCGGCGGCGGGATCGCCGGCCTGACCGCCGCGCTGTTTACCGCCCGCGCGGGGCTTGACACGTTGGTGTACGACGGCGGCGAGTCGATCCTGCGCCGGAACGCCCACTTGGAGAACTTCCCGGGGTTCCCCGCGGGCGTCAACCCCCGACTGTTCGCCGACATGCTCCACGCACAGGCGACGCGAAACGGCGTCGATCTGGTCGCCGGCCGGATCACGGAGCTCAGAGAGGCCGAAGACGACGGGTTCGTCGAGGCCGCCGAGGACGACGACGAGGTTCGCGCCGACAGGGTGATCGCGGCCTCGTGGTCGAACACCGACTACCTCGACCCGGTCGACCCCGAGATCCGCTCGGCCGGCAGCAAGCAGTTCCTCGAGGACGACGAGGACGGCCGGACCAGCGTCGACGGGCTCTACGCGGCGGGCCGGCTCGCCGAGCGCTACCACCAGGCAGTCGTCGCGGCCGGCGACGGCGCCCGGACGGCGATCACGCTGATCCACGACTCCGACACGCCGTTCTACCACGACTGGGTCACGCCGGAGGGGTACTTCACCGACCGCGGCCGCGAGGTCCCGCCGGGCTGTGAGGAGATCGACGAGACCGAGCGCGCGGCTCGGCGGGCCGAGTCCCGCGCGGCGATGCGGGAGTACTTCGCCGAAGAGCACGAGGAACGCCAGCGGACCCACCCGAGCCTCGTCGACGACGAGAAGGGGCGGCTCGACGGGAAGTAATACCGATCACGGCGGGTGACCGGCGACCGACGCTATGTCGGTCGCACGGAGCCAATGCCGTGATCGTGTAGAGCCCAGTCGACGGCATACGAGCCGTCGTGGATAACTCAAACGGCTCTTTGTGGCTAGCCAACCCTTTACCGAGTTCCGCCGAGAGAGACGGGTATGCGAAGGAACCGACCGCTCGTCGCAGTCGGGATCGCGCTCCTGCTCGTGCTCGCGGGCTGTGCGGGCGGGGGGAACGCCGGCGACGGCGCCACGCAGGCGGCGCTGAGCGGCGACGAACCCGAGTACGAACAGGCCACCGGAACGCCCGCGGAGGCCGACGACGGGAGCACGACAGGCGAGCGGATGCGGATCTACACCGCCCGCCTCACCGTCCGCGTCGACGAGTTCGAGCCGAGCCGGTCGAACCTCTCGGCCGCCGTCGAGTCCCACGGCGGCTACGTGGGGAACTCGGAGATCACGGCGAACGAGTTCGACAACACGACCTACCGCAACGGGCAGTTCACCTACCGGGTGCCCGCGGAGAACTACACCGAGTTCCTCCAGACCGTTCGGAGCGAGGGCGCCGTCCTCCGCGAGGAGGAGAACGTCGACGACGTGACCGGGCAGCACGCCGACCTCGAAGCCCGGCTCTCGAACCTCCGTGCGGAGCGTGAACGCCTCCGCGAACTGTACGAGCAGGCCAACGACACCGAGGACGTGCTGGCGGTCCAGCGCGAACTCTCGGACGTGCAAGGCGAGATCGAGTCGATCGAGGCCCGGCTGGAGTCGCTGGAGAACCGCGTGGCCTACGCCACGGTGACCGTCGAACTCCGCGAGGAGCGCCCCGACGATCCGGTCGAGGAGGACCACTGGTACGACACCGGTGTCGTCGCCGCGTTCCTCGAATCGGTCGACGGCGCGGTCGTCGCGCTCCGGGCCGCGGTGGTCGGGATCGCGTACGCCCTGCCGTACCTCATCGCGTTCGGCGTGCCGCTGTTCGGCCTCGGGCTGGTGTTCAAGCGCTACGTCGTCGGTGACAGGTCGATACGTGGCGGCGGCAGGGAACCACCGGTCGAGGAAGGCGACGAATCGCCGGGCGACGCCGAAGAGTAGCCGCCCGCACTTCCGCTTGCCGAACGCTTTTCGCAGTGCCGGGAAACCTCGCGGGTGATGAGCGAGCTCCCGCTCGACGCGTACTACGACCTCACGCAGATCGGCGAGATCGCCGTCTCTCCCGACGGCGACCGCGCCGCGTTCACCACCAACGAGTCCGACCCCGACGCCGACGAGTCGGTGTCGTCGCTGTTCGTCGTCCCCACCGACGGCAGCCGCGATCCCCACCGACTGACCCGCGTCTCCGGCGCCAGTTCACCGACGTGGTCGCCCGACGGCGACCGCCTCGGCTTCCTTGCGGCCCGCGACGAGGACAGCGACCTCCGGGTCGGCCGCGACGAAGACGAGGAAGAGGAGGAAGACGACGAGGAAGCCGGACCGAACGGGGCAGGCGGCAACGGTGACGAGGAGCCGAAGTCCCAAGTATGGGTGTTCGACCTCGCGCTCGGCGGCGACGCCCGGCAAGTCACCGACTTCGCGGAGGGCGTCCGCGAGTTCGACTGGGCGCCCGACGGCGAGCGCGTCGTCGTCACCGCGCGCGACCCGACCGACGCCGAGTCGGCCTACCTCGAGGAGCGCCGCGACGGCGGTCCCGTCGAGACCGAGCGCATCCAGCACAAACTCGACGGCGCCGGCTACCTCGACACCGTCACCAGCTACCTGTTCGTGGTGGGCGAGGACGCGGTACTCGGCGACGACGCCGCGGATACCGACTCCGCACGGAAGCTCGAGGACGCCTACGGCCGCGGCGCGTTCGAGGGGCTGAGCGGGCTTCAGCCCGACTGGGGCGAAAGCGGCGAGATCGCGTTCGTCTCCTACCGCGGGGACGACCCAGACAGCACGCTCGAGACCGACGTGTTCACGGTATCGCCGGATGGAGGTGACGCGACTGCGGTCACCGAGGGCGGCCTGAACTGCAACAGTCCGACGTGGTCCCCCAGCGGGGAACGGCTCGCGTTCTCGGCGGGCGACGACGAGAACTGGTGTATCCCGACCGAAGCCCGCGTGTGGGAGGGCGAGGAGCACGTCTCGGTCACGGGCGACCTCGACCGCACGCTCGCTCGCGGCGCGTCGTTCGAGTGGGTCGACGACGAGACCTTCTACACGCTGGTCGGCGACGAAGCCCGGACGCGACTGGTTCGGTGCGACGCCGCCGACGCCGACTGGGAACGAACCTTCGAGGCACAGGGCGACGACCGCGCCGTGACGGGGCTGGCTATCGGCGGTGACACGGCGGCGATGGGGTTCGCTCACCCCAGCAAGGGGCACGATCCCTACGCGCTGCCCGTCGACGACCTCGCGGCCGACGAGGAACCCGACTCGCTCACGCGGCTGGCCGAGGTGAACGCCGAACTCACCGACGAGTACGAGATGCCCGAGGTCCGTCGCGTGACGTTCGAGAACGACGGCTGGGAGATCTCGGGCGTGCTGTACCACCCGCCGGAGTACGAGCCCGGCGAGTCAGATCCGGCGCCGACGGTGTGTGCGATCCACGGCGGGCCGGTGTCCTACGACGAGCCCACGTTCAGCTTCGCCCACGCGGCGCTCACCTCCCGCGGCTACCTGGTGTTCCGGCCGAACTACCGCGGCGGCTCCTCGTTCGGTCGGAAGTTCTGCGAGACGCTCCACGGCCAGTGGGGCACCGTCGAGGCCAGCGACATCGCGGCCGGGATCGAGTCGCTGGTCGACCGCGGCTGGACCGACCCCGATCGCGTGTTCGGCTACGGCTTCTCCTACGGCGGGATCGCACAGGGGTATCTGGTGACGCAGTACCCCGACCTGCTCACCGCCGCAGCGCCCGAGCACGGCATCTACGACCTGCGCTCGGCGTACGGCACGGACGACTCCCACATCTGGATGGAGAACGAGTACGGCTACCCGTGGGAGAACGCCGAGGCGATCGACGCCTCCTCCGCGATCACGGACATCGGGAACGTCGAGACGCCGCTGCTCGTCGCCGCAGGCGGGCAGGACTGGCGCTGCCCGCCGTCCCAGTCCGAACAGCTCTACGTCGCCGCCCAGCAGGCCGGCGCGGAGTGTCGACTGGTCGTCTACGAGGACGAACACCACAACATCGGCGACCCCGATCGTGCGATCCACCGACTGGAGGAGATCACGGCGTGGTACCGACGACACGACCCCGAGGTCACCGACCCCGACGCCGACGACCCCCACGGCCGGGAATCCGAGGAGTAGAGCGAAGTAGCCGGGGCCCCGAACAGGGGCCGTGGAGGTTCCCGACGACGCTCCCGAGAACTGTCCGGTCTGTGCCGCGGCGTACGACTCGGTCTCCCGGCACGCCGAGGGGCTGATGGTGTCGCTGCAGGAGACCGAACGCTACGGGCGGGTCTGCTTCGATCCCGTGACGGTCGACGGCGAGGCCCGGATCGACTTCTACCACCACACCCACGAACAGGCCTGACTCAGTTGTTCCGGCGGCGCCGGGCGGCCGCGAGTTCGTCCTCGCCGCGCTGGCCGTGCAGCGTCGGCG
>NZ_JBHUDH010000025.1:37731-44727 GCF_042678005.1 Halolamina salina | reverse complement strand
TCGCCGCGCTGGCCGTGCAGCGTCGGCGAGCCGAAGCCCGCGAGCAGCGCGAGGAACGTCAGCACCGCGAGCACCGAGAGCAGCGGCGTCGGCTGACGCAGCAGCGTCGCGCCGATCCCGTCGAGCGCGAGGAGGAAACCGTACACGGCGGCAGAGAGCGCGGAGATCAGGGCGCCGACGCCGTCGAACGCGCGCACGGCGTAGCCGAACGTCGCGGCCACGAACACGAACGGCAGCGGCGCGAACGAACGGAGCGCGAAGGAGAGGCTCGTCGCGAGCAGCACGAGCACGAAGAGGATCCCCAGAAACGGGACGAGCCGCAGGAGCGCCGCCCAGAACGACCAGTAGGTCACCGGCCGCTCGACGGTCAGCCAGCGATCCGCCCAGTCGGGGGCTCTCGACACGTCGGAGTGCTGGGCGAGCAGCGCCTAAAGCGTGACTGTCGTTCTACCCGTCGCCATTCTCGTCGACGATCACGACCTCGCCGTCCTCGACGCGGACGTTGATGAGCGTCTTGTAGTCGATCCGCCCGTCGAGTTCGTTCTCGCCGGCCTTCTTGATCACTGCCACCACGTCGGTCACGTCGGCGCCGATGCCGTCGAGCGCCTCGCAGATCGCCGAGAGCGTACCGCCCGTCGAGAGCACGTCGTCGATCACCAGCACGGAGTCGCCGGGCTGTACGTCGTTGATGTACATCTCCGACTCCGAGTAGCCGGTCTGCTGGGAGAGCGACACCTCGCCGTCCAGCCCGTACTCGCGCTTGCGGATCACCACGATCGGCACGTCGGTCATCAGCGAGAGCGCGGTGGAGATGTGGATCCCCATCGCCGCGGGGGTGACGATCTTGTCCACGTCCTCGAGTTCGACCTTCCGGCAGATCTTGATCACGATCTCTCGGAGCAGCCCCGGCTTCAGCGTCGGAACGCCGTCGCTGATCGGGTGGACGAAGTACTGGTACTCGCCTTTCTCGATGATCGGCGCTTCCAGAAGCGACCGGCGGAGTTGATCCATGTCGCCCGTTCCGCAGGTGGCCGGTAAAACGTGGCGGTCTGCGACGGGGGGTGGGGGCGAGTTGCACGGTCTGGGCCGCCACAGGCCGGCGTACCGGTCGCACGCCGACGGCCGACACCGGGAAGGGGGTGGCCGCCGAACGCCGAGTATGGAGCGTCACTACCTCTCGATGGGCTGGCGGGACGCGCTGTTCGCTCACTGGCCCGTCGACGCCGGGGTCGTCGACGACCGGCTCCCGGCCGGGATCACCGCCCGGACCCACGACGGCAGCGCGTGGCTGGGGATCATCGCGTTCGTGATGGAGGACATCCGGCCACGGGGGGTCCCGGCACCGCTCGGGCTCACCTTCGGCGAGGCGAACCTCCGGACGTACGTCGAGAGGCCCGAGGGCGGGGAGGGGATCTACTTCTTCAACCTCGACGCCGCCGACCGGCTGAGCGTCGGGATCGCCCGACAGTTCTACCAGCTCCCCTACTACACCGCCCACATGGAGATCGACCGGAGGGGCGAGTTCCCCGGCGAAACCGGCCCCCACGAGCGAACGGTCGATTTGACCAGCCACCGCGCCCACACCGGCGTTCCGGACGCCTACCTCGACGCTACCTACGGTCCCGCGGGCGAACGGTTCCGCCCCGAGGAGGGGACGCTCGAACAGTTCCTCGTCGAGAACTACCGGTTCTACCTCGCCGAGGGAGACGTGGGCGAGCGCGGGGACGGAACCGATCCGAGCCTCTTCTACGGCGACGTTTCCCACCCGCCGTGGGACGTCTACGAGGCGGACCTCGACCTCCGCTCGACGAACTTCTTCGAGGCAAACGGGTTCGAGCGCCCCGACACCGAGCCGCTGGCGCACTACTCGCCGGGCGTCCCGGTGCGGGCCGACCGGATCAGGAAAGTTGACTGATAAGCGAAATATCTGTAACTCCGAGGTTCATTCGGTAGACACGCCGATACTCGATATATCGGCCGCATCTGTGACATCCGGTAGACAAAAGGTGCTTCACGTGATGTTTGCGAAGAGATGCCAGACAGCTCGACGACGGACGGGCGCGAACAGGCGAAGCGGTTGGCGCAGCTCGCCGAAACCGATCCGGCGAGCGCGGTGACCCACTTACCCGATCTCCCGCCCCTGCTTGTCGCCGACGACGTGGAAACGAGAGTCGACGCGACGCGCGTGCTCGTTCCCCTCAGCATCGACTACCCCGAACAGCTACGCAGCATCAGCGACGCGATACTCGCACGGCTCGACGACGAGCACACGCTCGTGAGACAGAACATCCTCCTCACCATCTCGAATCTGGCCACGTGGTTTCCGCAGGACTTCGGGGACGGGACGGACCTGATGGTCGAATCGCTCAACGCCGACCAGTTCGACGAACGGGTCGCCGCGGGGTCGGCGCTGTCGAAGATCGCGTACTACCGGCCCGATCTGGTCACGCCGCGGGAGGAAGCCAAAGAGTACCTCGAGATGCGAATCGCGGTCGAGAACATCGACGAGGTCGAGATGTCCCACGGCGATTCGGAGATCTTCGACGGCGCGATCCAGGCGCTCGAAGGGGGCGACATGCCGAGCCGGGTGCTCGAGGACGACCTCGCGCCGACAGGGCTGCGGACGAAGATCAGCAAGCCGGCCCGCGCCGCGCTCACGGGCCTCCTGTGGGTCCCGCTCGCGATCGCGTCGGTGTTCTTCTGGGTCTACCGCGCGCTCAAGTACTTCCGATGGCTCGGGGTGAACAAGTACACGTCCGTCGGGAGGCTGATCGCGCTGACGCTGCGGACCGCGTACGGGCACCTGAAGCACGTGACGCTTCTCACACCGATTCAGCGGGCGCAGCTGTACGTCCGTCGGTCACCGATCGCGACGCCGACGGGGCTGCTCCCCTGGTTCGTCGGGAGGACGCCGACGAAAGTCGATCGGACGACACAAACGCCGCCGCTGCCGGATAACTGGGGCGCGATCGCCCGGTCGGTCCGACAGCGCGACGGCTACGAGTGCCGCAACTGCGGCGCCCTCGGTGGTCCCCGCGGTGGCTCGGCCGAACTGCACGTCGACCACGCGATGCCCCGGAGCAGGGGCGGCGCGGACCACCCGAAGAACCTCCGGACGCTCTGTCGCGGGTGTCACGAGGCGAGACACGGACGAAAATTCTCGAACCAATGACGACGAACTACTACGACCGACTCGGGATCGACGAGACGGCGACACAGGAAGAGATCGAGGCGGCGTGGAAACGCGCCGTCAAGGAGAAACACCCCGACCAGAGCGACGATCCCGACGCCCAACAGCAGTTCATTCGACTGAAGGAGGCGTACGAAGCCCTCTCGGACCCCGAAACGCGCCAGCGATACGACGAGTTAGGCCACGACGCGTTCGTCGGCGAGAGCGGCCACGAGTCGTCCTCCGAAACCGAGGAAGCGTATCAGCGCGATCGGTCGTCGGATCGATCCGGAAACGAAGGGGGCGTCGACTGGCGAGCCAACACGCGCGGACACGAGGCCGCAGAGCACGTCTGGGAACCGGGCTCCGGTCCGACGGCGGACACAGCGCCGCCGCACGACACCTCGGACGCCGAGACCTCGGAGCGCGTCGCCGCGTACGGGCTCTCCTTCGGCGTTCCGGCGGTGCTGACCTACATCCTCTTCTTCGGCGCGGAGGGAGGCACCACGGAGTACCTCGCGAGCGTCGGTGTGACGGGGGACCTCCTCCTGATCGCAGTGCTCCCGCTCTCGCTGCTCGCCGTGATCGTCTCCGAACGGCTGCTCGACACGGAGCGCCGTCTCTGGGAGAGCATCTCCGAGTTCGGTACCAACTGCGCGGCGTGGCTCCGGAGCGGGTGGTCGTCGGTGAGTGGAAGCGAGTGAGGAGCGGGGACGGACAGAGAAACTTCGACCGCACCGGCGACAGCACTGCCGACGACAGCCCGTCGGCTACACCGACGGTGTCTCGTGGAGGAACGACTGAACCTCCACAGTCCGGCCGTCGGGATCGTCAGCAAAGAACTGGTAAATCCGATACTGTTCGTTCTCGCGGGGCGTCTCGCGCGTCGCCTCCCCGAGTCGCTGATGGAGTTCGTCGACAGCCTCGGTCGTGTCGTAGACGAACGTCAGGATCCCCTCTGACTCCGTCTCCTCACCGTCACAGAAGCCAAAGCGGAACCCCTCGAAAGACAGGATCGTACAGCCCGGCTGTTCGAGCCACGTCTCGGCGCCGACGACCTCACGGTACCAGTCGACGACCGTTTCGCGGTTCTCGGTTCGGAAGAAGACGATGCCGCCGGTTCCCTCGGGAGGATCAGCGTCGGCCATACCCCGACTGCTCGCCGGCGGGGCATAAATCCGGGCGGCGTCGCCGAGGGAG
The DNA here is from genome assembly GCF_042678005.1 of Halolamina salina. Lineage (GTDB taxonomy): Archaea > Halobacteriota > Halobacteria > Halobacteriales > Haloferacaceae > Halolamina > Halolamina salina. Next base: position 40,358 of record NZ_JBHUDH010000025.1, on the reverse strand, counting down.
TCAGTCCCCGCGGGGGGTGCGGTGCCAGCGACAACTGTCAGTCGCCGCGCGGCACCGCGTACGCGCCGAGGAGGAAGAACACCGCCGCGAGCACCGCGAGAACGCCCAGATTCACCAGGGCGAGCGTCGTCGGATCGGTCGCGCCCACGACGGGGATCGAGACGCGCTCGTAGGTCAGATAGCGCACGCCGCGGGCGAAGTACGTCAGCGGCGAGAGGTTTGTGATCGGCCGGAACCACGCCGGCAGTAGCTCCGGGGTGACGAACGTCTCCGAGAGGAACAGCAGCGGGAGTGCCACGGAGTTGCTCGCGGCGATGACGCCGTCCTGTGAGTCCGCCAGCCGGCCGAGGATCGCCCCCAGCCCGCAGAACAGCGCCACGCCGAGCGCGACGAACGGGATCAGCAGCAGCAGGTGCGGGCCGACGGCGATCTCGGCGTCGACGAGCGCGACCACGAGCCCGAAGATCAGCAGCGAGGCGGCGCCGATCACGAACACGTTCACGAGGGTGTGCGCGAGCAGCCACTCCCAGCGGCGCAGCGGCGTCGTCGCCAGCTTCTCGAAGCGGCTCCCCTCGCGGTGGCGCGCGAACTCGCTGCCGACCCGCGACAGCGGCGTGAACAGCACGACGACGGCGAGGTAGCCGGGGAGGTAGTAGCCCGGCGGCTCCGCGAACAGTCCGCCGCCGGTAGGCTGGGTGCCCACGAGCACGCCGAAGATCAGCACGATGATCACCGGGAAGAAGAACGTGAAGAAGACGGCCGTCCGTCGACGCAGGAACGCCTTTGCACCCGCGCGGCACTCGCTGCCGATCCGACCGAGGCGGCTCATCGCTCCACCTCCGCGTCGGCGGGCGCCTTCGTGGGGCCTGCGACGCCGCTCTCACGGAACGACTCGCCCGTGAGTTCGAGGTACACGTCCTCCAGCGTCGGTTCCGTCCAGGTGAACGACTCGTAGGCGATCCCAGCGGCCGCGAGCGCGTCGACCGCGTCGTCGATATCCGCGGCGTCCACGTCGTGGAGGGTGAGCCGGCCGGCGGAGGCCTCGACGCGGAATCCGCGATCCGCGAGCAGGTCGGGGTCGGCCTCGGTCCGGATCTCGAGCCGCGACTCGCCGCCGTGTTCCGCGATCAGCGCGGCCGGCGACCCCTCGGCCACGACTTCGCCGTCGGCCAGCATCGCCACCCGGTCGGCGAGCCGTTCGACCTCGTCCATCGAGTGACTGGTGAGGACGACCGTCGTCCCCGCCGCCGCGAGCTTCTCGATCAGCGTCCACAGGTCCCGGCGGCCCGCGGGGTCGATCCCGGTGGTCGGCTCGTCGAGGAACAGCACGTCCGGGTCGTTGACGAGCGTGATCCCCACGCAGGCCCGGCGCTGCTGGCCGCCGGAGAGCTCCTCGTACCACGTGTCCGCCGAGTCCTCGAGGCCGACCTCGGCGATTACCGACGACACGTCGCGGGCCTCGTCGTAGAGCTCGGCGTAGTAGCCCAGCAGCTCCCGGACGGTGAGGCGCTCGGGCGGCGAGAACGACTGCGGGAGCAGCCCGATCCGGGATCGATCGACGGACTCGGGCGAGCTACCGAGCAGCGACACCTCGCCCTCGTACTCGGTCGTGCCGGTGAGACAGCGCACGAGCGAGGTCTTCCCCGCACCGTTGGGACCGATGAGTCCGAACACCGTCCCGGCAGGCACCGAGAGCGAGACGCCGTCGACGGCGACGAGGTCGCCGTAGCGTTTGGTCACGTCGTCAGCGACGACTGCCGCGTCCATGGTCGGGATGGGCCACGGCGGGAGGAAAAGCGTTCGTTCTCGTCGGACGCGTCAGACCGCGTCGGGGGAGCCGGTCGACAGCGTGAGTCCGGCCGGCGTCGGCGTCGGGTAGTCGGCCACGGCGCTCCGCGTGGCGGCGGACTCCAGCGACTCGGCCAGCCACGACTGCGTCAGCGTCAGCGAGCCGGTGCGCCAGCGCCGGAGCAGGATCGCCGCCGAGAGTCCCCCACGTCCCCACGCGTACACGCCGCCGACGACCGCCGCCGGGAGCTCTCCGAGTCCCATCGCGGCGAGGAACTCGATCCCCCCGATCCACGTCGGCGCGAGCAGCACGACCGAGGCCACGAGCAGCAGATCGCCGGTTGCGCCCGTGTACCCATCGCTTACCGTCATTCACTCGTGCCGACGTAGCTCTCGGTTATAAATGTTTTGTGGGGGATATCAGTAGAGATACTGGCCGCGACGGCGACGGGGTCAGCACTCAGCCCAGAAACGGCGCCGGGAGGTAGAGCAGCAGGCAGGCCGCGCCGGTCCAGCGGCCGACCTCGTCTCGGCGGTAGAACACACCCGCCACCGCCGCCGAGACGGCGAGCATGTACCCCACCGAGAGCAGCGTCGCGTCGAGGCTCTCGACGGCAACCGGGGCGACCGCTGCGCCGACGCCCAGCGAGAACAGCGGGTCGGTGATGTTCGAGCCGAACAGCGTGCCGACCGCGATCCCGCCCCGGTCGCGCCGGACCGCCAGCGCGGCCACGACGATCTCCGGCGTCGTCGTCCCGAGGCCGGTTATCAGCCCGAGCAGGTACGTCGGCACGCCGACCGAGACGGCGACGCCGCGAGCGCCCGTCACGAGCAGGTGG
>NZ_JBHUDH010000025.1:26856-37722 GCF_042678005.1 Halolamina salina | reverse complement strand
AGCACGATCCCGACGGCCGCCCAGAGCAGCGGGCGGTCGATCGCGTCCGACTCCGAGAGCCGCGACGCGACGCTGCCGTGGTCGGTGTACGCGTAGCGTACGGCGACGAACCCCAGATACCCCAGCGCCATCAGCACGCCCTGCAGGCGAGTGACCCTCCCCGAGGAGACCGCCAGCAGCATCACCCCCATCGCGACCACCATCCCGGCGCCGTAGGTGGCTACCTCGTTCCGCGTCGCCGACAGCGGCGCCAGCAGCGCCACGACGCCGACGCCGAGCGTGATCTGGGAGGTGGCGGAGCCGACGACGTGGCCGACGACCAGCGAGCCCTGCCCGTAGGCGGCGCCGTAGACCGCGGTCGCGATCTCGGGCAACGAGCTCCCGATCGCGACCAGCGTGACGCCGACGAAGAACGTCGAGACGCCCCGTTCACGGGCGATCGTCGACGCCCCCTGTACGGTTCGGTCGCTTCCGAAGACGAGCATGCCGATCCCGACCACGAGCGCGAGCGTGTCCTGCACGCAGTTCGGGCGTCGCCCTCACGGGGGAAGGGGTTAGCGGTCCGCGAGCGGGGTGTCCGGGGAACGCTCACACCCCCCACCTGCCACCGTGGAAAGAGTTAGGGGTCGAGAGACACAGTTTCGAATGTGACCGACGTAATCGTCGTCGGCGGTGGTCCCGCCGGCCTGAGCGCTGCACTGTTCACCGAGAAGAACGGCCTCGAAACCACGGTGTTCGACACCGACGAGACGTGGATGCACAAGGCCCACCTGTTCAACTACCCCGGCGTTGGGTCGCAGGACGGGACGGCCTTTCTCGACACGCTGCGCACACAGGTCGACAGCTTCGGCGTCGACCGGAAGCAGGGCGTCGAGGTGACCGACGTGGCGGCGACCGACGACGGGTTCGCCGTGACGACCGAGGAGGGCGAGCACGAGGCGCCGTACGTGGTGCTCGCGACCGGCGCGAACCGCGACCTCGCGGAGGAACTGGGCTGTGCGCTCACCGACGAGGGCGTCGTCGACGCCGATGTGACGATGGAGACCAGCGTGGAGGACGCCTACGCGACGGGCGCGATGGTCCGCGCCGAGGAGTGGCAGGCGGTAATCGCCGCGGGCGACGGCGCGGCCGCCGCGCTCAACATCCTCAGCAAGGAGAAGGGCGAGCACTACCACGACTTCGACGTGCCCGCCGACGCCGACTCGACGTTCGGCGGGATGGTCGACGAGGCGTAGCTACCAGTCGCAGACGCCGTCTCCAGCAGTTCTACCACTCCGCCGGCGTTACCGACCGCGTCTCTTCTTCGCCGCAGGTGTCGAGCGAGTCCGCACCGAGTTCGCAGTAGCCCGTCCTGTCCCGATGCTCACCACGGAGTCGCTGAACGGCGATTTGGTGCGCTCCCGACCCCGAGCCAGTCGAGGGACGGGGCAGCCTCTATCGGCGACGGTTACGAGCAGTCCGTCCGTCGGAACTGCGAGAGGCAGTCGAAGTCGGCCCCACAGTCCGCACACTCCCACTGTTCGGTCACGGCGTGGCCGCCGACGTCTTTCGGCCAGTCAGTCATCGTCCCCACTCGGCACGCTCGGCTGTTGAACGTTCCGGCGCCCGGGCCGGCTGATCCGTCGGCCAGAGTGGAGGGGAGTGGAAGCGGCCGACACAGTTCTTCGGCTCACCGGCCCAGCCGGTCGCCGATCGACGCGTAGCCGGCACGCTGGGTGAGGTAGTAGTACGCTGCCCCGACCACGGCGAGGAGCGCCAGCAGCAGTAGCAGCGGGGAGGCGGGCCCGCTCTGGGTGGGCGACGCCGGCGTCGCGGTCGCCGTCGGCGTCGGGCCGGTCACGGAGAGGGTGCCGGCGACGGTGCCGGCGACCACCGCGTCGAACTCGCCCGTCCGGGTCGGTTCGACGGCGAAGCTGAGCGTGCGGCGCTCGCCCGCGGGGACGGTGACGGTCCGGTTCTCGATCGTCTCGTTCCCGAGGCGGAACGCGATCGTTCGAGTCACGTCGGAGCTACCGGTGTTCTCGACGGTCACCGTCGCCATCGCGGTGTCGCCGAGTTGGATCTCGTTCTCTCGCAGTGTGGCGCGCTCGACGGAGAAGTTGGTCTGCCGGACGCCGACGGCGAACGTCGAGAGCGTCGGGCTGTGGACGCGGTAGTGGTAGCGGTCGCCGTCGTGGTCGACCACCTGCGGGTCGTGTGCCGTCCAGTTCCCGTCGTCGTAGCGATAGAGGGTGAGCGCGTCGGGGTGGGAGCCGTTCAGGAGTCCCGGACGGACGCTGAACTCGAACGTCGCACCCGCGACGTTCTCGTCGTCGATGGTGTGGTTGACTGCCCAGTAGGCGAGCGGCTCGGTGGCCCGCGTCCGGTTCACCGGCGTCACCCCGGTCGGCGCGCTCGCGTTCCCGTCGACGGTCACCTCGAACGCGCCGTCGCGGGTGGGGAGGACGGTCATCCGTTCGACCGTGACGCCCCACCGTTCGCTGACTTCGCCAGCCGGGATCGACAGCGCGACCGAACTCCCCGCCGTCGCGTGCGAGACGTTGACATCGACGGTGCTGCCGTCGACACGCGTCACGACCGTGGTCCCCTCGTCGACGACGATCACCTCGGTGTCCCCGCCGTCGGAGGCGTCGTCAGTTTCGGTCGGTGCCGGTGTCTGTGTAGCGGTCGGGGCCGGCTCGGAAGTCGAGGTCGGCGTCGGGGTCGGATCCGAAGTCGACGTGCTCGTCGAACCCGAATCGGCCTCCTCGACGGTGGCCGTCAGCGTGTCGGTCGCGATGTTACCGACGCCGTCGGTGACCGTGAGCGTGACCGTGTACGTTCCCGGCTCGTCGTACACGTGTGTCACCGACCTGCCCGTGGCGGTCGTCCCGTCGCCGAACTCCCAACTGTACTGCTCGATGCCGGTCAGGTCGGTCGAGCCGTCGCCGTCGAAGGTGACGCTGGTCCCGGTGGTGGGGTTCACGTCCGGCCCCGCGTCGGCGGCCGGCGGCGTGGTGTCGACGACCAGCGATCCCGTGGCTGCCGCCCCGTCGTTGCCGTACTGGTTCGTCGCGGTGACCTCGATCGACTGGCTCCCGTCCTCGGGAACGGCGCTGGCGTCGACGGTGAAGTTCGCCGCGTACGTCCAGCCGCTCGTGTGCGCCAGCGTGACCTCGCCCGCGCCGAACGGGCTCGCGTCGGCGACGACGGTGACGTTCGACGGGTCGGTGTCCGGGACGTCGGCGCTGACTGCGACCGTGTGGTTCCCGCCGACTGCGCCGTCGTCGTCGGTCAGGTCCTCGATCGTCGCGTTCTCGACGGTCGGGCCCGCGGTCTCGATCACGACGCTGCGCTGCTGATCCTGCGCGCCGTCGTTCCCGTCGGGACCGACGGCTGCCTCGAGGGTCGCCGTGTACTCGCCGTCGATGTCGGCGGTGTACGTCGCGACGTAGGTGTACGGCCCGCTTCCGGACTCCCCGAAGTCGGCCCGTGTGAGCGTGGTCGGGTCGGGGCCGGAGACGTTGACGCTGATGGTCTCCAGCCGCTTGTCCGCCGTGATCGAGACGTTGATCTCGCGGCCGGCGGGGTTCGTGACGTTGTAGTCGGTGATCTCCGGCGCGGCCAGCCCGGGACTCATCGCGACGCCGGCGGACTGTGCCCCCTCGATGGTGCCGCCGTTCGCGCCCTGAATCTGCTCGTGCTGGCCGTCGAGCGTGGTGTACGCGAGCTTGTTGTTCGTGTCGAGGTAGAGGAGCTCCAGCGACGACCCGCCGGTCCAGTTGGCCGCGGTGATGGGCGCCTGCGCTGCCGACACCTCCTTGATCTTCTCGATGTTCCCTTGGTCGTCGATCAGGGCGATGTTGTTCGATCCGGTGACGAGCGTGATCCGCGCGACACCGTCGCCGTCGACGTCGGAGACGCCGCCGAGCCCGTACCCGCCGCTGTTCGATCCGATGCTGGAGTAGCCCGTGGTCTCCACGGTGTCGCCGTCGAGGTACTTGACGGTGCTCGAACCCCCCGTGAAGCCGAGCTCCGGCTGGCCGTCGCCGTCCAGATCACCGACGCCCGCGACGGCGTTCGCATCGATGCCCGCGTCGCCGCTCGACGTCGTTTGCGTCACGCGTGTCGGGCTTCCCGGGTCGGCCCCGGTCTCCACCTTGTAGATGTGGCCCGAATCGCTGGTGTTCGGGTAGAACACCGCCGCCGTGCCGTCGTCGTCGAGGTCGCCGACCGCGATCGCGGACGCCGAGGTCGGCGCGTTCTCGGCGAGCGTCGTCGTGGTCCCGTCGGGCTCCGCGAGCTTGAGCGTCCCCCCCGAATCGACGAACGGAGTCTCGAGGACAGTGTCGCCGTCCAGATCGATGGTCCGACCGGTGATCGTCGCATCGACGCCGGTCTCGTGTGTCGTCCCGTCCTGCTCGACGGCGACGAGCTGTCCGTTGCTCCCCACGACGACCGCGTGGACGTCCGTCGGGCCGGACGACGCGGTGCTCCCGACGGCGGCGAGCGGCCCCGCGACCGCCGCGACGAGCAGCACGAACACGAACAGCGTAGCTCCGAGTCCAGCGTGTCGCACGAATTGTTTGCAGTAACGAACTTCACGCTGATAAGCGTGTTCGCCGTTTTCGAGCCGAATTGAGCCGTTTTCCGCACGTAGAGGGCATGATTCATGTGTTCCCGGGGAGTACTCGAGAGCATGGGCGACGACGCCTGCTACCGGGAGTTCTGCCCCGAGTGCGACCTGCAAGTCACGATCGTCGACGGGACGTGTCCCGAGTGCGGCACCGAACTGGAGACCGAGTAGCGCGGACGGCAACGCTTATTCGTCGGGCGTCTGTCACGCGCCCACAGTGACCCGCCCGCCGAACGCCACGCAGTCTGAGCGATGAGCCTCCTCACTACCGCCGGCGGCCTCGCCCTCGCCTTCGCCGGCTACCCCGCGGCCCGCCGCCTCGGCGGACGGTTCGCCGCCCCCGCGGTGCTTCCGGACGACGAGACGGTCCGGGAGCACCTGCTGAAGTGGCTCGTGACGGGCGCGCTGCTGGCGTACGTACTCGTCGTGGAGAACGAACCGCTTGCCTCGCTCGGGGCGACGCTGCCGCCGTCGATACCGATCGCCGGCGGCGTCGGCGGCGTCGCCGGCCTGCTCGTCTGGTGGGTCGGCGGCCTCGTCGGCACGATCGCGCTCTCGACGGTCGCGTACAACCTCTTCCGACAGTTCGAGTGGGACACCTCCGAGGCGTTCTCCGAAGAGCAGGGCGAGCGACCGGCCGCGGCGTTCCTGTTCACCGCGGTCACCGCCGGCGTCACCGAGTCCGTCCTCTATCAGGCCTACCCGATCGAGCGACTCGCCGGGCTGTCGGGATCGGTCGTCCTCGCGGGCCTCGTCTCGTGGCTCGTCTTCACTGCCGTCCACTACGCGACCGACCGCTTCTCGCTGCAGGCGACCGTGTTCACGAGCGTGCCCGCGCTGGCGGTGACGGTGTTGTACGTGCTCTCGGGGAGCGTCTACGTCGTCGTGCTCGTCCACGCGACGGTGAACGCGCTGAGTTTCCTCTCGCAGTAGAAGGTCGTGGGGCTACACACAGCCACGGCAAAGGCTCCGAGCGAGCGGCCGGCGCCGCTCGCCGGTCACGCGCCGTGATCGGTTACAGGTTGCTCGCGCCCGCGCCACCCTCGATCGGGAGCGCGACGCCGTTGATGTAGGAGGACTTCGGCGAAGAGAGGAAGGCGACGGCGTCGCCGAGTTCCATCGGCTCGCCGATGCGTTCGAGCGGAATCCCGCCGCCCCAGTCGGCCAGCCCCTCCTCGTAGTCGTCGTAGTCGCCGCGGTCGACCGCCTGCTCGACGAGGTCCTCGATCCGGGAGGTCTCGTGGGGACCGGGCAGCACCGCGTTCGATCGGACCTCCGGCGCGAGCTCCTGTGAGAGCGTCTTCTCCAGCCCGATCACCGCCATCCGGACGGAGTTCGAGAGCACCAACGAGTCGATCGCCTCCTTCACCGAGCGGGAGGTGATGAACGTCATCGTCCCGTGATCGGACTCCTTGAGGTGGGGGGCGGCCGCGCGGACGGTCCGGACCGCGCTCATCACCAGCAGGTCGAACGCCTCGTACCAGTCCTCGTCGTCGGTCTCGAGGAACGCGCCGCTGGGCGGGCCGCCGGCGCTGGTGACCAGCGTGTCGATTCCGCCGAACTCCTCGACCGTCCGCTCGACGAGGTGTTCGATGTCCTCCTTCTCGGTCAGGTCGCCCTGGACGCCGACGACCTCGCCGTCGCCGACGGCGTCGATCTCCTCGACGGCTTCGGCGAGGCGGTCCTCGTCGCGGCCGTTGACGACGACGTTCGCGCCCTCGCGGGCCAGCGCCGTCGCCGACGCCTTCCCGAGGCCGCTGCTCGATGCCGTCACCAGTGCGCTCGTGTCGTCGAGTTCCAGATCCATAGGGCACTCTGCGCTCGGGGAGAACTTAAACCCGGCTCGCTCCGGAAACGCCTGCGGGGTTCTCCGAGCGAGCTTTTTCGGCAAGCCTAAACCATCCCATCTCCTCCGAGGAGCCATGAGCGAGTACACGCTCGGGGACGTGAGCGTCGTGATGGGCAGCTACAACGAGGCGGAGGCGATCGGGCCGGTGCTGGAGGACATCGACGAGGCCACCGACGGACAGGCGGAGGTCGTCGTCGTCGACAGTTCCAGCGACGGCACCGCCGAGATCGCCCGCGACCACGGCGCGACCGTGATCGAGCAGGAGCCGCAAGGGTACGGCTACGCGGTGTGCAAGGCGCTGCTCTCTGCCACGAATCCCGTGCGGATCACCACGGACTGCGACGGCACCTACCCGATGGAGCGAATTCCGGACTTCCTCGACCTGATCAACGAGGGGTACGACGTGGTCAGCGGCGACCGTCTCTACCACGGCGCCGACACGATGCCGACGCTGAACCGCTTCGGTAACTACGCGTTCGCCGGGCTGTCGAGCGTGCTCTCGGGGGAGTACCTCCACGACGTGACGACGGGGATGCGCGCCTACCACGAGGACGTGATCGAGGAGATCACCTGGACCGAGAACACCGGGCTCTCGGCGGAACTACTGATCCGGCCGGCGATGCGGGGGTACGAAATCCGCGAGGAGCCGATCGCCTACGACGAACGGCTGGGCGAGACGAAGCTGGATCCGTTCTCGGGCGGCGCGGAGATCGCAGGCTCGATTCTCCGGGTGTGTGCCGAGGAGCGCAAGCGGCAGTTGACGAGTCTGTTCTAAGGCGGTTCGGGTTCTCGTTCGGTTCTTCGTTGGCGGTTGGCGTTAGCTGCTCCTGTACGGTGATCTCACCAGCGACTGGACCGCGGAGTGAGCTAGACCACTTGCGACCGCGACCGCCCGCACAGCCCACAGACCTCCCCACCCGACTCGGTCGCTTCGCTCCCTCATCCCTCGCGCTCGGGTCGCGCACGGAGGCGCGACCGCTTCGCGCCGACCGCCACACCGGTGCGGATGCGGTGGACGCAGCGCGCCGGCAACGGTCGCCGGCGCGCGGGGGAGGGGTGGGGACTCCGTGCTGCGCCGGGCCTCGTGTCCGGCGCACTGCGGTCGCAAGTAGTCAACGAACGGGCTGCTGTCGCGGTTGCTGCCTCAGTTGCCAACGATCGAGATGCTGTTGCGGCCGCGGTTGCCGTCGCAGAACCAAGAACACACACGAACCCAACTCACCGAACGAACAGCTTCACGGACCAACCCCACGAACGACGAGCCATGCCCCGCGACCAGTTCCTCCCACCCGCACTCCTGCTCCTCTTCACCCTCCTCGTCGCCCTTCCCGCCTACGGCCTCTACACCGGCGATATCGCCGTCCTCTGGACCTCGTTACTACTCGGCGGCGCGCTGTTCGTCTGGAAGTGGCGCTGGTGGTGGACTCCGATCCAGAAGTACGTCCAGCCCGGCGCAAACGAGCCGTAACACCCACAAACGCTACTCAGAAACAGACTCCACCGTCGCGTTCGCGAACTGCCCGGGCGGCGAGGAACCCAGCCCCGCCGGCACGCAGCGATCGGGCACGGGACAGCGCTCCCGCGTCGGCGACAGTGCACGCACCTCGTCGCCGCCGGCGTCGATCGGGAACACGAGCTGGTAGCTGAATCCCGTGCTCGGGCCGGTGGAGACGAACACGGTGACGGTGAGCTCGTCGCGGTCCTCCACGTCGAAGCTCCCCGGGCTCCGGACGCCTTCGCCAGCGAGGCGGGCACCTGTCCCGTTGACCGTCAGCGTCAGCCGGAGCGTCCCCTCGCTGACGTTCGCCGTGGCGTACGTCTGCCCGGCGTCGCCGCCGGCGCGGATGGACACCGACTGGGCGCCCTCGGGGATACCGACCGCGGCGTCCATCCTGACCGACTCCCCCGAGACGCGCTCGACGGGGCGGAGTTCGGCGGTCACGCTCTCGCCGTCGACGGGGTTCCACGGGCCGCGCATCACGTACCGCCGGAGCTCGTGATCGGGCTTGGCGGCGGCCACGTCGAGTTCGTCGTCGTCGCCGATGGCGTACAGCGACGGGCCGTCGAACTCCGGATCGTTCCGGACCGCCTGGAACGGGTGGTTCAGCCACGGGCCGTACACCGGCGTGAGGAACGTGAGCGTCTTCTCGTCGGTCTGATTGCCGCCGAGGGCGGCGTTGCCCATCGAGAGCCCACCTTCCGCCTCGAACGGCTCGTAGGCGGCCGCGAGCTCCTCGCTGACCGCCGCGTTGTGGTCGAGGGGGCGTTCGGCGGCGTCGGCGGCGACGGGGGCGGCGACGCCCGCTGCGACGATCACGACGGCGACGGCGACCCGGGGCGCCGTCAGCGTGTCGGGGAGTCTCGGGGCGGCGAGGCTCCCCAGTCGGTCCGCACCCCACACGACGGCGACGGCGCCGTACACCGCGGTCGGGACGAGCATATCGTAGTGGTAGTACGGGCCGAGGCTGTGGATCAGGCCGTCCTCTTGAACGGTGAGCGCGCCGAGGATGTTGAAGTTCCCCCAGAACGCGACGTTGCCAGCCGCGATCGAGACGAACATCCCCGCGACGGTCGCGCGTCGGCCCACGAGCGCGGCCGACGCGCGCTCGCTCGCGTCAGGAACGCGCCGGAGCACGGCCGAGCCGGCAGTCGCCAGCACGCCGGCCGCGGCGAGGACGGCGCCGACGAGTCCCATCGCGACCCACTCGGTGAACAGCCGGGCGAGGACGCGGCGGTTCGACTCGATCCCGAGTTCGAGCGTGTAGTTCTCCTCGTGGCCGAGGATCTCGCGGTGGCCGAAGCCGATCCCGTCGTGGGGCGCGAACGCCTGATAGGGGAACACGAGCGGGTCGCCTGTGACGATCACGTTGTACCCGAGCGCGACCAGCACGCCGACGATCCCGAGGCCGGCGGTCAGGGCGCGACGGGCGAACAGCGCGCGCTGCTCGTCGCTCACCGCCTCGAACGGCGTCCGCCACGCGCCCGAGCGGACGAGCGTGCCGACCGCGTGAAGGATGAACGGCGACGCAAACAGCACGGCGGTGTACGGTCTGGCGAAGAAGGCGGTCGCGATCGCGGCGCCGGCGACCGCCGCCAGTCTACGGCTCCCGGTTCGCTCCCCGCGGAGGTACGCCACCGCGAAGCAGAGTTCGAACGCCGCCGTCACCGCGTAGGGGAGGTACACTCCGGAGTGGATCAGGAACAGCGGCGACGCGAGCACGAGGACGCCCGCGACGGCGCCGACCCGCCAGTCGAACAGTTCGCGGGCCAGCGCCGCGGTGCCGGCGACGACGCCCGCCGAGATCCCCGCCAGCGCGATCGGGTAGGCGCCGAGGACCCGTCCCAGCGCGAACACGGCGGCCGGGACGGGCTGGTACTTCGAATACAGCCCCCGCCCGCTCTCGACGAAGAACCACGGCCGGAACGACCCCTCGACCGGCGGCCGGAGGAACAGCTTCCCCGAGAGCAGCAGTTCGGCCTGCTGGAGGTAGACGCCCTCGTCGTGGTTGATCGAGTGGTACGGGAAGATCCGCGTCGCGACCAAAAACGAGGCTACTGCGGCGACGAGCGCGAGCAGGAGGATCGCGACCCGGCCGCGGTCGAGGCGGTCACGGACGGCGGCGACGGCGGTGCGAAGCGTCTCGGTCGCGCCGGAGGAGTCGGCGACGGGCCTCCCGGACATCTACGCCGCGGGGTACCAAGCGAGGGTGTGGTCGGCGACGAGGCGGACGCGCACGCGCTCGCCAACGTCGACCTCCTCGGCGTGGTTGTGCAGGCAGCGCACCACGGGACCGTCGTCGAGTTCGACGTGGTAGACGAACGAGGGACCGGTGTACTGGCGACGAATCACCTCACCGTCGGCGGTGGGAGCCGACGGGGTCCCCCCGTCCGCGCTCGCCCTGACGGCCTCGGTTTCGGCCGAGATGGGGCCGGCCTCGCCGTCGACCGGCGCGAGCCGGAGGTCGTCGGGGCGGACCAGCACGTCCACCTCGGCGCCGACGTACTCGTCGGTCACGCCCTTCAGCAGGTCGCGGCCGTAGGAGCCGATCGTCGTGTCGACGGAGCTGTCGGTGATCTCCCCGGGGACGAAGCTGGCCTGCCCGAGGAACGAGGCGACGAAGCGGGACTCGGGGTGTTCGAACAGCGACTCGGGGCTGCCGACCTGCTCGACGTGGCCGTCGGACATCACCGCCACGCGGTCGGATATCGACAGCGCCTCCTCCTGATCGTGGGTGACGGAGACGGCGGTGACGCCCGCCTCGTTGAGGATTCGTGTCACCTCCTCACGCATCTCGACGCGGAGGGCCACGTCGAGGTTCGAGAACGCCTCGTCCAGCAGCAACACGTCGGGTTCGAGCGCGAGCGACCGCGCTAGATCTACCCGGCGCTGGACGCCGAGCGG
>NZ_JBHUDH010000025.1:21591-26800 GCF_042678005.1 Halolamina salina | reverse complement strand
TCCGTCGGCGATCGGTCGCCGTACCCTTCGAGCCCGACGAGGTCGAGCAGGTCGGCGACGCGGTCCTGTGCGGCGTCGCTGTCGCGGTCGTCGAGGCCGAACGCGACGTTCTCCGCGACCGAGAGGTGGGGGAACAGCGCGAACTCCTGGAACACCATGCCCACGTCGCGCTCCTCCGGCGGGACCTCGCGGCCCTCGCCGGCGACGACCTCGCCGCCGACGCGGACGGTACCCTCGGTGGGCGACTCGAGGCCCGCGATGGTCCGCAGCGTGGTGGTCTTCCCGCAGCCCGACGGCCCGAGGAGCGTGAGCAGTTCGCCCTCCCGGACCGCGAGGTCGACGCCGTNNCCGACGCCGTCGACGGCCCGCTCGCCCGCGAACTCCTTGGCGACGTTCGAGAGTTCGAGCACCGTCTCGGCGTCGTCGTCGACGCTCGCGTCCGCTCGCTCCGCCGCTCGCTCGCCGGTCGTGGGGGTGTGTTCGTTGCTCATTGATCGCGTCCCTGAACGAGGAGGGGGATCATCGAGAGTCCGGACACCACCACCAGCACCAGCGCCGGCAGCGCCGCCCGGCCGTAGTAGCCGCCCTCCTGAACTCGCCAGATGTACGTCACCAGTGTTGTAAACCCTGTCGGGTGGAGGATCAGCGTGGTGTCCAGCTCCTTCATCGTCGTGAGGAAGACGAGCGCCGCGCCCGCGAGTACGCCCGGCGCGATCAGCGGCAGCGTCACCCGCCGGAACACCCGCCGCGGCGGCTCGCCGAGCACGCGCGCGGCGCCGAGCAGCGACGGGTCGACGCCGAGCACCGACGACCGCGTCGCACCGACCGCCTGCGGGAGGAACCGCACGACGTAGGCGAACACCAGCAGCGGGAGCGACTGGTACACCGCACGGGCGGCGGCGGGGCCGAACCACTCCGCCAGTTGGTTGCTGCTGAAGAACACCAGCGCGAGCGCGAGCACGACCCCCGGCATCGCGTAGCCGAGATACGTCGCGCGCTCGGTCAGCCACGCGAACGTCGAGCGGGAGCGCCCCGAGTAGTACGCGACGGGGATCGCCAGCGCCAGCGTCACGGCCGCCGCCAGCGCGGCGACGTAGACGGAGTTGAGCGCGAACCCGGCCTCGAACGCGCGACCGCCCACATCGTACTCCAGCGCCTCGGCGCGGACGAACCACATCGTCAGGATGCCGACCGGGAGCGCGAGCGTGAACGTCGACACGAGCGCGGGCAGCAGCATCGCCACCCAACGGAAGCGCCCGAGCGAGATCAGCACCGACGACGAGGAGGCCGCGCCGTAGCCCGAGTCCTCGCCGCTACCGATCCGGGACTCCAGCGCGACCACGACCGCAGTGACGGTCAACAGTTGTAGCGACAGCAGTGTGGCGTTGTTCCGCCCGTCGCCGAAGCTGTTGAGCTCGACGTAGATCATCCGCGTGAACACGTCGTACTGCATGATCGTCGGCGTCCCGAAGTCCGAGAGCGCGTACAGCGCGACCAGCAGCGCGCCCGCGGTCACGGCGGGCAGGATCTGGGGCAGTATCACGCGCCGGAACGCCGCGAAGTAGTCGACGTTGAGCGTGCGCGCGGCCTCCAACTGCGTCTCGTCGAAGGAGAGCAGCGCCGCGCGGGCGGTGAGGAACACGTACGGGTAGACAAAGAGCGTCAGCACCAGCGCAGTGCCGCCCAGCCCGTACACCTCGGGGATCCGGACGCCCAGCGGCGCGAGCGCGTCCGCGAGCTCGCCGTCGGGACCGAACGCCGAGACGTACGCGAACGCGCCGACGTAGCTGGGGATCACCAGCGGGAGCGCGATGACGACGGTCCAGAACCGCCGGAACGGCAGGTCCGTCTGGACGGTCAGTACCGCAAGCGGCACGCCCAGCAGCACTGAGGCGGTCGTGACGACCACGACGAGCGTGAGGCTGTTGGCGAACACGTCGCCCGAGGTACTGACAAGCGACTGTGCCTCCGCGAGCGGCACCTCGCTCGCCCGCAGCAACAGCCAGAGCAGCGGCGACAGCACCGCGGCTGCGATGGCCCCCGAGAGCAGGACCAGCGGCGTCGAGACGCCGTCGTCGTCCAGCCCGAGGAACCGACGCGCGAACCGCCGGCGGAGGCCCGCCGGCGAGTCGGTGGTGTCGCCGGCGGCGCCCATTACAGGACGCCGACCTCACGCATGAGCTCGACCGTCGGCCCGATCTCCGAGAGCCGCGCGAGGTCGAACTCGGGGGGGTTGAGCTCGTCGATGCGCGGGAGGTCGCCCACCGGCGGCACGCCCGGGATCATCGGGTAGGCGTACGCCCGGGTCGCGAAGTACTCCTGTGCCTCCGCCGAGAGCAGGTGCCGGACGAAGGTCTGTGCCAGCTCCTGCTGGGGACTCGGCTCCAGCACCGCGGCGCCGGCGACGTTGATCAGCGCGCCCGCGTCGCCGCTCGTGAAGGCGAGGTCGATCGGCGCGTTCGGCCGCGCGGCCTGCACGCGGAGCGCGTAGTAGTGGTTCGCGAAGCCGGCCTGAACCTCGCCGTCGGCGACCGCGTTGGCGACGAAGAACTCGTTCGCGTACTCGGTGATGCCGGCGTCGACCATCCCCTGCAACCACTGGCGGGTGGCCTCCTCGCCCTCCGTGATCCGCATCGCGGTGATGAACGCCTGGAACGCGCCGTAGGTCGGTCCCCAGCCCATGTTTCCGGCGATGCCGGAGTCGGGCAGGGCCATCACGTCATCCGGGATGTCGC
This sequence comes from Halolamina salina, assembly GCF_042678005.1. GTDB lineage: Archaea > Halobacteriota > Halobacteria > Halobacteriales > Haloferacaceae > Halolamina > Halolamina salina. The sequence goes on along the minus strand of NZ_JBHUDH010000025.1, from coordinate 24,065 downwards.
TCTCCGAGAGCGCCTCCGTGTTGTACGGGATCGCCCGGGCGCGGCCGGCGGTGCCGACCCACGCGCCGTTGGGGTGGAACTCGTCGGGGACGGGGTCGGTCACCTCGCTCGGGAGTTCGCTGGTCAGGTCCTCGGCGGCGACGGCCGCGAGCGAGCCGGCGTCGACCGACCAGAACACGTCCGCGGGCGTCGCCGACCCCTCGGTGATGAGCGTGTTCGCGGCGTCGGAGGTGCCGGAGACGCGCGGGGTCGCCTCGAAGTCGGGGTAGATCTCCTCCAGCTTGTTGATCAGGTCGCGGTAGAGCCCGCCCTCGCCGCCGCCGAGGTAGATAGTGAGTTCGCCTTCGAGGTTCGGCAGCTCCTCGATCCGGGTGCCGCCGACCTCCTCGCGGCCCTGTGCGAGCACGCCCGAGCCGCGGAACTCCGAGAACTCGGCGCCGAGGCTCCCGTCGCCGCCTTGGGTCGGAGTGTCGGTGCCGCCTTCGCTCCCCGGCGTGCCGTCGGTTTCGGTCCCGTCGCCGCCGTTACAGCCGGCGACGCCGACGAGGCCGGCGCTCGCGAGGCTCGCGAGCAGCCGTCGGCGGCGCTTCGAGGTCGGTTCGTCAGTCATCGGCGGGCACCTCCACGGTGTCCGCGGCGGTCGGTTCGATCGTGTCGAGACAGTCGAGCCAGTCAGTCATGTATTCACCACAGTAGTTCAGGAACTCGCCGTTGTTCCACTCCTCGAAGTCGCCGGTCGCGAGCGCCTCCGCCATCGCCGCGAAGACGTCGCGGTAGCTGTCGGCGTCCGCACCGGCGTCGTCCAGCACTTCCCAGACGTGTTCGTTGAGTTCGAGGCCCGCGACCTCGTTCTGCAGATCGTCGAACGTCGACCGCGGCGCCTTGTTGTGCTCACACAGCGGGCCGCCGTTGTACACCTGCTTGCCGAGCACGTCGCAGGCACGCTTGAGGAACAGCCCCGACCAGATGTCGTCGAACCGCCCAACGTCCCAGCGGTTGTCGTCCATCGGCAGCTGGTAGAACGCGGGGATCACCTCGCGGCGGAACGCGAGGTTCATCGAGCAGACCGTCAGGTACTGCCCCTCCGCGGCGACGAAGTCCTCGCCGAAGTCGTCGGCGCTGGTCCGGGTCTGGGCCTGTCCCTGCAGGTCGCCGTCCATCAGGATCCGCACTGCGTCGAGGTCGGGGACGTTGGTCCAAAGACCCTGCGAAGCGACGACGTCGTCGACGTGTTCGGTGTCGCGTTCGAGTTCCTCGTCCATCGCCGCGTAGGGGTAGCCACGCGGGTAGAGGTCGCCGTCGGCGTCGTCGAGCACGTTCACCCACGACCCGTCGGAGGCGCGGGACTCGATCTCGCCCTCGTAGGCGAGGTTCGCCATGTGGGTGCCGAAGAAGTCCTCGTCGTCGTGGGGCAGCGTGTCGTCGTCGATGAACACGCCGTAGTCGAAGCGCTCGTTGGCCCACATGTACAGTAGCCCGAAGGAGGTCTGGGCGTGGCTGGCCTCGGGGATCAGGTGGCTGTACTCGCTGGCGCCCTGCTCGGCGAACCACTCCTCACGGGCGGTGCCGTCGAAGACGGCGCCGTCGACGCCCAGGTCGTCGAGCATCGCCGCCATCTCGTCGGTGTCACAGAAGTCCTCCGTGACCAGCACGACGAACAGGCGGTCGGTGTCGAACCCGTGCTCGCGGGCGTTGGCGACGTACGCCTCCATACACTCGTACTCCCGTATCGTGGGAACGATCACGCAGATGTCCTGCTCACTCATTGCCCGCCGGTTGTTTAGGGACTCCTAAAACCTTGCCGATTTTTCGGCCAGCCAAAAGCGATCGGCCTCAGAGCCGGCTGTCGATCGCGTCGGCGGCTTTCAGCGACAGCGCGGCGATAGTGAGCGTGGGGTTCATCGCGCCGCCGGTGACGAAGGTAGAACTGCCGGCGATCGTGAGGTTCGCGAGGTCGTGGGTGCGGAGGTCGGGGTCGACGACGCTCGATTCGGGGTCGGTCCCCATCCGGGTCGTCCCCATGTGGTGGTAGGCGGGACCCGTCGAGTCCGGGCCGACGACCCACTCGATATCGGCGCCCATCTCCTCCAAGACGGAGCGCTGGATCTCGTTTGCGCGCTCGATCGTCCGGCGGGTGCGCTCGTCGAGCGACCAGACGACCTCGGGGACGGGGTTGCCGTGGTCGTCGGTGCGCGAGCGGTCGAGCGTGATGCGGTTCTCCGCCCGGGGGAACTGCTCGACCAGTGCGCCCATCGCGACGTGGGTGCCGTAGCCGGCGCGGATCTCCTCGAGCAAGTCGTCGCCGAAGCTCTCCGACCCCATCGCGATGTCGGCGGGCGCGGGGCCGGCGTAGTTGAGGCACTCCAGCTTGATCGCCCCCCGGCTCGCGTCCTCGCGGTCGTAGAACTGGTGGCTCTCGGTGGTGTTGAAGCCGACGTGTTTCTGCCGGGTGGGTTCGTCGAGCCGGCCGGCCA
>NZ_JBHUDH010000025.1:20601-21524 GCF_042678005.1 Halolamina salina | reverse complement strand
CGGGTGGGTTCGTCGAGCCGGCCGCCGACGCCGGCGAACAGGTGGTCCATGAAGTACCGCCCGACGGCGCCGGAGCTGTTCGCCAGCCCGTCGGGGTACTGGTCGCTCTCGGAGAGCAGCAGCAGCCGCGGCGTCTCCACGCCGCCGGCGGCGATGACGAACTCGGCGGCCTCCTGCCGGTACTCCTCACCATCGGGCGTGACGTAGACGGCGGCGGTCACGCGCTCGCCCGACTCGTCGTGTTCGAGTCGCTGAACCGGCACCTCGTCGATCACGCGGGCGCCCTCGCCCTCGGCGCTGTCGACGTGCCGGAGCGCGTGGTACTTCGCGCCCGAGGGGCAGACCGGCCGGCAGGTGCCGTAGCCCACGCAGGCGCTCTCGCCGTCGTACGGTTCGGAGTTCCGGGCGTTCGGCACCGAGTGGGTGGTGATCTCCAGTTCCTCGCAGGCTTCCGCGAACAGCGAGTCGCTGTAGGAGGGCGGGAACGCGGGCAGGGGGTGGGGCTGCTCCCGCGGCGGCGCGAAGGGGTTGTCCGACGCGCCCGCGACCGCGAGCGCCTCCTCGGCGGCGGCGTAGTACGGCCGGAGGTCCGCGTAGTCGATGGGCCAGTCTTCGGCGACGCCGAGTTCGGAGTCGAGCCGGAAATCCTGCTCGTGGAGGCGCATCACCATCCCCTGCCAGTGGAGCGTCGAGCCGCCGACGCCCTTCACGCGGGCGGCGTTGAGCGGGTAGAACCGATCGCCGCCGGAGGTGTACGCGTCGCGGGGGCCGCCCATCCCCCAGACCGGCGTGTCGTCGCCGGGCCGGAGGTGGGTCTCCATCCGCTCCTCGCGGTCGTCGGGGTCGAACCGCGGTCCTGCCTCGAGCACGACTACCTCGTGGCCGGCCGCGGCGAGGCGGTCGGCGACGAGCGCGCCCGCGGG
>NZ_JBHUDH010000025.1:12488-20574 GCF_042678005.1 Halolamina salina | reverse complement strand
ACGATACACACGTCGGCGTTCTCGGTGGGGGTTCGGTCGGCCTCGTTCATTGCGGTCCCCGCTGATAGCTCGCAGTGCCGCCCGGATAGCCCGGCGGGTTCTCGAGTCCGGCCAGTGACGCCCCCGTGGGCGAGGCGTACAGGCCGAACAGCAGGTCGTTCACGAGGTAGTAGCGCACGCGCTGGTCGTCGTCGCCGTCCGGATCGGGGTCGGCGGTGTCGACGGCCATGTAGGAGAGCAGTTCCTCGCGGCCCCCGGCGTCGAGATCGGCGTACGCCGCCCCCTCGAGGTTCTCGGCGTACTCGTTCAGGGTCGCGACCGCGTCGAGCATCCCGCGGCCGTGCTCGGGGCGCTCGCGCACGCGGGGTCGAACCCACTCCGCGACGAACTCGCCGACGTTCTCCACCTCGCTGGGGTAGAGCACGCCCGCGAGCGCCACGAGCGTCTCCAGATCGTCCTCGCCCAGTTCGAGGTCGTCGTCGCCGTCGTTCGGCGTTCCGTTTTCGTCCCACGAGTCGGCGTCCGGTGCGGAACAGCCCGCGACGCTGCCCATCCCCGCCGCCGACAGCGCCGCGAGCGCGTCCCGTCGAGTGAGCCGCATCTGTCGGGCGAGAATTTGGCTAGCCTAAAGAAGAGCGTTGTGATCGCTACCGGAGTCGCTCCGAGGCGATCTCGGCGCCCTCGACGAGCGCTTCGAGTTTGGGCCACGCGATGTCGGGGTGGACCATCCCGAGGCCGGCCTGCGTGCCGAAGCCGCAGTCGGGCGCGGCGACGATCTCGGTGTCGTCGGGGACGACGTTGGCGACGCGCTCGATGCGGTCGGCGATCGTCTCCGGGTGGTCGATGATGTTCGTCTTCACGTCGACGACGCCGGGGATGAGCGTCCAGCCGTCGGGCAGGGGGTGCTCGGCGAACGCGCGGTACTCGTGCTGGTGGCGGGGGTTGGCCTGCTCGACGCTCAGCCCGGAGATGTCCGCCTCGTACAGCGTGGGCAGCATGTCCGCGAGGTCGGTGTCGAGGTGGTGGGGACCCTCGTAGCTCCCCCAACAGGTGTGGAGTCGGACCTGCTCCTCGGGGATGCCCGAGAGCGCCTCGTTGAGCGCGTCGACGTGGAGTTCGACGACCTCGCGGAACTCCTCGACCGAATCGTCGGCGAACAGGTGGGTGTGGCCGGTCGCGAGCAGGTCCGGCGCGTCGATCTGGATCGTCGCGCCCGTCTCCGCGAAGATCTCGTACTCCTCGGCCATCGCGTCGGCCACGTCGAACACGTACTCCGCGTGGTCGTCGTAGTGCTCGTCGACGTGGGTCGCAGCGACGACGCTGGGAGAGGCGGTGGTGAAGAACGTGTCCTCGATGTCGACGCCAGTGCCCTCGATCGCCTCGCGGAGCTGCTCGACCTCCTGCTCGGCCGCCTCGTGGCCCTCGTAGCGGATCTCGCCGGTGACGGCGGGCTGTTTCGCGAGGTCGATCACGTCGGTCTCGAACGTGTCCTCGGCGACCGCGGGATACTCCTCCAGATCGGCCCACAGCTCCTGCTCGCGCTTGCCGCCGATGTTGGTGAGCCGATCGCCGACGTAGTAGTTGAACGAGACGCGGGGCTGCTCGCCGTTGTTGATCTCGTCGATCCCCGTCTGGAGCTGTCGGTCGACGATGTCGTGGGTCGCCTCGCGGCTCACGCGGTCCCACTCCTCGGGGTCCACCTCCCCGCCCGACTCGCGGGTCCGCAGCAGGTCGAGTAGCTCCGGGGGTCGCGGGAGGCTGCCGATGTGTGTCGTCTGGATCCGATCGCCGTCGTGAGTCGACATACTCGGTAATACTCATACCTATAAATATAACCAGTGGTTTTCCAGAGGGCGACAGCCCGGCCGGAAACCGTCCATTCAAGCGGGTCCGCGCCGGGGTGAGCAACATGGACGGAAACGACCGGCGGATCGTGGGACTAGCGGGGGCGGCCCACGCGCTGGTCCACACGTACGAACTCTCGGTGCCCATCCTCGTGGGGATCTGGCTGGCGCAGTTCGCGACGACGGCGGCCGAACTCGGCATCGTCGTCTCGGTGGGGATGGCGCTGTTCGGTATCGGCGCGCTGCCGGGCGGGGTGCTCGCGGACCGCTACGGCTCGCGGAAGCTGATCGCGCTCTGTCTGGTCGGCATGGGCGGCTCGTTCCTCGTGCTCTCGGTCGCGCCGGGGGCTGCCGCCGGCGTGCTCGACGGGCTGCCGCTGCTCTCGACCAGTCCCGCGGTGATCGCCATCGCGGTCGCGCTGGTGCTGTGGGGCGCCGCGGCCAGCGTCTACCACCCCGCGGGGCTCGCGCTCATCAGCAAGGGCGTCTCCGAGCAGGGACGGGGCTTTGCGCTCCACGGGATGGCCGGCAACATCGGTATCGCGGCGGGACCGCTGGCGACGACGGTGATGCTCGCGTTCCTCGACTGGGAGACGGTCGCGGCGGTGCTGGCGGTGCCGGCCTTCCTCGCGGCCGGCGCGGCGCTGCTGCTCGACGTCGACGAAACGACCCACCGGAGCGACGACGACGAGGAGGACGACACGCCCGACTCGATCGGCGAGTTCCTCAGCGTGTCGGCGACGGTCGTCAAGAGCGCGTTCGCGTTCGTGTTCATCGTCGTGATGATGAACGGGCTCTACTACCGCGGCGTGCTGACGTTCCTGCCCGAACTGCTCGCGGGGCTGGAGACGTTCCAGCCCATCGAGATCGCGGGCGAGCCGCAGGAGCCGGCGAACTACGTCTACTCCGGCCTGCTCGCGGTCGGGATCGCCGGCCAGTACGTCGGCGGCCGGCTGACCGAGCGCCTCTCGCCCGGGCAGGGGATCGCGTACGCCTTCGGCGCGCTGGCGGTGCTTGCGGTGCTGTTCCTCCCGCTGGCGTCGATGGGCGCGGCGCCGCTGCTGCTGGTGAGCGGGGTGCTCGGCTTCGCGCTGTTCATCGTCCAGCCGATCTATCAGGCCGCCGTCGCGGAGTACACCCCCGAGTCCGCCCGCGGCCTCTCCTACGGCTACACCTACCTCGGCAACTTCGGCGTCGGCGCGCTCGGCGCGGGGATGGCCGGCGTGATCCTGACGTACTCGAACCAGACGGTGCTGTTCCTCGTGTTCGCGCTGATCGCCGGGATCGCGAGTAGCGTGGGCCTGCTGTTGCTGCGACGGTAGTCGGCTGCCAGTGGGCTACGGAGGAGATTCCCACCGTCTCGGGCTCACGACACCGTTCCGGTGTCGAGTTTGCTGATCGTCACGACGTACTGGCTCCCGCAGTCACACTCGAGGAGTTCGTCACAGTTCGGCCCGCCCACGTGACTGAGGGTCCCCGCACAGTCGTCACACTCGATCTCGATACAAGTCATGTTACGAGACCAACTCGACTACGAGCGGATAAGTGTTGTCTAATCACCACTTCTTGGAAGTCCGGTACACGACGCGGATCGGCCCTCACTCGGTGTCGGCGGCCACTCGCTCCCCGTCGGAGTCGAACACCGCGTCCACCACGCGCTGGACGCGGTTCGCTTCCGCGAAGCTCACCAGATCGCCGCCGTCGCCGTCCAGCTCCGCGACGAACTCCTCGACCAGCCGCAGCGTCGTCTCGCCGGGGTCGTTCACCACCACCTGCTGCTCCGCCCCCTCGCCGCTCTCGGCGAGTCGGTACCAGTCGAGCAGCGTCAGCGACCCCTCGGTGCCCACGACGGTCATCGAGTTCTGTTCGTCCGCGCCGCAGTCGGTGAGCAGGTCGATCGTCCCCGGGACGCCGTCGGCCGCGAAGTAGCCCGTGATCGACGCCTCGTAGCGCCCGGGTGCGGTGTACTCGACCGCGGCGTCCACCCAGTCGACGCCCCCGAACGCCTCCTGTACGGCGAACAGGTAGTGGGTGCCGACCTCCCGCAGCGGCCCGCCCTGCTCGCGGCCGGCGAGCCACTCCACGTCCTGCCACTCGCGGGGCCACTGCGGGAAGCGGAAGGTAAGCTCGATCCGCCGCGGCTCGCCGATCTCGCCGGCGTCGATCCGGTCGAGAAGCTCCCGGACGCCGGGCGTGTAGCGGAACGGGAGGTTGATCGCCGTCGGCTGCTCGCTCCGCTCGGCCAGCGCGACGAGTTCGGTGCCGACGGTGGCGTCCTCGGCGATCGGCTTCTCACAGATCACCGGCTTGTCGGCGGCGACGGCGGTCTCGACCACTGCACGGTGGGCCTTCGGCGGGACGCCGACGTAGACGATATCGACCGCGTCCGCGGCGATCATCGTCTCGTGGTCGGTGTAGGCCGCACAGTCGTACTCCGCGGCGAACGATTCGACCTTCGACTCCACCAGATCGCAGGCGGCGTGGACGGTCGTCTCGGCGTGTGCCTCGAACGCGTCGGCCAGCCGGTGGCCGATGACCCCACAGCCGACGACGGCAACGTTGTACACAGCGGGGGGAGGGAACGAGGGGGCTTCAGCCTTCGGTCGGCGGGGGCGCGCCGCGCTCCGCCGGGGTTATGTCTCTCGCCGGCGACGCCGAAACTGTGACCGACGACGGCGTGTTCGGACGGCTCCCGGGGCGGTACGCACACGCGTACCTGGTGGTGGCCTTTTTCGTCCTGCCGGCGGTGGCGGTGGTGCTGAGCGGCGGCGGCGTGCAGCGCCCGCCCGGCCCGGTCGCGACCGCGCTGCTCGTCGCGGTCGTCGTCCACCACAGCCTGTTCCTCGTCGCGTCGGTGCTGCTGGACTAGATGTCGAGCGGCGGCTCCCGCCCCTCGGCGACGACGTAGGCGTCGTACACCGCGTACAGCCAGACCGCGGGGTAGAGCACGATCCCGACCAGCGCCAGCACCGAGAGCATCGCGACGAAGCTGGCGACGACGATCGCCGCACCCTTCGCAGGCTCGCGGTTGTAGAACTGGCCCAGCCCGGGCAGTATCGCGGAGTACACCGCCGCGACGAACGCGTTCTCTCCGTTGGTCAACACCTCGATCAGATCGTCCATCGACGACCCCGGCGACTGCTGGCGGACGCCACACTCCGGACAGATCTCCGCCTTCTCGCTGATGATCGTTCCGCAGTCCCGGCAGTACACCTCGCCCTCGCCCGGGGTCGATCGGTCGTCGCCGTCAGTATCGTCGATTTCGTCGGCCGTCGCATCGTCCGTGGAGGGTTCCTCGTGGGGACCGTCGTCGCTCATACCCCACGCTGGGCGTCGAACGCGGGTAGCTCTTGTGGCGCGCCGATCCGGGCGCTTTTGGCGCTGGCGCCGCCCGGTTCGACCGATGCCACCGGCCGCCGTCGCGCGCTACTACGCCTACAAGGCCACGAAAGCGGTCGAGCTCTACCGGCCGATCATGTACCTCTACTTCGCGAGCGCCGGCCTCTCCTTCTTCCAGATCACGGTGCTCGAAGCCGCCTACAACGTGACGACCGTACTGGGGGAAGTCCCGACGGGCTACCTCGGCGACTGGCTCGGCCGCCGCAACGGGCTGATCGTCGGCACCGCGACCATCGCGCTCACGCTGCTGGGCCTCGGGCTGGCCGACCGGCTCGCCCGGCCCTTCCCCGCCTTCCTCGCGCTGTACGTCTGCTGGTCGCTGGGCTACACGTTCCGCTCGGGGACGGAGGACGCGTGGCTCTACGACTCGCTGGTCGGAGACGACCGCTCCTTCTCGGACCTCCGGGGCCGCGGCGAGTCGTTCGCGCTCGCCGCCGGCGTCGTCGCCGCGGTCGCCGGCGGCTACCTCGCGTCGGTGGACCTCTCGGTCCCGTTCTACGCGGCGGCGGCGGTGACGGGCCTCGGCGCGGTGATCCTGCTGACCGTCGACGACGACGGCGACGACCCGGCCGACCGGACCACGCTGTCGGCCAGCCTCGACGCGGTGCGGGCGGCCTTTGCCGACCGGCGGCTCCGCGCGTTCCTCGTGCTCTACTACGTGCTGTTCGCGGCGGCGACGTACCTCGCGTTCATCTTCCTCCAGCCCCGGATCGAGACCGTCGCCGCGGGCTACCCGCTCGGCGACGTGGAGACGCTACTGGGCTGGTACTACGGCGCGATCAGCCTCGTGGCCGCGGCGGTCACGTACCGCGCGGAGTGGATCCGGGCGACCGTCGGGCTGCGGGCGTGGTTCCTCGTCGTCCCGCTCGCGGTGGGGCTGCTGCTCGTCGGCCAGTGGGTGCTGCCGGTCTCGGCGTTCCTCGCGTTCGTGCTGGTGCGCGGGCTCTCCGAAGCGACTCGGGTGTTCGCGAGCCAGTACGTCAACGACCGCATCGACGCCGTCGGGCGCGCGACGACGCTGAGCGCGATGTCGATGGTGAGCGGGCTGGCGGTCGTCCCGTTCCAGCTCGGCAGCGGGCTGCTTTCGGACGCCCTCTCGCCGGGCGTCGCCCTCGCCGCGGCGGGGGCGGTGCTGTTCGTCGGGAGCGTCGCCGTCCACCTCGTCGGCACCCCCGTCGACGAGTAGGAGCGAGGCTGGCGGGATTGGTAAGCCTCTTCGCGGTCCGGGAAGAACCCGGGAACGAGTGTCCCGCACTGCAGACGTCCTCCGGCTGCCGATCCTCTACATCGGGCTGGCGCTTGCCCGCCTCGGCCTGATCGATCGGGAGCGAGCGATCGAGACCGCCGATCTGGCGTGGCCCCGCATCGTCACCGGCGTCGCCCGGATGTCGAAAAACGCCGCCGACGTGGCGATGGTCGGCGCGGTGCTCGGCGCCGACGCCATCGCCGGCGTCGGTGTTGCAGGCCCGTTCTGGGGGCTGGCGTTCGCGATCGGCGGCGGCGTCGCCGGAGGGACGATCGCGCTCGTCTCACAGCGCTACGGCGCCGAAGCGTACGAGCAGCTCGGGCTGGCGGTCCGCTCCAGCACGCTGCTGGTGATCGTCGTCTCGCTGCCCGTGACGGTCACGTTCTGGCTGTTCCCCGAGCAGTTGGTCAGGCTGATCAACAGCGACCCGACCCAGATCGACTACGCCGCGCGCTACCTCCGCGTCGTCGGGCTGGGGATCCCCTTCGCGGGGCTGAACCTCGTCGGGAGCCGCGTGCTCGTCGGCGCCGACGACGCCTACACCGCGATGCAGGTCCGGGCCGGCGGCGCGGTCGTCAACGTCGCCCTCAACGCCGTGTTCATCGTCGTCCTCGGCTGGGGCGTCGAGGGCGCGGCGCTCGGCACCGTGCTCTCGAACGTGTTCGCGGTGAGCGCGTTCGCGCTCGGACTCTCGCGCGGGGGAATCCCCGGGTTCGGGGGCTTCCCCGTCGAGATCGACCCCGTCGGGACGTACGTCGACCCCGGCACGTTGCGCGATCTGGTCCGGATCGGGACCCCCGTCGGCGCGCGCAACCTCGTCTGGACGGTCGCGGAGTTCCCGATGCTCGCCTTCCTCGGGAACTACCGCGACGGCACGCTCGCGGCGTTCGTCGTCGCCCGCCGCATCTGGGGGATCATGAACACGCCCGGCTGGGGGTTCGGCCTCGCGGCCTCCAGCCTCTCCGGGCAGGCGCTCGGGCAGGGGAAGGAGGCGCTCGCGGAGGCGTACGGCCGGGACATCATCCGCTTCTCGGTCGCGACGTACGCGGTCTCGGCGACGATCACCGCGATCTTCGCCCGGCCGCTGGTGAGCCTGTTCATCAACACCGACTCCCCGCCGGCGACCGAACCGATCGCGGTCAGCCTGATCTACGCGGCCTGCGTCGCGCTTTTGTTCCGGGGGATCTCCGGCTCCTCGATCGGCCCGCTGGACGCCAGCGGCGACACCCGCGTCCCCTTCCTGAGCCAGTTCCTCGGGATGTTCTGCTGTTCGATCCCGCTGGTGTACCTCGGCTCGGTGACCGCGCTGGGGATCTGGGGGGTGTATCTCGCGTTCATGGCCGAGACGATCGTCCCCGCGGCGATCAACTACTGGCGGTTCAACAGCGGGAAGTGGAAGGAGATCAGCCGCGACATCCGCCCCGAGCAGGAGGACGCGGCGACCGCGGTGGACTGACTCCGTTGCCGGGGCCGGGGGCGTGAGAACGCTTAACTCCGAGCCACCCCCCGCGCCGGTATGTCCGAACTCCTGTTGTGCGGCGGCACCGTCCAGACGCTCGACGACGACCGACGGGTCGCCGACAGCGTGCTGTTCCGC
>NZ_JBHUDH010000025.1:10853-12418 GCF_042678005.1 Halolamina salina | reverse complement strand
TTTCCAGACCGCCGCTCGGGAGACGCCGAGTCGGTCCGCGAGTTCGGGGCCGGCGACGCGGTCGTCCTCGATTCGGATCCCTACGAGAACGCCGACTCGTTCGACGAAATCGGCGTCGAACTCACAGTGCTCGACGGGGAGGTAGTGTAGGGCGGCCGATGACGATGCAGGATCTCACCCACTCCATCGAGTCTGGGATGCCCGTCTACCCCGGCGACCCGGCGGTCAGCGTCGACGCCGCGGACACGTTCGCCGCCGACGGCTGCCGGGTCAGCGAACTCACCTGCGGGAGCCACGCGGGCACGCACGTCGACGCGCCGTCGCACACCGAGGAAGACGGCGACACGCTCGATACCTACCCCGTCTCGGCGTTCGTCCGCGACGCCGTCGTCGTCGACTGCACCGACCTCGACGCGCGGGAGCCGATCCCCGCCGATCGCGTGCCGGACCCGGAGACCGCGCCGGGCGCGGACTGTGCGGTGTTCCGGACCGGCTGGGACCGCCACTGGGGGCGCGACCGCTACCGCGACCACCCCTACCTCTCGGTGGCCGCCGCCGAGCGCTGTGCCGCCCGTGGGCTGGCCGTCGCGATCGACGCCTTCAGCCCGGATCCGACGCCGCCGGCCGAGGGATCGCTGGCTCTCGACGGCCGCGACGCCTTCGGCGCCCACCACGCGTTGCTCGGGGCGGGTGTGCTGGTGTTCGAGAACCTCACGAACCTCGGCAGCGTCCCCGCACGCTTCGAACTCCGGGCCCAGCCGATCGCGCTGGGCGGCGACGGCGCGCCAGTCCGGGCGGTGGCCGTCGAGGGAGCGGATCGAGAGTAGCGCGGGAGGGAGCCGAGCGAAAGCGGTTTCGGCCTCGGCGTCGAATCTCGAACATGGATCGACGCGAGTTCCTCGCTGCGCTCGGGGCGGCGTCGACGGTCGCCGCTGCCGGCTGTTCCTCCGACGGCTCCGGCGCGCCGTTCGAACACCCCGGTACCATCGACGAGACGATGGTCGCGAACGGCGACTACCCGGACGACGGCGATCCCGCCGACGGCCTCCCGCCGGAGTTCCCGGACCCGCCCGAGGCGCCGGGGGTCGACCCCGGCGCGCTGGAGACGCTGACGGTCAACGACGAGACGGTGCGGCTGCTCCCGATCGAGTCGGCCCGGGCGTGGTACCTGCGCGGCGAGGCCCGATTCGTCGACGCGCGCGGGCTGGAACAGTACACGCGCTCGCACCTCTACGGGAGCGTGCTCTCGTCCGCACAGGAGGACTCGACCGGCGGCGGCATCGACGGCTGGCCGACCGAGGCGCGCATCGTCGCCTACTGCGGCTGCCCGCACCACCTCTCCTCGATCCGGGCCGCGGGACTCCAGAAGGCCGGCTACGAGGACGTGTACGTCATCGACGAGGGGTTCCGCGAGTGGGCGGACAGGGGGTACCCGATGGCCGGCACGGCGTTCGGCGAGGGCGACGACGCGGCGCTCTCGGAGTGGCGGATCGACGGCGAGGTCGGCGCCGAGTACGCCGGCGAGTACGCCTGGGCGTCGGTCGGCCGCCAGTACGAGGCCCCCC
>NZ_JBHUDH010000025.1:609-10835 GCF_042678005.1 Halolamina salina | reverse complement strand
GTACGAGGCCGCCCCGATCGGCGACGACGGCCGCTTCTCGATCCACCTGCGCTTCGCTGGCGTCGACGCCGACACCGACGTGCGCGTCTCGACGCCCGCCTTTTCCCGCACGCGGCCGCTGGGCGAGCTCGCCGAGGGGACAGTTCGCTAACACTGTCGGCCCCGCGCCGGCGTCCGGTAACACCCGTGTCACCGACTTACCTCAGGGTCAAGAACGGCTTAAGGGTCGCGCGCGCATACGGGCATCCGTGCGCGAGAACATTGATCGATCGATCGGTACCGACGCCCCGCCGGCGCGCGGGCGCCCGGCGACAACCACCCGCGGCGCGGGGCGACAGTGAGCGACGTCGCCACGGAGGCCGAGATGGCCGACCTGCCCCCCAGCGCGAAGCTGGTCCACCTCGTCCTCCAGGAGAACGACCGCATGACCCAGAGCCAGGTCACCGAGGAGACCCAGCTCGCCGGCCGCACCGTCCGTGACGCGCTCGGCCGGCTCGAGGACGCCGGGCTGGTCACCGAGGAGATCTGTCTGAAGGACGCCCGCAAGCGAGTGTACACCGCGAACAGCCCCGAGTCGGGGGAGGTCGACCACACCGAATCCGACGCCCCCGAAGGCGCGGCGACGGGTGACTGACGGCCACGTATTCTCCCAGTCGACGCTGGATCGCCCCGGTTCCTGAGAGCGTTCTGTCCCCTCGGGGCACCGACCGCACCGCGACTGCCAACTCCGTTCTCGACAGTGCCGCTGTTCGGAGATTGACGGAAATAGGGGTTCTCTCGCCGGCGGACGCCCGGAAACGGCGATCAGCTTTATAACCGATCGCCCGGAGTTTCCCGGTGGCGGACGTGTGCCGAGCCGACAACCGTCGACGACAGACACAGCTATGGACTACAGCGAATTCATCGGCGAAGTACAACATCGCATCGAGGCGGGAGACATGGGAACGGCCGTCCGGAACACCCGTGCGGTGCTGACGACCCTCGGCGAGCGTCTCCAGGCCGACGAGGCCGCGGACCTCGCCAGCCCGCTGCCGGGAGAGATCGGCTACTACCTCCGGGACGCGGATTCGGGCCAGCGGTTCGACCACGCGGAGTTCCTCGAACGCGTCGCGGACCGCGCCGGCGTCGACGAGGGGGAGGCGGAGGTCCGTGCACAGGCGATCGTGGCGCTGCTCGGCGAGATCGTCCCCGGCGGCGAACTCCACGACGTGGAGGGCGGACTGCCCGCCGACTACGAGCCGCTGTTCGAGTTCGTCGGCGCCGAGGAGACGCCCTGGTAGCGCCGACCGCGTCGCTCCGTCGGCGTCAGTCCTGCTCGCGTTCGTCGAGGATCCGGTCGACGATTTCGTCGGCGTGCTCGGCCAGCACCCGGACCGCGGCGTCGTGGAACTCGCGGCCGGTCACGTCGCGGATGCCGTGCTCGCGGCGCAGTTGGCTCTCCACCTCGAACTCGGCGTCCTCGAGCACTTCCAGCGTCTCCGGCCGGACGTAGATGCTCTTTGCGGTGGTCGCGTCGAACTCGAAGGCGGGACCCGCGCCCGTCTCCTCCTCGTCCTCCGAGTCCGCCGGCTCCTCGGGCTGGTCGTCCCCGTCGGCGTCGGAGAGGCCGGCGAAGCGGTTGTCGTCAGGCATCCTCCTCCACGATCTCGGCGAGTTTGTCGAGTCGGTCGAGCATGTCGTTGTCGGGGTCGTACTCCCGGAGCGTCTGCCCGTCGCGCCACGCTCGGCTGAACGCGATGCGGTGGCGGATCCCCGGCCCCGGGGAGTCGGGGTCGTCGAACTCGGAAGACCGGCAGAACTCGGGTAGATGCTCCGCGAACGGCGAGTTCTCCAGGTCCTCGATGATGCGTCGTTCCTCGTTGTTGCCCGTGAGGTCGTTCGGGACGATCGCGAGCAGCTCCAGCTCCACCTCGTTCCGGATGGGGAGGATCTGCTGGTCCCACATGCGCTCGAAGCCGCTGACGCTGGGTTCGCTCATCAGCAGCGGGACGATCACGTTGCCGGCGCCGATCAGGGCGGCGTCGGACAGCGGCCCCAGGCTCGGCGGCGAGTCGACGACGACGTAGTCGTACCGCTCCTCCAGCAGGGGTTCGACGATCCGCCGGCGCACCCAGAGCATCCCGAACGTGGAGTTGCGGACGCGGTCGGCGATCTCGTCGAGGTCGACGTGGGCGGGGAACACGTCGAACCCCTCCCGCTCGACGACCACCTCGGCCGCGTCCACGGGGTCGTCGTCGGTGAGCACGTCGCCGACGTGGGGACTCGATCGCTCGTACTCCTCCTTGAGGCCGACGCCCTCCGTGGCGTTGCCCTGCTGATCGAGATCGACCAGCAACACGTCGTTGCCGCGGACCGCGAGCGCGTCCGCGAGGTTGATCGCGACGGTGGTCTTGCCCACGCCCCCCTTCTGGAGCGAGACGGCCACGGCGCCACCCATCAGGCTGCCACCCCGCGATCCGACCCGGGCGGTCGGCTCTCACGCTCGCCCGCCCGTGCGGTCGCTGCGTCCCGAAGCATACGTTCGAGGGTCCGGCGCGGAGCACTTAAGAGTTCTCACGATGCGTGGACCGCCGATACACCGAACACCGTCCAAAATTTCTGAACATTTCGAGCTGTTCGAGCTGTGTCTCCCCCACTCCCGTGACACCGCCGTTCGTTTCGACCGATACCGCCGATATACCGGCGTCGAACGCCCGATACCGCGTGAATTCGCTCGCGAGCGGGATCGGGAGCGAACGGGCGTCAGCGGTGCTGATACGCCGGAAAACTGCCGCGGCCTCGGTATCCTGTGATTTTTACCAACTCCGGTGTTCGCTCCGTTCAGACCCGAATGAACACGAGAAAGATCGGAATGCTCGTCGTCGCAACGATACTCACTCTCCCGTGGCTGGGCGGGTGGCTCACCGGGACGGCCCACAGCCTGGGGGCACTCTCGACCGTCGCCGTCGCCGGTATCGGTATCCTCGGCGCCTCGTTCCTGCTCACCTGGGGCGCCGAGACCGCCGAGAAGGACGTGCCACGGGCGTTCGCGATCGCCGTGCTCGCGGTGCTCGCAGTCGCGCCCGAGTACGCCGTCGACGCGCTGTACGCGTGGCAGGCCGGCGTACAGGCCGGCACCCCCGCCGGCGCCGAGGCCGGCAACCTCGCGGTCGCGAACATGACCGGCGCGAACCGGATCCTGATCGGTATCGGCTGGGCGGGCGTCGCGCTGTACACGGTGTTCCGCTCGGGCGCCGACGAGGACCCGGCGGTGAAAGACCGGGGCGGCTTCCTCAACGATGCCGTCTCGCTCGACCGCGACATCAGCCTCGAGATCGCGTTCCTGCTGGCCGCGACCGCGTGGGCGTTCCTCGTCCCGCTCGGCCCGGGGATCGACATCTTCGACATGGCGTTCCTCGTCGGGCTGTACGTCCTCTACATCGGCGTCGTCCTCCGCGGCGAGCCCGAGGAGCACGTGGAACACGTCGGCGTCCCGGCGATGCTGGGGAAGATCCCCAACCCCTATCGGGCGCTGACGGTGATCGCGCTGTTCGCGTTCTCCGGCCTCATCATCTTCACCGCCGTCGAGCCGTTCGCCCACAGCCTCGAACTGCTGGGCGAGGACATCGGTATCCCCTCGTTCTTCATGATCCAGTGGATCGCGCCGCTGGCTTCGGAGTCGCCTGAACTCATCGTCGTCGTCGTGCTGGTCCGGAAGGCGCGCTCGACCGCGGGGTTCAACGCGCTGATCTCCTCGAAGCTGAACCAGTGGACCCTGCTGATCGGGACGCTGGTGGTCGTCCACTCGATCGCGCTGGGCGAGTACGGCGCGCTGGCGTTCGACGCGAAGCAGGAGGCCGAGATCTGGATCACCGCGGCGCAGTCGCTGTTCGCGCTCGCGCTGATCATCAACTTCGAGATCGACGTGCGGGAGGCGGTCGGGCTGTTCCTCCTGTTCATCTCGCAGGTGCTGCTCGAGTTCCTCGTCCTCAGGGACATCATCCACCTCCCGATCGGCGAGATCCAGCTGCTGCACCTGTTCACCGCGACGTACATCCTCCTCGCGCTCGGGCTGTTCGCCGGCCGCCGCGAGGCGCTGGTCCAGCTCGTCCGCGACACCCGCGGCATCATCGCGAGCGCCATCCACGGCGAACCGGAGGAGAACCCCGTGGCCGAGGAGTGATCGTCGCGGCGGCGACTGCCGCGACGGACGACTGACCGCCGCAGCGACGAACTGCCACGACGAAGGGGCGAAGCTGTAGGAACGGCCGCAGGGCGTACGTTTTTGATGCCGCCACGCCCATCGGGGCCATGGACGAACTGTCCCCGGAGCGGTTCTACGACTTCTCGATCGCGACCGGCGCCACCGTCTCCCCCGACGGGGAGCGGGTGGCGTTCCTGGTCAGCGAGTTCGACGCCGAGGATGACGACCGCCACACGTCGCTGTTCGTCGCACCGACCGACGGCTCCGCCGAGCCATACCGGCTCACCCGCGCCTCCAGCGCGTCCTCGCCGCAGTGGTCGCCCGACGGCGACCGGCTCGCGTTCGTCGCGGCCCGCGAGACCGACGCCGGCGTCGCCGTCGAGAACGGCGCTGAGGAAGACGCAGACGAGGAGGAGGAGGAGGAGGAGGAGAACGGCGGCCCTGTCGGCGAAGGGCCGAAGCCGCAGGTCTGGTCGTTCGACATGGAGCGCGGCGGCGACGCCCGCCAGCTTACCGACCGCGACTACGGCGTCGCGGAGTTCGACTGGGCACCCGACGGGGAGCGCCTCGTGATCGCCGCCCGCGATCCCACGGAGGAGGACGAGGAGTACCTGCAGCAGCGTAACGAGAACGGCCCGATCGAAATCGACCGACTCCAGCACAAGGGCGACGGCGCGGGCTGGATGGACGAGGTGTCCAGCTACCTGTTCGTCGTCGACGCCGACAGCCGCGAGACGGTCCGACTCGACAACGCTTACGACGACGAGGAGAAGGGCGATCGCCGGGGGCTCCAGCCCGNNACGGCGACCGGATCGCCTTCGTCGCCCAGCACGAGGAGGACCCCGACGACACCCACGTCCGGAACGTCTACACGATCCGTCCGGACGGGACGGGGTACCAGCAGCTGACCGACGCCGGCCTGCGGGTCCAGCAGCCGCGCTGGTCGCCCGACGGGAGCCGGATCGCCGTCGGCGGCGGCGACCCGTACAACTGGTACAAGCCGACCGAGGCGTACGTGATCGACGGAGAGAGCGGCGAGATGCAGTCCGTCTCCGGCTCGCTCGACCGTACGATCGCGTTCGGCGGCAACCCCCACTGGCTCGACGACGACACCCTCGTCGGGCTGTTCGGCGACGAGGGGAACACCCGGATGATCCGGCTCGACGCCGAGGAGGACGACCCCGAGCGCGTGTTCGTCGCGCAGGGGCGGAGCAGGTCCGTCTCCGGACTCTCCGTCTCCGACGACGGCAGCACGCTCGCGTTCCGGATGGCCGATCCCACCGCTGGCGCCGACATCTACGCGATGGGGCGTGAGGGTCTCGACGCGGAGAAGGGCGCCGAAGCCGACGCCGCGGGGCTCGCACGGGTCAGCGAGGTCAACGCTGATCTGGTCGACGAGCACCACGACTGCGTGCGCGTCTCCTGGGAGAACTCCGACGGCGTCACCATCCACGGGCTGGCGTACCTCCCGCCCGAGTTCGACCCCGAGGACCCCGAGCCACACCCCGTCGTCTCCTCGGTCCACGGCGGGCCGATGTCGTACGACTCGCCGGCGTTCGGCTTCGATCAGCTGTTCTGGACGAGCAAGGACTACATCGTCCTCAGAACGAACTACCGCGGCTCGACCTCCTACGGGCAGGAGTTCGCCGAGCGCCTGCGCGGCACCCGGGGCGACAAGGAGGTCGACGACGTGGTCACCGGCGTCGAACACCTCGTGGAGGAGGGGTGGGCCGACGAGGACCGCCTCTACCTCACCGGCTTCTCCTACGGCGGCGTCACCACCGCCGCGACGGTCACGAAGTCCGATACGTTCGCCGCCGCGGCCGCCGAGCACGGCATCTACGACTTCTACGCCACGTTCGGCACCGACGACAACCACCTCTGGCACGAGGACGAGTTCGGCCTGCCGTGGGAGAACGTCGACACCTACCGGGAGATCTCCTCGATCACCGACGTCGGCGGCGTCGACACGCCGCTTCTGGTCACCGCGGGCGAGAACGACTGGCGCTGTCCGCCGACGCAGGCCGAACAGCTGTTCGTCTCGGTCCGCAAGCAGGGCGTCGACGCCCGGCTGGTGATCTACCCCGACGAGCACCACAACATCGGCGACCCCGACCGCGCGATCCACCGGCTCGAGGAGCTGGAGAGCTGGTTCGCCGAGCACTGAGGCGTCGCCGCCCGGAACGCGACCGGAACTCTCCTTCCGCCGTCCAGTCCGTCGATTTTTCCAGACCAGAACCGACCGGAACCACCCGAAGAGGCTTGATTGCGATACCGGACCGAGAGGGCGTATGGCGATCCACCGACCGACTGGTACGCGCAGGGGCCGAGAACAGACACGCGGGTCGAGCGGGAAGCGGAGGCGTGACGCGCGACGAGATCGGCGGCGACGCGTGCGACGCGGTGAAGTACCGGTGCGTCGGCGCCGGGACCACTCGCCGACCGTCGTCACTCGGAACGCCCGATCGAGGCGGCGGAGCCGCCCACCCGTAGGACGAACCGGATCGGGGGGAGATACCCGCCTCCCTCCGGTGTTCCAAGCACTCGCGCGGCTGTTCGGGATCGACCCGCCGCGCGGGCTGGGTCGGCTGCTCGGCGCGTCCGCGAGCGGTTCGACGAGCGCGATCACGACTGGCGCGCTGCTCTGGATCGCGCTGTACGCGGGGTGGCACGCCGGCGTCGTGGAGGGGGAGGCGGCGATCTGGCTCTCCGCGGGCGCCGTCGTCGCCGCGCTTCACGCGCTGGGGCTGGACCGGCGAAACAGTGGCCGGCAGGCAGAAACCCGGGGACCGACGCCGGCGCGACCGGGGTACTCCCGCGGAGCGGCGCCTCAGCCGTCCCGCGAGGCGAGCCGGTAGCGCTTCCCCCGGGCGTCGCGCTCGGTTTCGATCAGGTTGTAGTGTTCCAGTTTCGGCAGGTGGCTCTTCCGCAGCGCGCGGAGCGTGATCGGGTCGGCGTGGGCCTGCTCGTACCGCTCGTACAGCTCCTTCTGGATCAGCGGCCCCTCGTCCTCGATACACTCGTAGAGCACGCGCTGGTGGTCGTTGAGCTTCGAGATCGTCTTCCGCCTCACCTCGGCCTCGGCGTCGAAGACGGCGTCCTCGACGAGCCGCGGCGGGATCGCCGACAGCCCCTCCCGCTCGCTCTTGCGGGCGGCCACGCGGAGCGCGGTGATCGCCTGCCGGGCGTCGCCGTCGACGCGTTCGGCGATGCGCTGCAGGGTGTCGCGCTCGACGGTGCCGGCTTCCAGCCCCTGTGCGGCCCGGCGGTCGAGGATCTCCGTGACCGTCTCGACGGTGTAGCGGTCGAACTGCACGCGGTAGCCCACCGAGACGCGGGAATGGACGCGCTCGTCGAGCCGAGCGAGGAGGTCCACCTCGCGGTTCGCGATGCAGATCCACGCGAGGCCGGGCACCGAGTGGAGGTCGTACAGCGTGTTCGGCTCCTGAAGCTGGTCGACCTCGTCGAGCACGACGACGCTCGGCCCGTCGAGGCCGGTCTGGAGCGTGTCGATCAGGTCACGGGTCGCCGCGTTCTTCGGGACCGCTGCGTCGACGAGCGCGTTCGCCGCGCGTTCGAGCACGCTCCGCCGCGTGTAGTCCGTCCAGCAGTTGACGTACGCGGTCGGCACGTCGAGCACCTCGCGACGGAGTTCCCGGACCGCAGCGCGGGCGACGGTGGTCTTGCCGGCGCCGCTTGGGCCGAACAGGAAGCAGTTCTCGGCGCGTGCGCCCTGCTCGACGGGCGCGAGCGCGTCGGTCACCTCGTTCATCTGGCTGTTGCGCCCGACGATCTCCCGGGGGAGATGTTCGTCCTCGAAGACCGTCCCGTCTCGCAGCATCTACCCGGAGCAGTGGGGCGACGGCGGCATAAGTGACCCCCCTGTCGTTCCGATCGGTTCCGTTCGGGACCGTCGCTGTCGATCGATATCGCCGTATGTGATTTACATTCCACTTCGAGGCGTCGGCTACTCCCGCAGCGCGTCGCCGAGGTCACGCCCGACGCGTGAGGCGACCGTCTCGGCGGCGTCGATGTCCATCGTCGCGAACCCGTGGACCTGCGCGGGGTAGTTCTCGTAGCACACGTCGACGCCGTCGGCCAGTAGCTGCTCGGCGTACCCCTTGCCGGCGTCCCGGAGCGGGTCGAACCCCGCGGTGACCACCGTCGCGGGCGCGACGCCGGAGAGGTCGTCGGCCTGCGCGGGGTCGGCGTAGGGGTTGCGCCGGTGGATATCGCTGCCGTAGTAACACTTCTCGAAGAAGCGCAAGTCGGCCTCGCTCAGCACGGTCCCGGCGTTCTGCTGGACCGACTCCTGCTCCTCCTCGGCGCCGGTCGCCGGGTAGATGAGCGCCTGATGGGCCAGCTCCGGCCCGTCACGTTCGGCGGCCATCAGCGCGACGATCGCCGCGAGCGTTCCGCCCGCGCTGTCGCCCGCGACCGCGAGGCCGTCGCCACCGCCCAGGGAGCCGGGGTTCGACGCGGCCCACTCCGTCGCGGCATAGGCGTCCTCGACGGCTGCCGGGAACGGGTGTTCCGGCGCGAGCCGGTAGGCGACCGAGAGCACCGCACAGCCGCTCTCACGGGTCAGCCGCCGGCAGAGGACGTCGTGGGTTTCCAGCCCGCCGATCACGTAGCCGCCGCCGTGGAAGAACACGACCGTCGGAACGTCGCTCCCCTCCGCCGGCCGGTATCGGCGCGCCCTGAGTTTCCCGCCGGGGCCGGGGATCGTGAGATCGGTGACGCTGCCGACCGCCGGGGGGTTCAAGTTCCCGTACTTCCCCGCCAGCCGGGCGAGGGGACGGAGCAGCTTCAGCCCGATCCGGCTGTGTGGAAGCGAGAATCGCCGCCTGTCGAGTGCAGCCTTCGCCTGCGGGTCGATCTCGTCTGCCTGCACGGCCCGTGATTCGGTCCGCGGCGGGATATAGCCACCGAGCGGAAAATTCACACCGCTCCAGCGTGGAGGTGGAGGTATGGCCCAGATCGAAGTCGACCTCCCCGACCGCATCACCGGCGAACTCGACCGTCTCGTGGAATCCGGCGAGTTCCTGAACCGCGAGCGCGCCGTCGAGGACCTGCTGCAGCGCGGCGTCTCCGCCTACGACATCGAGGAGGAGCCAACCGAGGAGCTGGACAGCGATCTGTTCACCCAGACCGTCGAGGACCAGCAGGACCCCGCGATGCAGGAGGGGAGCAACGAGGACGAGCCGACGTTCTGAACACGCCCGTCGCTGTCGCGTCTTCTCGAAGCGCCCGCGAGCCGCCGGGCCGGCGATCTCGCTCCCGAGCGTGAGTGCCGGGCGTAGAAGGCAGTAAGGAGGACGACGCCCGATGTGGTGCGGACGAACGTGACGATCACGCCGGACCGTTGGGATGTGGGGTGGGGGGGGTGCCGGAATGCGTCGGCAGTACGGTCCAGTGCCCTCCTTACAGCATTCCCATACAGGGGCGTCTCCGTTATCTTGCTGCCGGCTATACTGACCGAACCGAAAATCGAATGGGGCTATCAGTATAGGGTCAGTCGCCGCGTCGGTCCGGGAGCTGTTCGGCCTCGAACAGCACGGCACAGAGCCTGCGCTGTGCCTCCCGGAGGTGGTGGCTGAACGTCGGCTGGGAGATGCCCATCGCGTCGGCGATCTCGGTGCCGGTGTGTTTCCGCGGCCGGTCGAAGAACCCGCTGAAGTACGCGGTCCGGATGGCTTCGAGCTGCCGGTCGGTCAGCGCCTCCGTCGCCGACGCGCGCTGCTGTGCCGTCGACGGCTCGGAGCGGTGGTGGGTGCGCTGTGCGGCCAGCGAGGCGCCGGGGTGGCGGTCCCGGAACAGTTCGACGAACTC
This sequence comes from Halolamina salina, assembly GCF_042678005.1. Lineage (GTDB taxonomy): Archaea > Halobacteriota > Halobacteria > Halobacteriales > Haloferacaceae > Halolamina > Halolamina salina. The sequence goes on along the minus strand of NZ_JBHUDH010000025.1, from coordinate 820 downwards.
ACGGACGGGGGCGTCGCTGCCGAGCTCCGCGATCACCGTCGCCGCCCCGTCGCCGGCGCGGAGCTCGTGGGGTCGCGCGCCGTGTTCGACCAGCGTCGTCTCGGGGCTGTCGGGCGCAAGCCCCGTCCGGAACAGACAGACCGGCTCGCCGTCGGCCTCGTACTCGGAGACGAGCGCGAACTCCTCGAAAGGAAGCCCCTCGGCGGGCGCC
>NZ_JBHUDH010000025.1:0-599 GCF_042678005.1 Halolamina salina | reverse complement strand
GGGGGGCGGCGCCCCGGAGCGACAGGAACCGGCGGACGCCGCCGTCGGAGCGGTACACGAAGTTCTCGACGACCAGCGAGCAGCCGAGTTCGCGGGCGAGTTCGACGAACGGCATCTCGGTGTCGCTCACGTCGAACTCGATCCGGGTTACCGTCCGCCCCACCAGCGCCCGCTTGCTCTCGGCGGCGTTGATCGCGTAGGCGATCATGTCCCCGAGCTCGCTCAGCACCGCCCGCTCCAGATCGCCGAACACACCGGTCCGGTCGGCGTAGACGCTGAGGACGCCGTACATCGCGTCCTCGTACACCAGCGGGATTGACGCCACGGCGTGGTACCCCCGATCCAGCGCCGCGCGCTGCCAGTCGTCGAACTCGCCGCGGTCGAGCACGTCGTTGACGACCCGTAGCTCCCGGTGTTCGGCGGCACGGTCGGCCGTCGATCCCGGCGCCGCGAGCACCCCGTCGATCCCCTCGGCCGGGTCGAACGCCCCGGCCCCCGCACGGACCGTGACTCCCTCGGCGGCGTGTTCGCGATCACCGATCCACGCCAGCCCGTAGGGACCGTCGTCGGCCAACTGTCGGCAGACGACGGACTCGATC
>NZ_JBHUDH010000024.1:0-14164 GCF_042678005.1 Halolamina salina | reverse complement strand
CCGACGAGCCGCTCCGGGTGGCCAACTGCCTCGCCAACGCCGCCAACGCGCTGGTGAACGTGGGCGCGTACGACGACGCCGCCGGCCGGTACGAGCGGGCCGTCGACATGCAGTCCGAGCGCGGCGACGACCACGGCGCGGCGGGGACGCTCACCAGCCTCGGCGACCTCGAACGCCGGCGCGGGAACGACGAGCGGGCGCTGTCGTACCTCGAACGGGCCGAGTCGCTATTCCGGCGGATCGGCGACGACCACCGGCTGGCGATCTGTCTCAACAACCTCGGGATCGTCCGGAAGGACCTCGGGCGGCTGGAGGCGGCCGTCGACACCCACCGCGAGGCGCTGTCGATCCGCGAGGAGATCGGCAACCCCCACGAGATCGGCATGAGCGAGCACAACCTCGCCGTCTGTGCATTACGGCGCGGCGAGGTGGACCGCGCCGAGGAGTTCGCCCGGCAGTCGATGACGCATCTCTCGGCGGCCGGGAACCAGCGCTCGGTGGGCGTCACCCGCTCGCTGCTCGCGGACGTGCTGGTCGAGCGCGACGAGGTCGGCGACGCAATCGAACAGTTGGAGACCGGGATCGAGGAGCTGCGCAACTGCGGCGCCGACCCGCAGGCCGAGGCGCTCACGTCGGAGCTGATCGGGCTGCATCTGACGGCCGGCGACGTGGCGGCCGCGCAGGCGCTGGCTCGAACGGCGCACGACCGACTGACTGGGGGGCGGGACGTGGCCGCGGCCGACGACTGACCGGCGGGTTTGAGTGCGCCGCGGCCGGAGCGGTCCCCATGACCGAGACGGCGACGCTCGCGGAGTCGTACACCGAGATGACCGAGCTCCTGCTCCCGAACGACACGAACAATCTCGGGCGGGCGCTCGGGGGCGCCGTCCTCCACTGGATGGACATCTGCGGCGCAATCGCGGGGATGCGCTTCGCGAACAAGCAGGTAGTGACCGCGTCGATGGATCACGTCGACTTCATCTCGCCGATCGACCTCGGCGAGGTGGCGGTCGTGCAGGCGTACGTGTTCAACACCGGCCGCACCAGCGTCGACGTGAAAGTTGACGTGCGCGCGGAGGACCCCCGGGAGGGCGAGGAGCGGAAGACGACGGCCTCCTTCTTCACGTTCGTCGCGCTCGACGACGACGGGACGCCGACGGAAGTGCCGTCCTTGACGTGTCCGACGGAGGACGAGGAGGTGCTGCGCGAGGAGGCCGTTCAGGAGCGCAAACAGCAGTTCGAGGATCTCGTCGCACGGATGGAGGACTGACCGGGCCGCAGGCCGTTACTGTGGCTCCGGGCGGGTGCCCAGCGTCACCCCCACGGTCCGGCGCTCGCCCTCGCGGCGCACGGTCACTGCGACCGTATCGCCCGGGCTCGTCTCCAGCGCGAGGTACGTGCCGAGCTGGCCCGTCGTGTCGATCCGGGTGCCGTCGAGCGCAACGATCACGTCGCCGCCGGTCGGTTGGGGGGAGCCTTCGACAGTCACGCTTCCGCTGCCGCCCTGCAGGGCGCCGTCGGCGGGGCTTCCCTCGGGGACCGCCGAGACGTAGACGCCGCGTGCCTCGTCGAGGCCGTTGGCCGCCGCGAGCAGCGGCGTGACCGGGCGGATGCGCACGCCGAGGTAGGAGTGTTCGTAGCTCCCCCTCTCGACCAGTTCGGGGATCACCCGCTCGGTCAGCGCGGCGCTGATCGCGAACCCGACGTTCTCGGCGCCGGCCTGCGTGACGACGCCCGCCACGTCGCCGTCGAGGGTGAGCAGCGGGCCGCCGCTGTTGCCGGGGTTGACCGCCGCGTCGGTCTGGACCGCGCCGGAGATGGTGAAGTTCTGGATCGAGGAGATCGTCCGGTTCACGCCGGAGACGACCCCGGAGGTGAGCGACCCCGCCAGCCCCAACGGCGCGCCGACGACGGCGACGCGGGTGCCGACCGCGGGCTGTTCGTCGAGCAGCGGCAGCGGGTCGGCGTCGACGGGCGGGTCGACCGAGAGCGCGGCGAGGTCGCTGTAGGGGTCGCTCCCGAGTATCTCCGCCTCCGCCCAGTCGCCGTTTGCGAACTGTGCGCGCACCGTGTCCGCGTCCGTGACCACGTGCGCGTTGGTGACCAACACGCCGTCGTCGAAGAGCCAGCCCGATCCCTCGCCGAGGGGGCCACGGTCGTCGTACACGCGTAAGCGGACGACTGACGGCGAGACCGCCTCGTAGAGGTCGGCGAACGGCTGCTCGCCGTGGAATTCGGCGTCGCCTTCGGGGGCGGAACAGCCCGAGAGCGCGGCGATCCCGGCACCTGCGGCGGTGAGAAACCGGCGGCGGGAGTAGTCCATGACCGTTTTCGGGAAGCGACGAATAAACGGGTTGGGGTCGGGGATACTCTCCGGCTCCGATGGATTCTTGTGCCGTGGTAACATTCACCACGTAATTATCACTACATAACGTTTAAGTTCGCCACGGTGGGATACGTTGTCAGGATGTCCGAAGAAAGTGATTTCGATCGTCGTAAGTTCCTCCAGGCGACTGGGGCTGCGGCACTGACAGCCAGCGTCGCCGGCTGTACCGACGGCGGCGAGGGTTCGCCGACCGAAGGCTCCGGCAACGGCGGCACCGACACCGGGACCGACGGGCAGGGCGGTGACGGGGAGTTCACCGGCCTCGACTCCTACCCGTACTCGCCGGGCGAGACGGACGTGGAGAGCGCCCGTCAGGTGATGGAGGAGGCCGGCTACGGCCCCGACAACCGCTTCGAGCTCGACTGGCTCCAGTACACGAGCCCGGCGTGGAAGGAGATGGCCAACACCATCCGTTCCCGCCTCGAGAGCGCCTACATCGACATGAGCATCGCCGAGGCCGACTTCAGCGGCCTCCTCAACCGCACCGAGAAGGGCGACATGCAGGCGTTCACGCTGGGCTGGATCGCGGACTACCCCGCGCCCCAGAACTTCCTTCAGCTGGTCGACCCCGAGAACACCATCTACGACGGCGAGGGGCCGGCGCCCAACGGCGCGCGACTGTTCTGGACCGAGGACTCCGAGACGGACACGGACGTCCGGAACTTCATGACCGAGCAGTTCGACCAGATCCAGAACAACCCTCAGCAGTCCGAGGAGGCCCAGCAGGCCCGTGACGAAGCCGCCGTGAAGATGGAGGAGGGCCTCTGGGAGTCCGCCGCGCTGCTGCCGATGTACCACCAGGTGTCCCAGAGCTTCTGGTACGACCGCCTCGACTACAGCCCGCCGGGCGGGATGGGCGGCTCGCGCTCGAAGGAGAACATCTCCGTCAAGGGTCTGGAAGGCAAGGACCGCCTCGACAAGATCTCGGCGACGTTCAGCGCGCTCGACCCGATCGCCTCCGGTAACACGGCCTCGGGCGGGAAGGTCATGAACCTGTTCGACGCGCCGATGAACTACCACAACGGGACCACCGAGGTCCGGAACCTCCTCGTCGAGGACTACAGCGTCAGTGACGACCTGACGGAGTACGAGTTCACGCTCAAGGAGGGGATCCAGTTCCACGGCGACTACGGCGAGGTCACCGCCGACGACATGGTGTACTCGATCCGCCGCCTCGTCGAGTCCTCCAACTCCACGAACACCTACTTCCCGAACTCGGTGCTCAACATCGAGCGGGAGACCGACGACGACGGCAACGTCGTCCCCGGCTCGACCGGCGTCGAGGCCACGGGCGACTACACGTTCACGGTCACGCTCCAGAACTCGTTCCCGTTCGCGCTGTCAGTGCTCGCCTACTCCGCGTTCTCGGTCGTCCCCGAGGGCATCGTGGGCGACATCGAGGGGTACGAGGGCGAGATGAGCTGGGAGGAGTTCTCCACCAACCCGGTCGGCTGTGGTCCGTTCCAGTTCGCGAACTGGGAGTCCGGCAACGGCGGCGAGTTCAACGCCGACAAGTTCGACGACTACCACGGCCAGGAGCCCGCGATCGAGGGGATCGACGCCGCGATCATCACGGACACCAACGCTCAGTACAACTACTTCCTGAACGGGAACGCCGACGTGTCCGCCATCCCGACCTCGAAGTACGACCCGAACAAGGTCAGCATCGAGGAGACGGTCGACGGGATCGACCGCGGGACCTACGGGCCGATGGAGAACGACGAGACGGTCAACATGGCCCAGACGCCGACGATCAACACCTACTACGTGGCGTTCAACATGCAGGAGGTGCCCAAGCCGGTGCGTGAGGCGATGGCGTACGTCATCAACCGGCCGCAGTTCGTCGACAGCGTGTTCAAGGGCCGCGGTGCGCCCGCCTACCACCTGACCCCGACGCAGGTGTTCCCCGGCGGCGCCTCGGCCTACGAGAGCCACTGGCAGGGCGAGTAACTCTCGGCCCGCGCTCGCCCCGCTCGAGCGCATCGACAGGGTGAAAACCTCGCCGGCCGATGTTCCTCGTAGTCGTGCCGGTGTGACACAGCCACGATATCATTGTTCGGTATGATTAGACTTCCATCCTCTCGTCGCCAACCACGTCGGTACCCGGTCCGTACCGACACTGACGTATCGTCCCGCTTCGCTCGTCGACCGAGCCATGCTGAAGAGACTCACACATGAATCGTTCACTGTACATCCTGAAACGGCTCGGGTTGGGTATCCCCGTCATACTGTTCGGGCTGACGATGTCGTTCCTCATCATGTATCTCGGCCCGCTCGACCCGGTGCTGGCGATCCTCGGCCGCGACGCCACCTCGAGCGACATCCGACAGCTCCGGATCGCGCTCGGCTACATCCAGCCCGACGGGACCCCCGTCCCGGTCTGGCGCCAGTACGGGAACATCATGTACGACCTGTTCACGCTGCAGTTCGGGCAGTCGTGGGTCCTCCAGCGTGGGGTGCCCGTCACCGACGTCATCGCGAACCGGATGCCCGCGACGCTGTGGCTCGGCTTCTGGTCCGTCGTGATCGCGCTCCTGTTCGGGATCCCGCTCGGCCTCTACGCCGGCCTCCGCGCCAACACCTGGGGTGACTACCTCGCCTCCGGTGGTGGCATCATCTGGCGTGCGATGCCGAACTTCTGGCTCGCCGTGATGATCGCCGGGAGCCTCAGCGCCGGCGGCGCGCTCTCGTGGTACCGAGGATTCGGCATCAGAACGGACGTGATCGGGACGCCCGACGAAGTGGCGAACCTGTTCACGGTGGTCGAACTGTTCAACGGGGTGCCGGTGCTCGAACTGCTGTTTATCCCGATCCCCAACCTCCAGAACATGCTGATCGCGTTCAAGTGGATCCTGCCCGCGGCGCTGGTGCTCGGCTCGGCGTCGATGGGGAACGAGATCCGTATCGGCCGCACCGCGGTTCTGGAGAGCATCAACTCGAAGTACGTGGAGACGGCCAAGGCCAAGGGGCTCTCCCCGCGGCGGATCGTCGTCAAACACGTCGGTCGGAACGCGATCGTCCCGCTGCTGCCCGTCATCATGGGTGAGACCTACCTGCTCATCGGCGGCTCGGTGCTCGTCGAGAGCGTGTTCAGCATCAACGGGCTCGGCAACCTCTTCTTCCGGGCGATCCTCGGGCCGGACATCCCCGTCGTGATGGCGCTCGTGTTCATCTTCGTTATCATCCAAGTACTGATGAACATCCTTCAGGACGTACTCTACACACTGATCGACCCGCGTATCACACTGGGGGACACCCAATAATGAGCACGAACACCGCCTCGGAAACCGAGACCGGGCCGAGGTTCGAGTACGACGACCGGCCGCTGTGGTCACGCGTCGTCGACGACCCCGGGCCCGCGCTTCGCTGGCTCGCTGTCATGGCCGCGCTGATCGCCGTCGAGTTCGGCGCGTTCGTCGGGGCGATCCTGACGGTGCTCGACGCGGTCTTCATCGGCGTGACCGCGATCTTCGACGTGCTGTTCGGCCTGCTCGGACTGGGCGGGCTCTCCGCCGGCGTCGTCAACTTCCAGTCGAGCGTCTCCGGCGCGATAACGGGCGTCCGTGACGCCGCGGAGGGGCTTCCGACGCTACTGAGCAGGGAGACGATCCCCAACCAGGGCCACATGGCCAGCGCCGACGGCCCGTGGGTCGACACGTTCCTCGGCTGGGAGCCCGCGCTGGCGTGGGCGTTCCGCGTCCTGCTCATCGTCGCGTACTCGCTGTTCGCGTTCTACTGGGTGTTCCGTGGCTGGCTCGTCTTCCGCGAACACTACCGTCAGGCCGACTGGACGCCGTCCGACGACATCGTCGACCGGCTCCGTGACCACCGCTGGGGGCAGTTCGGCATCTTCGTGCTCGCGCTGTTCCTGATCATGGCGCTGTTCGGCCCGGCGCTGGGCCCGACGACGGTCGCGGGCAACATCCAGTCGCCGTACAGCACCGAGGTCAAACACTTCGACGAGGAGGCCGGCGAGGTCGTGACGATCACCGCCGGCGCCGCCAACTTCGACTCCAAGTCGAAGGGCGCCGGCAGCCAGAACGTCGGCCCGATGACGTACGACAACTTCGAGCGGTTCCACCCGTTCGGCACGCTCCCGAACGGCCGTGACCTGTTCACCTTCATGATGGGCGGGGCGCGGATCACGCTGATCGTCGCCGGGCTCGCGATCGGCCTCAGCGCGCTGATCGCCGGCGGGCTGGCGATGGTGTCGGCGTACTACACGGGGGTGATCGACCTCGGTATCCTCACGACCGCCGACGGGATCGTCTCCGTCCCGCGGCTGCTCCTGCTGATCATGATCAGTGCGGTGTTCGCGAACCACTGGATCGCGAGCGTGCTCGACGGCGGCTTCCTGTTGGCGCTGATCTTCGGGTTCACCGGCTGGCCGTTCCTCTGGCGGGCGGTCCGTGGCCCGGCGCTGCAGGTGGCCCAAGAGGAGTGGATCGACGCCGCCGAGAGCTTCGGACAGGGGTCGCGGACGATCATGCGCAAACACATGTTCCCCTACATCACTGGCTATCTACTCGTGTACGCCTCGATGTCCACCGGCGGGATCATCGTCGGCCTCGCCGCGCTCTCGTTCCTCGGCAACGGGCTGGGGATCACGCCGCCGACCCCCGCGTGGGGGCGTGCGGTGTCGCTCGGCCAGTCGTACGTCTCCGGGCCGTCGTGGCACATCTCGTTCATCCCCGGCGCGATGATCGTCGTGCTCGTCACGGGGCTGAACGCGTTCGGCGACGGCATCCGCGACGCGATCGACCCCGAAACCGAGAGCGACGAAGGTGAAGAGGCCGCCGCAGGGGGTGGTGCCTGATGGCCGCCGAGGAGGACGTGGTGCTCTCGGTCCGGAACCTCCAGACCGTGTTCCACACCGACCGCGAGACGATCAGGGCCGTCGACGGCGTCGACTTCGACGTCCGCAAGGGCGAGACCGTCGGTATCGTCGGCGAGTCCGGCTCCGGGAAGTCCGTCACCGCCCGCTCGATCATGGGACTCATCGAGAGTCCCGGCGAGATCATGCCCGGCTCGTCGATCAAGCTCAACGGCGAGGAGCTGACCGAGTTCGACGACATGCAGTACCAGCAGGTCCGGGGCAGCGGCATCGGGATGGTGTTCCAGGACCCCCAGAAGTCGCTCAACCCCGTCTACACCGTCGGGAACCAGATCATGGAGGCCCTGGAAGTGAACCAGGGCCTCACCGGCGAGGAGGCTCGCAAGGAGGCGATCAGGCTGCTCGAACGGGTCGCCATCCCCGACGCCCCCCGTCGGCTGAACGAGTACCCCCACGAGTTCTCGGGCGGGATGCGCCAGCGCGCGGTGATCGCGATGATGCTGGCCTGCGATCCCGAGTTCCTCATCTGCGACGAGCCGACGACCGCGCTCGACGTGACGATTCAGGCCCAGATCCTCGAACTGCTGCAGGACCTGCAGGAGGAGCGTGGCCTCTCCATCCTGTTCATCACCCACGACATGGGCGTGATCGCGGAGATCGCCGACCGCGTGAACGTGATGTACGCCGGCGAGTTCGTCGAGAAGGCGCCGGTGGAGGAGCTGTTCGCGAACCCCCGTCACCCCTACACCGAGGGGCTGCTGGGGGCGATCCCCGGCGAGCAGACCGCCGGCGAACAGCTTCGGACGATCGACGGCGACGTACCGACGCCGAACGAGGAGGCAACCCACTGTCGGTTCGCCCCGCGGTGTCCGGAGGCGTTCGACGCCTGCGACGCCGTCGCTCCACAGCACGTCCAGGTCGGCGAGAACGACGACCACACCGCGGCCTGCCTGCTGTACCCCGACGGCGAACCCGAGGACCGCCGGGTCGAGCACCACCGGGAGCTCGCCGCGGCCGACGGAGGTGAGAACGAATGAGTCAACAGCTTCAGCGGGACGATCCGACCGGCGAGGAGACGCTCATCGAGGTCGAAGGCCTCAAGAAGTACTACGGCGGTGACGGCGTGCTGGCGCCGCCGCCGGTGAAGGCCGTCGACGGCGTCGACTTCGAGATCAAACGCGGCGAGACGTTCGGGCTGGTCGGGGAGTCCGGCTCCGGGAAGAGTACGCTCGGCCGGACGCTGATCCGGCTCGAGCAGGCCACGGAGGGGACCGTCTCCTTCGACGGCACCGACATCACCGAGCTCTCCGGGAAGGACCTGAAACACTGGCGGCGGAACGCCCAGATGGTGTTCCAGGATCCCGAGTCCAGCCTGAACGACCGGATGACCGTCGGCGAGATCGTCCGTGAGCCGCTGGACGCCCACGACTGGAAGACCGACCGCGACCGCCGAGAGCGCGTCCGGGAACTGCTCGAGAAGGTCGGGCTGCAGGAGGAGCACTACTTCCGCTACCCCCACCAGTTCTCGGGCGGGCAGCGCCAGCGCGTGGGGATCGCCCGCGCGCTCGCGCTCAACCCCGAGTTCGTCGTGCTCGACGAGCCCGTGAGCGCGCTCGACGTCTCGGTGCAGGCGAAGATCATCACGCTGCTCGAGGACCTCCAGGAGGAGCTCGATCTCACCTACCTGTTCATCGCCCACGACCTGAGCGTCGTCCGGCACATCTGTGACCGCGTCGCGGTGATGTACCTCGGGAAGATCATGGAACTCGGCGAGACGGAGGAGCTGTTCAACTCCCCGTCGAACCCCTACACGAAGTCGCTGCTGTCGGCGATCCCGCGGCCGGACCCGACGGCGACGATCGACCGGATCACGCTCCCCGGGACGCCGCCGAGCCCGCGGGACCCGCCCCAAGGCTGTCAGTTCTCGACGCGCTGTCCGGCCAAGATCCGGCCCGAGCCGTACCAGGATCTCGACGACGACGTCTGGGAGGCCATCGAACGGTTCCGGGAGATCGTCCGGGAGCGGACCCGGGTCGAGCTCTCGATCACCGACCGCGTGAAGCGGCGGACCGGCAGCTTCTCGAAACACGACGACATCGAGGAGGCGGGAGCCGATCTGTTCGACGGCGTCGACGGGCCGGCGTCGGTCGAGGAGCCGATCGAGCGCGCGCTCGAACGGGTGAAAGCCGGCCACCCCAGCGAGGCACGCGACATGCTCCGCGAGGAGTTCGGCGGCGTCTGTGACAATGAGCGCCCCGAGCACTACACGGTCAGCGACACGGGGCGGAAGAGCTACTGTCACCGCCACTCCGACGAGTACGCGGACGTAGAGGCCCGGCTGGGTCGAGAGACCCGTGGCGAGTAGACGCCTCCTCCGCTACGTCGAGTTCGCCCTCTGGGTCGTCGCAGCGACGGTGCTGATCGTCGCCGGCGCCGCGGTGCCGGCGTTCCTGCTCGGGGCGGGGCTTCCCACCCTGAAGCTGCTGCTGTTCGTGATCGGGACGCTGCTGTTCGGCGTCGGGAGCTTCGGCATCCAGCCCGAGCGCCCCAAGCGCGACGGGCAGCTCGTCGACCTCGAGAGCGGGGAGCCGAACCGCTTCGAGGACAAGATTCAGGAGCTCCCGCCGCTGCGAGGGGAGCGGCTCCCCTTCTCGGACCGGGTGGACCGAAACGTGAAGCTATTCGTTACCGCGGTCGCCGTGCTCGCGGTGTCGGCGGCGCTCGAACTCGTCTTCGGCGTCCCGGGCTGAGCGGGAACGCACACCTTTTATCAGCGACGCCACCCCTGTGTCGGTATGGTCAACCCCGACGGCGAGGGCGTGCCGGACGAACTCGACCGGATCGCCGACGACGCCGACGTGATCCGCGACGGCTGGCAACGGACGGTCGAGGACACGCGAGCGATGGCCGCCGACCGCGAGGACGCCGGCTACGAGACGCTCGTCGTGTTCTCACAGGACACCTCACCCGTCGCCCCCGACGCCGAGGGGGCCGAGCACTGGGGCCTGACGTATCTGGTCGACGGCGACACCGCCGACACGGTCGCCGACGCGCGCGAGCGTGCCGAGTTCGACGAGACTGCGGTGTATCAGGCCGGCGCCGGCCCGACGACGTTCATCGTCACCGAGTGTCTCGATCACGACGAGGAGTTCGTGGTGTTCGTCGCCGGCGCGTTCCGGAAGCGAGAGGCGGCCGGGCTGGTCCGCGCCGCGACCGAGCGCGGGGAGATGCACACCCACTTCCGGACGCTCGACGGCACCGTGATCGCCTCGGTCGAGCACGACGACGTGTCGGCGTTCTTCCCCGATCCGCAGGAGTACTACTCCTACGGCGGCCAGTTCGCCGCCGACGCGGTGCCGGCCGAGGACGACGACGAGTAACTGCCGCCTCAGAGCATAGACTAACGGTTTAGGCGGGACGAGCCGTACCCACTGTCGGAGGTGTCGGATCCTGCGAGTGGGTACCGGAGTACGACCGGGAGCCGGCAAATCGTGGGTCGCGGCAGCACGTGACTGACGGAAACGCGGGGATTATCCGTCCGTACCCGGTAACGACGCTAATGAGTCAGGACGCCGCCGGCGACGCCACGAGCGAGGGGGACCTCCGGAACACCGGGATGTCCCTGCGCCACGACCGGGAGTGGGACTACGAACTGGAGCGCATCATCGAGGAGATCGAGGAGAAAGACGCCAAGAAGGTCGGCCTGCAGTTCCCCGAGGGGCTGAAGCGCCGCGGCCCCGCGGTCGCCGACGACCTGCGGGCGCTGGCGCCCGACGACGTGACGTTCATGCTGTCGGGCCAGCCCTGCTACGGCGCCTGCGACCTCGACACGTTCCTGATGCGCCGCACCGACGTGTTCGTCCACTTCGGCCACTCGCCGATGAAGAACTCGGACAAGATCATCTACGTGCCGCTGTTCTCCAACGTCGATCCGTTCCCGATGATGGAGGAGGCGCTGGAGGAACTCCCCGAGGACGACGTGGGGCTGGTGACCACCGCCCAGCACATGAACCTCTTCGACGACATGAAGGAGTGGCTGGAGGGCGAGGGGTACGACGTCCACACCCGGAAGGGCGACGACCGCCTCACCCACGAGGGGCAGGTGCTCGGCTGCAACTACGCCTCCGCGGACATCGACGCCGACCAGGTGCTGTACGTCGGCGGCGGGAAGTTCCACCCGCTCGGGCTGGCGATGGAGCACCCCGACAAGAAGGTCGTGATCTGTGACCCGGTGAACAACGTCGTCACCGTCGCGGACACGGAGAAGTTCATGAAGCAGCGCTACGGCGCGGTCCACCGCGCGATGGACGCCGAGAAGTGGGGCGTCATCTTCTGTACCAAGATCGGGCAGGGCCGCTGGGAGATGGCCGAGAAGATCGTCGACGAGAACGAGAACGCCTACCTGATCACGATGGACGAGGTGACGCCGGACCGCCTCCGCAACTTCGACATGGACGCCTTCGTCAACACGGGCTGTCCCCGGATCACCACCGACGACGGCCCGCAGTTCCACAAGCCGATGCTGACCCCCGGCGAGTACGAGATCGCCGTCGGCAACAAGCCGCTGGACGAACTCTCCTTCGACACGTTCCACGGCACGTGGTAGGCCGTTAGCCGGATTCCGCCTCCCCGTCGCCCGTCGTCACTTCGTACAGATCTTCCTCGTAGCGGATCGCGTACGGCTCGTCGATGCCGAACGACGGCGTGATCGCGTGGTTCTCCTCGACGTACCGGACGCGCTCGACGCCGTCCTCGAAGTACGACAGCGTGTTCCGCAGCCGGTAGTCGTGTGCCGCCCGCTCGGGGATAATTCGCACCGGTTCCTCGGCGGTCTCGACGCATCGGACGGTTAGCTCGGCGCGGGAGCCGTCTTCGTCTACGCCCTCACCTCGGACGGTCACCACGCCGCCGTCGCGGGCAGCGTCGACGACCCGTTCGGTCGGTTCGAGCGTCAGTTCCGGGGCGTCGACGTCGAAGCGGGCCGCGAAGCCGAGCGTCTCCCCCTCGGAGTCGCCGAGGACGCCGTCCGCCGTGAACGCGTACTCGCCGCCGCCGAGGCCGCCGACGGTCCCCGCTTCGAGCCACGCGTCGTAGTACCGGCCCGGGTCCGGCGGGAGGTCGTGCTCGGCGGAGAGCGTCCACTCGTGGCGCCCGCCGGGGTCGAGAGTCATCAGCGGCTCCCGCCAGATGTCCGGGACCACGCGGTACCAGTCGCCGTCGGCGCGCTTCCAGAGCGTCCACGCGTAGAAGTTGGTCGACAGCGTCCGGTCCGATCCGTTCTCGAGGGAGAACGTCACCGTCTCGGGCGGCGAGAACGACTGCGCGTCGGCGGTCAGCACGACCGCGACCGATTCGGAGTCCGTCTCGGGGACGCAGACGATTCGGTCGCCGACCGACGGGCAGTCCGACGCGTCGGTGGGGACGCCCATGGCGTCGGAGCCGGGCGCGGTACAGCCGGCGAGCGCGAGCGCGGACAGTGAGAGGAGGGCACGTCGTCGCACGGCGGCCCTGCGACCCCGCTCGGCAAATCCTTTGTGTTGCGGTTCTCGCCGCGGGCGTCGCCGCGACGACAACGCCTTTGGCCGCGCCGGCCGCTACCACGGGCATGGAGATCGACACCAGTTCGCTCGACGAGTACCTCGACGAGCAGGGCCTCGACGGCTACGCCGTCTACGCCGACAGCGACGACTCGACCCAGCGCTACCTCTCCGGCTTCGACGCGCCGGATCCGTTCTTCACCGTCTACACGCCCGAGGAGACCGCGCTCCTCACCTCGGGGCTGGAGTACGGCCGCGCGACGAAGGAGGCCCGCGGCACCGTCGACCGCACCTCCGAGTACGACTACCAGTCGCTCCGCGAGGCACACGAGTCGGGCGTCGCCCGGGCGAAGCTGCAGGCGGCGTTCCTCGACGCCCACGGCGTCGACTCGATCGCGGTGCCGGAGACGTTTCCCGTCGGCGCGGCCGACGGCCTGCGCGAGGAGGGCGTCGCGCTGGCGGTGGACTCCGAGGGCGTCGTCGACGACATCCGCGCGGTGAAGACCGACGAGGAGATCGAGCACGTCCGCGAGGCCACCATCGCGAACGAGAAGTCGATGCAGGCCTGCGAGGAACTGCTCGACGCCGCGGAGGTCCGCAACGGCACGCTCTACCACGAGGGCGAACCGCTCACCAGCGAGCGCGTCAAGACTGAGATCGAGGTGACGCTGCTCGAACACGGCTGCGCGCTGGACGAGACGATCGTCGCCTGCGGAACCGACGCCGCGGACCCCCACGACCGCGGCAGCGGGCCGCTGGAGGCGGGCCAGCCCATCATCGTCGACATCTTCCCCCGGAGCAAGGAGACGGGCTACCACTCCGACATGACCCGGACGTTCGTCAAGGGCGACGCGAGCGAGGCGGTCGCGGAGTGGTACGAGCTCACCCAGGAGGCAAAGCGCGCAGCGTTCGAGGAACTCGAGGCCGGCGCGACTGGCGCCGACGTTCACGCAGCGGTGTGTGACGTGTACGAGGCGGCCGGCTACCCGACGCTTCGGGACGATCCCTCGACCGAGACGGGGTACATCCACAGCACCGGCCACGGGGTGGGGCTGGACGTGCACGAGGCGCCGTCGCTGTCGCCCCGTGGTGGGGAGCTGGAGGCCGGCCAGATCGTGACGATCGAGCCGGGGCTGTACGATCCGGAGCACGGTGGCGTACGGATCGAGGATATCGCGGTGGTGACCGAGGACGGCTACGAGAACTTCACCGACTACCCGGAGCAGTTGGAGGTATGAGGCGATAGAGGCAGGCTTGCTGCTGCTATCGGCTCGACGAGGATTGGCGTCACGAACACCGTGAAAGCCCCTGACGGCTCGGCTCCCAGGACTCGCTGCGCGCGCTCACTTCGCTCGCGTGCTTACTTCGTCCGGGTTCGCCGAGCCGTCAGCCCCTTTCAGTCCCACC
>NZ_JBHUDH010000023.1:14924-15888 GCF_042678005.1 Halolamina salina | reverse complement strand
GGCCGGCGCGGCCGCCGCGTCGGTCGCGCTGTTGCGGGAGCACGGCGGCCGGCTCGCGTCTCGCGTCGAAACGCTGGGCGACGACGGTTCGACTGCGCCCGGCTCCCGCGAGACGCTGACCTCGGCGCTGACCGTCGCGCTGGTCGTCGCCGTCGTGCTCGCGACGGCGGTGTTCCCGGTGATGATGATCGCCGCCGAGATCGGCGAACCGGTCGACGAGGGGCACTACGACCCCTCGCTCGACGGGATGAAGGCCGTCGAGAACTTCCACGCCAACGAGTACGAGGCGCTGCAGTGGCTCGACGACCGCTCCGGCCGGCCGACGATCGTCGAGGTGCCCGGCGACTCCTACGGCTGGACGAGTCCGGCGTCGACGTTCTCCGGGCTGCCGACCGTCGTGGGGTGGGACCACGAGGCCGAGTACCGGAGCATGGACGCCTACGAGCGCCGAGTCGGCCACGTCGACACCATCTACGCCGGCGACTGGGAGCGCGCCGCGGCGCTGCTCGAGCGCTACGACGTGACGTACGTCTACGTCGGGCCGAACGAGCGCGAGGTGTACGGCGACTCGCTGCGGTCGTTCGACCGCGAGGCGTTCTCGGTCGCGTTCGAGGGCGGCGCGGTGACGATCTACGAGGTCGACCACGACGCGCTCGCGGAATCGACGGACGGCAGTTCCTGAGCCCAGCACGGCGCCGTGGCCGGGTTCGAGAGCTTCCACCGCCGGTGACTTTATCAGTGGATACCGCCAAAGGCGGGCAAGATGAACGGCACAGATTTCGCCGGTGCGCCGGGTATCATCGGTGGCTCCTCGAACGACGTCGAACTCTCTCCCGACGAGAAGCGCGGGCTGCGGCGCGCCGTCGCCGGAATCGTCTCCCGTACCGAGTCCTACCTCCCCGACGGCTACGTCGTCGGCTCCGAACTCACCTACGGCTCCGACGGCCCGGAGGCGACCGTCGCC
>NZ_JBHUDH010000023.1:6037-14874 GCF_042678005.1 Halolamina salina | reverse complement strand
GACCGACGACGCCGACCGCGACGAGGTCGCGAAGGGACTCGCCGCGAGCGCCGCCGCACAGGTGATGTACGCCATGGGCGACGACCCCGTTCCGGTCGCCCGGTAACCCGGATGAACCGATCGAGCGCGCGCCGGCTTCGAACCGAGCGACACCGAGCGACCGCCTCGGTCCCCCGTGGTCGGGCGACGACGTGAACGACTCGACCGCCGCGGCCGCGCTCGACGCCGTCGACGCACTGTTCTTCGTCCTCGAGGACGGCCGAATCGCGGAGTGGAACACCGCGACCGACGAAGCGACCGCCGAACAGTCGCTCGCGGACCGGCCGTTCGCCGCGCTGTTCGACGACAGCGACGCGGTCGAGCACGCGATCGAACGCGCCGCCGCGTCGGGCGACGCCACCGTCGAAGCGGAGTTCCCCGGCGCCGGCTGCGCCTACGAGTTCGAACTGGAGCGCCTCGACGACGGCCGGATCGCCGTACTGGGACACGACATCAGCGAGCGGCAGGCCCAGCGCCGCGAACTGGAGAAGCGCGAGCGCGTCCTCAAGCGGACCCACGAGGTGATCGCCGACGGTGACCGCTCGTTCGACGAGCAGATCCGGGCGCTGCTCGGACTCGCCCGCGAGGAACTGGGGCTGGCCGCCGGCTCGCTCTCGCGGGTCCGGGGCGAGGAGACCGACTTCGAGATCGTCGACGGCGGCGGCCCGATCCGGGAGCGGGAGTCGATCCCGGTCGACGAGACGTTCTGTGACGTGGTCGTCGCGGACCGGGAGACGCTGGTGATCAACGACGCGCGCAGCGACGACCGGGTGGTCGACCGCGACACCCACGCCGACCGCGGGGTCGCCTGCTACCTCGGCGCGCCGGTCTACCTCGGCGACGAGGTGTACGGCTCGCTGTGTTTCTACGACACCGAGGCCCGGAGCGTGGAGTTCTCGCCGTGGGACGTGACGCTCGTGGACCTGCTGGCCCAGTGGGTGAGCTACGAGCTCCGGCGCCGGCGGGACACCGAACGCCTGCGCCAGCAGAACGAGAAGCTCGATCGCTTCGCCTCGATCGTCTCCCACGACCTCCGGAACCCCCTGAACGTGGTCTCGGGGTCGCTCGAACTCGCCAAGGAGACCGGCGACGCGGAGCACTTCGACCGCGCCGAGAGCGGGGTCGCCCGGATGGAGACGCTGATCGACGACATGCTTGCACTCGCACGGGCGGGCGACGCCATCGACGACACCGAACCCGTCGAACTCGCGTCGGTCGCCCGCGAGTCGTGGTCGGGCGTCGACACCGGCACGGCGACGCTGACGATTGCGACCGAGAGCACGATACTCGCTGACCGGGACCGGCTCCGGCAGTTACTGGAGAACCTCTTCCGGAACGCGATCGAGCACAGCTCGACCGACTCCCGGCAGGGGGAAAACGGCGGGTCGGCCGACGAGACCCCGACGCCGACGACCGACGGCGGCAGCCTCACCGTCACGGTCGGCGACGTGACCGAGGACGGGCACGTCGTGGGGTTCTACGTCGCCGACGACGGGGTCGGGATCGACGCCGACAGCCGCGAGGACGTGTTCGAGAGCGGCTTTACCACCTCGGAGGACGGCACCGGCTTCGGCCTCGCGATCGTCGGGGAGATCACCGACGCCCACGGCTGGGACGTGTCGCTGGTCGAGGGCGAGGACGGCGGCGCGCGGTTCGAGTTCACGGGCGTCGAACTGGTCGAAAACGAGAACTGATCGGCGTCTCGCGGCCGGTCGGCTGTTAGTTGCTACACGATCACGGCATCGGCTCCGTGCGACCGACATGGCGTCGGTCGCCGGTCGCTCGCCGTGATCGGCGTTATTTCCCCCAGAACGGATCGCGCTTCCGCATCTTCTCCAGATACGCGTTCAGCGCCTCGCGCTCGTCGGCCGGAATCTCCTCTTTGAGTTCCTGTTCGAGGATCTTCGCGTGTTTCTCGGGGAGGTCGATCCAGAGCTCGTCGCCCTCCTCGATGTCCCGACCGACGGTCGGGCCGTCGATGGCGACGCTGACGCGACTGCCCGCGCGGGCCTCGTCCACGTCCTCGCCCTGCTCCTGCATCCCGGAGAGCTCGCCGACGCGGACCGTCTCGCCGTCCTCGAACTTCGCGACGCGGCGGTTGTTCTCGATCGTGCCCGAGAGGATCTCGACGCCGACGACCGCGGGGTCGTTCTGTCGGAACGTGTGGTCCTCGAGGATGCGGAACCGCGCGGGGCGGTGGATCTTGTCGAGCACCGTCTCCTGCTGTTCGCGCTGGCGCTCCTCGACGTACTGCTCGTAGTCCTCGACGAGCTGGTAGATCACGTCGTGGTTGAACAGCTTCACGTCCTGCTGGTCGATCTCGCGCTCGGCGTCGGGCAGCACGTCGACGTTGAAGCCGAGGATCACGCGGTGCTCGGCCTCGTTGGCGGTGCTCGCGACCGCCACGTCACGCGGCGCCACGTCGCCCACTTCTGCGCGGAGGATCGGGATCTCCGCCTCCCGCAGCGCGTTGGCCATCGCCTCCAGGCTGCCGAGCGTGTCGGCCTTGACCACCACGCCCTCGTCGGCGGTGTCGACCTCGATCTCGGAGAGCTCCTCCTCGACCGCGGCGATCACGTCCTCGAGGTGCCGGCCGCGGACGACCCGGACCGGCGCGCCGGCCATCGCGTCGTCGAGGTCCGGCGCCGCGACCTTCACGCCGGAGGCCGCCTGCACCGAGTCGAGGCGCTCGAACTCCGCTTCCGTGCGGATCTCCGAGAGCGCCTTCGGGCGCAGCAGCGCGCGGACCTCCGTCACGATCGGGCTCTCGACGCCGCCGACGACGATCCGGTCGCCCTCCTCGATCGTCCCGTCGTACAGCACCACGTCGAGCGTGGCGCCGAACCCCTTCTCGTCTTTCACTTCGAGCACCGTCCCCTTCCCCGGACCCTGGAGGTCGACCTCCATCTCCGTCTTCATGTAGCGCTGGGAGAGACCCATCAGCACCGCGAGCAGGTCGGGGATTCCCTCCCCGGTCATCGCGGAGACGGGGACGACACCGATGTTGCCCTGGAAGTTCTGGACGCGCCAGTAGAGGTCCGCCGAGAAGCCGGCGTCAGAAAGCTCGCCGATGATCTCGTAGAGGTTCTCGTCGAGCCGCTCGCGGGCGCGGTCGGTCTGGCTCTCGTACGTCTGCTGGACCGGCGCATCTGCCTGTGGGTTCCAGCCGGGCGTGGTGTCGATCTTGTTCGCCGCGACAACGAAGGGGGTGCCGGTTCGCTGGAGGATGTCCAGCGCCTCCTCGGTCTGGGGCTGGAAACCGTCGTTCACGTCGACGACGAGGACCGCGATGTCCGCGAGCGCGCCGCCGCGGGCCCGCAGCGTCGAGAACGAGTGGTGGCCCGGCGTGTCGATGAACAGCAGTCCGGGCAGGTCGAAGTCGTCGGCCATCACGAGGTCGCCGGCCATCGACGACACCGTGTCCAGCGGGACGGCGGTGGCGCCGATGTGCTGGGTGATGGCGCCGGCCTCGCCCTCGCTGACGGCCGAGCCCCGCACCTTGTCGAGCAGGCTCGTCTTCCCGTGGTCGACGTGGCCGAGCACGGCGACGATGGGCGTCCGGAGCGATCCGGGGTCGGTAGCAGCGTCCGCGTCAGTGTCAGAGTTGGCGTCGGGCATCGAAAATCACCGAGAGAACGTCTCTTGGCTGTGGAGAGTCGCGGGCGCCAGTTACCTGTTTCGACTCTCCGTCCACTCCCAGCCCGCGGTCGGCCCCGTGGCGTTTATTGCGCCACGGCCAGTTTAGCCGCGCATGGCCGACATACTCGCCGAGAACCTCTCGGGGAAGGCAGTCATGGGCTCGGACGGTACCGAGCTGGGCATGCTGTACAACATCACGATGGACCTCAAGACGGGCGAGCTTCACGACCTGCTCGTCTCGCCCAACGAGGACACCCCGCGCGGGAAAGTCAACTTCGAGCGCGACGAAGGCGGTCGGTTCCGGGTACCCGTCTCCCGGGTGCAGGCCGTGAAGGACTACATCGTCGTCCAACGCTAAGGATGGAGGTCCTCGACACGTCCGCGTTCATCCACGAGTACCACACCGACGACGAGCAGGTCTCCATCCCCCTCGTCAAAGAGGAGCTGGAGGGCGGCAACGAGTACCGCTTCGACGCGATGGAGGGCGCGGGGATGGAACTCCACCTCCCTGCCGACGAGACCGTCGACCGCGTGCGCCGGGCCGCCGGCGAGACTGGCGACGCCGACGAGCTCTCCGAGACGGACACGCGCCTGCTCGCGACGGCGTTCGAACTCAGCGCCACGCTGGTCACCGACGACTACGCGATGCAGAACGTCGCCGAGAAGCTCGACGTGGCCGTGCAGGTGATCGCCCGCGAGGGGATCGAGGAGGAACGCGAGTGGACGTTCCAGTGTGCCGGCTGCGGCCGCGAGTTCGACGACGACCGCGAGCGCTGCCCGATCTGCGGCAGCGACCTGAGCCGGAAGAACCCCGCCTGATTCTCACGGACCGAGCTACGCTACCTGCCAGTACTGGATCGCGTACAACACCGCGTTGTAGCCGCCGTGAGCGACGGCTGGCACCAGCAGGTTCCCGGTCCGCTCGTAGAGGTAGCCGAGCAGGATCCCCAGCAGGAACGAGAACGCGACGTACGCCAGCGCGCCGCTCCCGCCGCCGATGTAGTGCATCGAGCCGAACAGCGCGCTCGCGCCGACGATCGACGACCACGGACCCCACCCCCGGCGCAACACGCCCTGCAGCCCGCCACGGACCAGTAGCTCCTCGGCCGGGCCGACCACCAGCAGCGAGACGGGCACCATCCAGAGGAAGTAGACGGGGGCGTGGGTCGCCGGATCGAGCGCGGGGTTCTGTGAGGGCGCGACGCCGATCAGCGAGAACGCCCAGAGCACGACGTACTGGCCGACGAGGAGGGCGACGACGGCGCCGACCGTGATCGCCGCCCCCCGGCGGTCCGGTAGCTCCCACGAGAGCAGCGTCCGGTCCCCCTCGGCGACGGCGAACAGCGCGACCGGGACGACGAAGCCGACGAATCGGACGACGGTGCCGACGATCTGGTACGCCGTCGTCCCCTCGGCGACCCCCAGCGTCGACGCGGCGCCGATCCACAGCGAACTCCCGAGGCTGAGGCCGAGCACCCCCGCGATAAACAGCGTGATCGCCTGTCCGATCCGGAGCAGCCGGGAGTCCCCGACCGGCGACTGGCTCATCGCCCGAAGCAAGCGCCCGGCCGGGAAAAGCGGTGCGGGGCCGTCGCGACCGGCGACACCGATAAGGCGCTGTCTCGTGACGGCTGGACCATGGCTAGCAGCACTGGCGTCGTGCTGGCGGCGTTGATCGCAAACGGCGCCATCGCGATCATGAAGTTCGTCGGCTTCCTGCTGACCGGGAGCCCGTCGATGCTCTCCGAGACGTACCACTCCATCTCCGACACCGGCAATCAGGTGTTCCTCCTCATCGGTATCCGCTACTCGAAGAAGGACTCCAACCGTGAGCACCCCTTCGGCTACGGCAAGGCCCAGTTCTTCTACGCCTTCCTCGTCTCCGTGCTCCTGTTCGGGATCGCGGGCTGGGAGAGCCTGAACCACGGGATCCACGCGATCCAGACCGCCGGCCACGTCGAGGCCGGGAAGTTCACCGTCCCCGTCGTCGGCGCCCGGGTCGAGACGTTCTGGCTCAACGTCACCGTGCTCTCGGCGGCGATCGCCTTCGAGGCGTGGGCGCTGGCGAAGGCCAACGCCGAACTCCAGCGGCAGATGACCGAGTTCGGCTGGGGGTCGATCCGCGAGGCGTTCGACAAGACCAGCGACGTGACCACGCTGACGGCGTTCACCGAGGACACCATCGCACTGTCGGGGGCGGCGATCGCGCTGGTCGGCGTCGTGCTCTCGCGGTACACGGGCAACGGCATCTACGACGCCATCTCCGCGGCGATCATCGGCCTCCTGCTGATGGCCTTCGCCCTCGCGCTGGCGTGGGAGAACAAGCGCCTGCTGCTCGGCGAGAGCCTCCCGGCGGGCGTCGAGCGCGAACTCCAGAGTATCGTCACCGACCACCCGGCGGTCGTCCACGTCGACTCGTTCCGGACCGTCTTCTTCGGTCCCCAGAACGCGATGGTCGCCGTCGAGGTGAGCCTCGATCCCGACCTCGTGACGGAGGAGGTCGACGACGCGGTCCGGGAGATCGAGGCCGAGTTACAGGACGCCGACAGTCGCGTGTCGACCATCTACATCGAGCCCCGGATCTGAGCAGCGATCGGGGACTCTAAGGCGGGCGATACGGTACGGGGGGCTGTGCCGCGGTTCGACTACCCCTGTCCCGACTGCCACGCCGCCAGCAGCCTCCACGACGCCGGCTGTCGCTTCGAGGGCGTGGAGTGGCAGACCGTCGAGCGCGCCTACGCAGACGTGCTCGCGCCCCTGTCCGCCGGCGCCCGCGAGGAGGACGACCTCCGCGATCTGGCGCCGGAGTGGGACGCGCTCCACCAGGCCGCGCTCTCACACCTCCGTCGCAGCGGCCGGGTCCAGCCCGACACCAACGGCCGGCTCGAACTCCTGACCGCCGAGGCGTACCGCGAGCAGGTGTCCGAGCCGACGACGGACCCGATGCGGACCATCTACCGGCGGGGGTCCTACCCCGGCTGCCACGACAACGCGGTGTTCGCGATGATCGCGTGGTACGAGATGGTCGGGCTGACGTGGCCCGAGACCCGCGAGAAGGTGCTGGAGTGGCTCGAGGAGTCCGGCACGTGGGCCCGCGGGGGGTTCGAGGAGTCCTCGCCGCAGGAGCTGGTCGACAGCAAGCGACACGTGTACGAGGCGGGCTACGGCTGGAAGGAGAAGGCGCAGGCGGCGAAACACGTCATCGAGCGCCACTCGTAACCGAGTGGGGGTCGGGTCGCCCTCGACACCGCCATCGTTCCTGACCGATGCGTTGCGTCCCGTCCCCATCGGCCGCGTTTTCGGGTGTTCGACGGGGTGAGCGGTAGCGCAGCACCCACCACGATAGCTTTACCCCCCAGGTCGCCGTCGTGACCCACAGATGCCGCTCGATCTCCTGCCCCCGTGGCCCGCAGTCGGTGCTATCGCCGGCGGAGCGGGGGCGCTCGCGCTCGCGTGGCGGATCCGGGAGCACCGGGGGCGACCGGGCGTCGACTGGTTCCTCGGCGTGTTCGCCGCGCAGACGGCGTGGTGTCTCTCCTACGGGTTCGGCCTGCTCGTGTGGGATCCGCCGCTCCGGGGCGCGCTGGAGGCGACGATGTGGCTCGGGATCGTCTGGACCGGGATCGCTTTCCTCGGCTTCGCACTCGAGTACACCGGCCGGAGCGACGTGATCCGGAGCCGCCTGTTCGGAGCGATCGTCGGGTTCGGAATCGTCTCGACCGCGCTGGTGACCACCAACCCGATCCACGGCTGGTTCTGGACCGGGTTCGAGATCGATCCCGCGTTCGGCGTCGCGACGGTCTCGTACATGTTCAGCCCGTGGGCGTACCTCGTCGTCGCCGTGGAGACCGTGCTCGTCGCCAGCGCGGTCTTCCTTCTCGTCGACACCCTGCTCAGCTACGGGCCGCTGTACCGGCGGGAGAGCGCCGCCGTCGCGCTGAGCTCGCTGCCGCCGGGGTTCGCGCTCGTCGCGTGGGCGCTGGAGATCGGCGCCGTGCCCCAGCTCCAGCTCGCGCCCCTGATGTTCGTCCCGCATCTCGTGCTGGACGCGTACGCGTTCGACCGGGCGGAGATGTTCGAGCGGAACCCGACGACGAGCCGCGCCGCCGAGCGGACCGCGATCGACGACCTCGCCGACCCGATCATCGCGCTCTCGCTCGATCGGCACGTCGTCCGACTCAACCCCGCGGCCGAGGCGGTGCTGGGGGTCGACGCCGAGACCGCGCAGGATCGCCCGCTCGACGCGTTCCTCGACCTTCCCGCCGGCGACAGCGAGGAGACCGACGGCGGCGAAAGCGGGGATGCCCTCGCTCGCGAGACGGTCGAGATCGACAGCCGCGACGGGACGGGGCGCCGTACGTACGCGGTGTCGACGTCGCCGCTGACCGATCCCAGCGGGACCCACGTGGGCTACACGGTCGTGCTCTCGGACGTGACCGTCCGGGAGCGGCAGCGCCAACGCGTCGAGGTGCTGAACCGCGTGCTCAGACACAACCTCCGGAACGATCTCACGGTCGTGCTCGGCTACGCAGAGACGCTCGCCGACCGCCTCGACGGCGAGGAGCGCGAGATGGTCCAGCTCATCGAGGAGAACGCCCGACAGCTCTCCGACCTCGGCGAGAACGCCCGGCAGGTGGAGGCGTTCCTCGACGCCGACGAGACCGCGTTCGACGCCGCCGACCTCACCCGCTCGGTGCTCAGGGACGTCTTCAGCGAGGCGCCCGACGCGACCGTTCGGACCGACATCGCCGACACGCTGCCGTTCCACGGCGTGGATCGCGCCTTCGCGGCGGTCGTCGAGAACCTCGTCGAGAACGCGATCCAGCACGGCGACGAGCCGGTGACGGTGTCGCTGACCGCCGGCGACGGGGTCGCTCGGCTCGTCGTGACCGACGCCGGCCCGGGGATCCCCGAACACGAGGTGGCGGTGCTGCGCTCGGGCGGGGAGACGGCGCTCGAACACGGCAGCGGCCTCGGCCTCTGGTCGGTCTATTGGGGCACGGCGCTCTTGGGCGCGACGGTCGATATCGACACGCCCGACGACGGCGGCACGCGCGTCGAAGTAGAGTTCCCGATGGACGAGGCGTAGTCAGAGCCGCAACAGCGTCCCCAGCCCGTCGACGAGAACGATCCCCGACTCGGACTCCGTGTCGACGTGA
>NZ_JBHUDH010000023.1:5166-5939 GCF_042678005.1 Halolamina salina | reverse complement strand
CAGCCCGTCGACGCGAACGATCCCCGACTCGGACTCCGTGTCGACGTGAACCGCGAGGAACCCCGCCTCCCGCGCGGGCAGCGCGTCGTGCTCCAGCGAGTCGCCGACGTAGACGTACTCGTCGGCGTCGAGTCGTTCCCGTGCCGCCTCGAAGATCGCGGGATCGGGCTTGTGTGCCTCGATCTCGTAGCTCGGGAGGTAGGCGTCGAAGCGGTCGAACAGCCCGACGGACTTCAGTTTCCGGCGCTGGACGTCGGTCACGCCGTTCGTGAGCAGCCCCAGCGCGGTGTCGGCGTCGTCGAACGCGTCCAGCGCCTCGCGGGCGCCGTTGGCGGGCGTCGACGCGGCGACCTCGGCGTCGACGTAGGTATCCCGGAGCGCGTCGGGATCGGCGTCGAGATCGCCGGATTCGACGGCGGCGGCCATCCCGGCGCGGTACGGGTCGGGGTGGAACGACTCGAACGCCTCGAAAAAGGCCTCGGCGTAGGTCGCTTGCAGGTCGGCGGTGGCGTCGACGTTGGCGGCGTCGCAGGCCGTCTCGAACAGGTCGTCGTACGAGCAGTCGAGCGTGAGGAGGGTCCCGTCGCAGTCGAAGTAGACGGCGCGCATGGTTCTGGGTGGTGTCGATGGGTGAAAAAGACGGGTGGGGGTGATTCTGGGCAGTTGACGGTACGACGTTTTCTCAGATCGTTAGTGACCGCGACAGCAACAGCACCTCGATGCTAGACCACTTGTGACCGCAGTGTGCCGGGCACGAGGCTCGTCATCAGAAA
>NZ_JBHUDH010000023.1:546-5137 GCF_042678005.1 Halolamina salina | reverse complement strand
GAGCGAGCGCGAGGGACGAGCGACCAACGGGAGCGAGTCGGCTGGGGAGGATCGAGGGCTGTGCGACGCGGTTCGGTCGCAAGGTGCCAACGATCGAGTTGCTGTTGCCGTCGTCAACGTCGAAGCAGTGCGTACGGAGAGCACACCTCGCACGTGGAGCCTACCCCCTCGACCGTACCAAGAAAACCGACCCGCAGAAAGACCGATCAGTCGCTCTGGATACGCGGCGCGAGCATGAACGTCACGTTGCCCAGCCCTTCAGCGAACTCGTAGTGGAGCTTCACCGGGAACTCCTCACCCAGCTCCACCCGAACCTCGGCGTCGGAGGCGATCGCCTTGTTCATGTCCTTCAGGTAGTCGAGGCTGAACAGCGAGTCCGCGGGTCCCGCGGTCAGCGCGATCAGGTCCTCGGACTCCAGTTGGAGGTCCACGTCGTCGGTGTCGCCCTCGGCCTCGATGTGGAACGTCTCGTCGGTCTCGTCGACGCGCAGGCGGATGTGGTCGCTCACCATGTCGGCGGCGGTGATCCCGCGGTCGAGCTGGGCGCCCTCCAGCGTGATCTCCGCCGGCAGGTCCAGATCCGGGATGTCCGGCTCCTTGCGGATCGAGTCGGGGTCGATCAGCGCCAGCGTGTAGGAGAGACCCTCGCACTCGATGTGGAGCTTCCGGGTCTCCTCGTCGAGTTCGAGGTGGATCAGGTCGTCGGCGTTGGCCATCCCGGCGACCTCCTCCAGTCGCGTGAGGTTGACGCCGATGACGCCGCCGTCGGCCTCGTAGGACTCGAACGCCGCCGCCTCGAGCGTCAGATCGACCATGCCCACGTTGGCCGGGTCGACCGCGCGGATCGACAGCTCCTCCTCGTTCAGCCGAATCTTGCACTCGTCGACCAGCACGCTCACGGCGTCGAGGGAGTCCCGGAGCGTCGACGCGCTCACGATGGCCTTGAACATGGTCGTTCGTTCCGCCCGACACTCAAAAAGCCTCCCGATTCTTGGCCCCCCGAGCGCGCGGATCGACCCCGCCCGTTCGACTCCGCAAGGGGTATGGCTCGCTCTCCCCGACCGCTCACGTATGGATCCACGAGTCCGTGAACACGCCGAGACCATCGTCGAGCACTCCACCGGTATCGAGGCCGGCGACGACGTGATCGTCTACGTCCCCGGCGACGCCGAGGACCTCGCCGTCGCGCTCCACGAACTGCTCGGCGAGAAGGGCGCCAACCCCCTGCTGCTCACCTACTCCGAGCGCGCCGACCGCGCGTTCCTCCGCAGCAGCGACGAGTTCGACACGCCCGACCACGAACTCGCGATGTACGAGAACGCCGACGCGACGATCATCGCCCGCAGCGGCCCGAACCCCAGCGAGAAGGCCGACGTGGACCCCGAGACCACGGCCGCGTACAACCGCGCCCACGACCCGATCAAGAAGGCCCGCCTCGACACGACGTGGTGTCTCACGCAGTACCCAAGCCCCGGCTACGCCCAACTGGCGGGGATGAGCACCGAAGCCTACGAGGAGTTCGTCTACGACGCCGTCACGCTCGACTGGGAGGCCCAGCGGGAGTTCCAGGAGAACCTCGTCGAGATCCTCGACGACGCCAGCGAGGTCCGCATCCGTGCGGGCGAGGAGACGGACATCACCATGTCCATCGAGGGCAACACCGCCGCGAACGACTACGGCGAGGCGAACCTCCCCGGCGGCGAGGTGTTCACCGCGCCCGTCAAACACAGCGTCGAGGGCGAGGTGTACTTCGACATGCCCCTCTACCGACAGGGACGGGAGGTCGAGGGCGTCCGGCTCACCTTCGAAGACGGCAAGGTCACCGAGTTCTCCGCGGAGCGTAACGAGGACGTGCTGCAGGGCGTCTTCGACACCGACGAGGAAGCGCGCTACCTCGGCGAACTGGGTATCGGGATGAACGACGCCATCGACCAGTTCACCTACAACATGCTGTTCGACGAGAAGATGGGCGAGACGGTTCACATGGCCGTCGGGAGCGCCTACCCGCAGTGTGTCGGCGAGGGCAACGAGGTCAACGACAGCGCCGAGCACGTCGACATGATCCTCGACATGAGCGAGGACTCGGTGATCGAGGTCGACGGCGAAGTGGTGCAGGAGGACGGGAAGTTCATCTTCGAGTAGCGAAGTCGCTCGTTGGACGCGTTGTTTTCGGTTCCGTCGAGTGCCGCGACAGCACCTCGTTCGTACACTTCTGGAACAGCAACCGCGACAGCACCTCGTTCGTAGACCACTTGCGACCGCAGTGCGCCGGGCATGAATCCCGGCGCAGCATGGAGTCCCCACCCCTCCCCCCGCGGCGGCCGACCGTTGGCCGTCACCAGGCGTCCACCGTCCCGCTACTGCACCGCGGTCGGCGCGCGACCTGAGCGCGACGGCGCGAACGAGCGCGCGAGGGACGACCGACTGAGCGAAGCGAAGGAGGGAGTCGGCTGGGGAGGCCTGAGGGCTGTGCGGGGCGGTGCGGCCGCAAGTGGTCTAGCTAACTCCGCGGTCGTGTTCGCGTCGATATTTTCGACACAAACCAAAGAATCGGCGTCGCTGACGATCAATACGCAGCGTTCGCCCTACTCCTCGTCGACGTCCAACTCGAACTGCTGATCCTCGACGACCGCGTTCAGTACGACCGACGTGTTCGACTCCCGCACGTCGTCGTCGGTCAGGACGCGCTTGATCCGGTCGTTCATCTCGTCGGTGTCCTCGAACTTCCCGACGGCGACGACGTCGTGGTCGCCCGTCACCTCGTACACCGACACCATCCCGCGGAGATCCGCGAGCCGGTCGGTGATCTCCGGCAGCGCCGTCCCCTCGACTTTGAGTTGGAGGATCGCCGTCACGTCGTACCCCAGCTTCTGGTAGTTCACGTCGGGGCTGTACCCCTCGATCACGCCCTCGTCCTCCAGATCCTGCAGGTGGTTCGACACCGTCGTGACCGACACGTCAAGCTCCTCGCCCAGGCTGCGGAGGCTCGCACGACCGTTGCCCAGCAGGGAGTTGATCAGGCGCGCATCGAGGTTTTCGTACGTCATGGTACTCCACTCCGCTCGCGCCGGGGAAGAACTTTACGAACATCCAATTATCAGACTCGGACCTCGGCAGTATTCTGGTGGGAAGGGAATATTCTTGTAGTATGGGGCGTAGTAGCCGGTAGAGCATGACGGACAACCCGGCTCCTGACGGCGGACTCACCGAGGAGGAACGCGACGTTCTCGAACGTATCGACCGCGAAGGGATCGACTTCCTGCGGCTCCAGTTCACGGACATCCTCGGGACGGTGAAGAACGTCTCCGTTCCCGCGGATCAGGCGGAGAAGGCGTTCACCGAGGGTATCTACTTCGACGGCTCCTCGATCGAGGGGTTCGTCCGCATCCAGGAGTCGGACATGCGCCTCAAGCCCGACGCGAGTACGTTCGCGGTGCTGCCGTGGCGCGACACCTCCGCGCGGCTCATCTGTGACGTGATCGACACGTCGACGGGCGAGCCGTTCGAGGGCGATCCGCGTGCGGTGCTGAAGAACGCGCTCGAGCGCGCCGAGGAGATGGGGTACGAGGTCAACGCCGCGCCCGAACCGGAGTTCTTCCTGTTCGAGGAGGATGAGGAGGGCCGCGCGACCACGAAGACCAACGACGCCGGCGGCTACTTCGACGTGGCGCCCAAGGACCTCGCCAGCGACGTGCGCCGGGACATCATCTACGGCCTCGAGGACATGGGGTTCGACATCGAGGCGTCCCACCACGAGGTCGCCGAGGGCCAGCACGAGATCAACTTCGAGTACGACGACGCGCTCTCGACGGCGGACAACGTCGCGACGTTCCGCACGGTCGTCCGGGCGATCGCCGCCCAGCACGACCTCCACGCGACGTTCATGCCCAAGCCGATCCCGAAGATCAACGGCTCGGGGATGCACACCCACATCTCGCTGTTCCAGGACGGCGAGAACGCGTTCCACGACGAGGACGACGAGTTCGACCTGAGCGAGACGGCCAAGCAG
Organism: Halolamina salina; assembly: GCF_042678005.1. Lineage (GTDB taxonomy): Archaea > Halobacteriota > Halobacteria > Halobacteriales > Haloferacaceae > Halolamina > Halolamina salina. Next base: position 1,128 of record NZ_JBHUDH010000023.1, on the reverse strand, counting down.
TTCACCGCCGGGATCCTCGAACACGCGCCCGCCCTCGCCGCGGTCACCAACCCCACCGTGAACAGCTACAAGCGCCTCGTCCCGGGCTACGAGGCGCCCGTCTACGTCGCGTGGTCCGACCGCAACCGCTCGGCGCTGATCCGCAAGCCGGCCGCGCGCGTGCCCGCCTCCTCCCGCATCGAGGCGCGCTTCCCGGACCCCTCGTGTAACCCCTACCTCGCGTTCGCGGTGCTGATCCACGCGGGGCTGGACGGCGTCGAGAAGGGCCTCGACTGCCCGGACCCGATCCGCGAGAACATCTACGAGTTCGACGAGCAGAAACGCGAGGAGTACGGCATCGAGACGCTCCCGACCAACCTCGGCGAGGCCGTCGACGCGCTCGAAGACGACGACACCATCTACGAGGCGCTCGGTCCCCACGTCGGGCCGAAGTTCGTCGAGGCGAAGAGCACGGAGTTCGCGGAGTACCTCGTCGACGTCTCCGACTGGGAGCTGGACCGCTACCTCGAGAAGTTCTAACCCTCAACCGCTTTTCCCGGGGGCATCGGCGAGCGCCGCAGGCGCTCGCCTCAACCCCCGGCA
>NZ_JBHUDH010000023.1:0-489 GCF_042678005.1 Halolamina salina | reverse complement strand
TGCCGCCAGAATCGAAGATTCTGGCTGCTAATCAGGATCGCTCCGCGATCCTGATGATGACAAAATGCCGGACCCTCCCTCCGGTCGGGTCCGGTGAACCGCTCGCTCCCAGAGGTCGCTCGCGGACTCTCTACGCACGAGACTTTCCTTCCAGCGTACGCCGCTGGATTCAGGGTGCTGCTCCGCTAACCCCCGAAGTATGGCCGACGTAACGATCCGGGAGGCGGGGGTCGACGACGTCGACGCCGCCGCGCTGGCGGACGCCTACCGCGACGCCTACGCGGCGAACCGCGAACTCGGCTTCCCCGCAAAGGCCGGCTCCGCCACGCCCGAGCAGGTCATCGAGTGGCTCCGCGAGCACCGCGTGTTCGTCGCCGAGACCGAGGGTGAGGTGGTCGGCGGCGTCCGACTCGAACGAGCCGACGCCGGTACGCGGAAGCTCAGCCGCCTCGGCGTCCGCGAGCGCTGGAAAGGCGAGGGGATCGGGAG
>NZ_JBHUDH010000022.1:66739-68480 GCF_042678005.1 Halolamina salina | reverse complement strand
GGGGTCGCTGGGACTCCTGACGGTCCCAGTCCTCGCCGAGCGGTTCGAGGAGGTGTACTGCCTCGGTCGCCGCGACCGCGACGATCCGGCGGTCGAACTCGCGATCGAGGCCGGCGCGACGTACGTGGACTCCCGTGAGACGCCCGTCGAGGCGGTCCCCGAGGCGTACGCGCCGATGGATCTGGTGTTCGAGGCGACCGGCCACGCGCCACACGCGGTCAAGTCGGTGTCGGCGCTGGCGCCCAACGGCGTCGCGGCGCTGCTCGGCGTGCCGGAGCCACACACCGCCGAGGTGGATCTCGCCGATTTCCACCGCGAGATGGTGCTGGGCAACCGCGCGACGGTCGGCTCGGTCAACGCCGGCTACACCCACTTCGAGCGGGCGGTCGAGTGGCTCGACGCGATGCCCGCCTCGGTGCGGTCGCCGTTCGCCGAGCACGTCTACCCGATCGAGGAGTTCGAGGCGGCGCTGGACAGCGACGTTATCAAGGCGGCAGTCGAACTCCACCCATGAAGAACGTCGACGACCTGATCGAGGAGGCACGCTCGCTCGCCGACCGCGGCTTCTCGAAGGGGGAGATCGCCGACGAACTCAACGTCTCCCGGGAGACCGCCTCGTGGCTGGTCGACCGCGCCGGCGCCACGCCCGCACAGGGCGGCGGCCCGGGCGACATCCACGTCGACTGGTCGGCGGTCGGCCGGGACTCCTCGCGGCTCGGACACGTCGCGGCCGCGCTGGCGGACCTGCTCTCGAAGAAGGGGGAGGACGTGGACCTGACCGTCGGCGTCGAGAAAGCCGGCAGCCCGCTCGCGACGACGGTCGCGACTGAGTTGGACACGGATCTCGCGACGTACACGCCCCGGAAACACCAGTGGGAGGAGGGTAGCATCGAGAACCTCGAGGGCGGCTTCTCCCGGAACTTCGCGGAGGTCCGCGAGCGGGAGTGTTACATCGTCGACGACACCGTCACCTCCGGCACCACGATACAGGAGACGATCGACGCCGTGCGCGCCCGCGGGGGCGAGCCGGTCGCCTGCGGCGTGCTCGCGGACAAGCGCGGCGTCGACGAGGTCGACGGCGTGCCGGTGTACTCGCTGCTGCAGGTGATCCGGGTCGGCGACGGCGCCTGAATCAGCGGTCGATCTCGTCGGCGCCGCCGTCGATCACCGCCGTCACGTCTTCCGGCGTCACGACCGCGGCGTCGCCCGCCACGGTCCGTTTCAGCGCGGCGGTCGCGGTCGCGGCGTCGAGCGCGACGGGCACCGAACTGCCGGTCAACAGGCCGGCGAGCAGCCCCCCGACGAACGCGTCGCCGCTCCCGACCGGATCGACGGTGTCGGTTTCCAGCGCGTCGGCCTCGTGGATCTCGCCGCCGTGGGCCGCGACCGCGCCCGCCTCGCCGCGGGTCACCACCACCGCCTCGCAGTCGTGTTCGACCCCGAGGCTGTGTGCGATCTGCCCGGCCTCGCCGTCGCGGTCCAGCACCGTCTCGGCGTCGCGCTCGGCGACGATCAGCACGTCGACGTGTTCGAACAGCGGGCGGAGTTTCTCGGCTGCTTCGGCGGGCGTCCAGAGCTTCGACCGATAGTTGAGGTCGAACGCGCGCGTGACGCCGGCCTCGCCCGCCGCCTTCAGGAGCGCCGCGGTCGTCTCCCGTAGCGTCTCCGAGAGCGCGGGCGTGATCCCGCTGGTGTAGAACGCGTCCGCGGCGCGGACGCGGTCGACCGCCAGCTCGTCGGG
>NZ_JBHUDH010000022.1:53429-66607 GCF_042678005.1 Halolamina salina | reverse complement strand
AGCCCAGTTGGGCCGCCGCGGCGGCGACGTTGCTCTCGGCGCCGCCGACGTGGACCGCGAGCTCGTCGGCCGTCTCGAGGCGGTTGCCGGCCGGGGGGCTGTACCGCAGCATGCTCTCGCCGAAGGTGGCGAGTGTCGGTTCCGGACCGTCGCCGCCGGCGGGTAGGCTCATACCGGGTCGAACAGTTCCTCGCCGTCGACTAAGTGTTTGGCCACGGCGTCGCGGTCGAGGGTGACGCCGAGCCCCGGCTCTTCGGGCACCTCGATCGAACCGTCGACGATCACGTCCTCCTCGACCAGATCCTCCCACCAGCCGAGTTCGTAGGAGTGGTACTCGACCGCCAGCGAGTTCGGCACCGCGGCACCGACGTGGGCCGCCGCCACGGTCGCGATCGGCGAGGCGACGTTGTGCATCGCCACCGGGACGTAGTACTGGTTCGCCACGTCGGCGATCTTCCGGGTCTCGCGCATCCCGCCGACCTTGGGCAGGTCGGGGGCGACGATGTCGACCGCCCCGTCCTCGATCAGCCGGCGGAGCTCGGTCACGCGGTAGCGGTTCTCGCCGACGGTGATCGGCGTCGTCGTCGACTTGGTGACTTCCTCCTGCACGTCGAGGTTCTCCGGCGGGACGGGGTCCTCGAGCCACCACACGTCGTACGGTTCCAGCTTCTCGGCGAGCCGTTTCGCGCTGCCGCCGGAGAACGTCCAGTGGCAGTCGAAGGCGACGTCCGCGCGGTCTTTCACGCGCTCGGTGACCGCCTCGACGATCTCGACTTTGTGGCGGATCTCGCCCGACCGGAGGTGGCGGTTCGCGCGATCTTTCTCCAGCCCGCTGGGCACGTCGAGGTCGAACTTCAGCGCGTCGTACCCCAGTTCCTCGACGACGCGCTCGGCCTCGTCGGCGCAGGCCTCGGGGTCGGCCTCCGCTTCGGTGTGGCAGTCGCAGTACACCCGGACCTCGTCGCGGTACTTCCCGCCGAGCAGTTGGTAGGCGGGCAGGTCGAGGATCTTGCCCGCGAGGTCGTGCAGTGCGACTTCGATCCCCGAGATGGCGGTGACGGTCACCCCCTCGACGGAGCCCTCGCCGGACATCTTCTGGATCAGGTGCTCGTAGAGGCGGTCGATGTCCAGCGGGTTCTCGCCGAGCAGGAACGGCTTCATCCGCTCGATGAGTTCGGGGACCCCGGCGCCCCAGTACGCCTCGCCCGTGCCCGCGACGCCGGCGTCGGTGTAGACCCGGACGAGCGTCCACGGGAAGTTGCCGTCGACCATCGTCGTCTGCACGTCGGTGATCTCGACGTCCCGCCCGCCGCCGCGCTCGCGTGTGACGCCCATCGTCTCGGCGGAGAGCTCCCGCATCGTGTACTCCGCGTTCGGATCGTGGAGCTCCGAGTAGTCGACCATGGCGAACGGTTACTACACGCGTAGTAAAAGATTACTCCAACAGCCCCAGCGCCTCGAGATCGGCCCGGAGCGCCGCGCTGTCCTCGTCGTCCATCCGTCGCAGCGGCGAGCGAAGCGGTCCGGCGTCGAACCCGCGGTGTGAGAGCGCCTCCTTCACGCCGGCCATGTACGGGCCGCGCTTGATCGCCGAGCGGACCTCGTACACCCGTTCCTGCAGGTCCGCGGCGCGCTCACGGTCGCCGGCGTCGTACGCCTCGTACAGGTCAACGACAAGTTCGGGGAAGGCGTTCGCGACCGCCGACACCATCCCGGTGCAGCCGAGGTCGAGCCCGGGCTTCAGCAGCGAGTCCGAGCCCGCGAGGAAGGTGAGTTCGTCGTTGGCGGCGACGGCCTGCCCCAGCCACGGCACGTCCTTCGAGGAGTCCTTCAGCCCGGCGAGGTTGTCGATCGCCGCGAGTTCGTCCAGCGTCTCGAGGCTCAGGTCGTTCCCCGTCTTCGAGGGGATGTGGTAGACGTACACCGGGCAGTCGACCGCATCGCAGACCGTGCGGTAGTGCTCGACTGCCGCGTCGCCGTCGAGCGGGTAGTAGTAGGGGGTGACGACGACGACGCCGTCGGCGCCCGCCTCCTCAGCCGCGCGTGCGCGCTCGACCGTGCGGCGGGTCGCGGGCTCGCCGACGCCGGCGATCACCGGCACCTCGTCACCGACTTCGTCGACGACGGCCCGGACGACCTCGTCGCGCTCCTCGGGGCCGAGCAGCGCGAACTCGCCGTTCGTCCCGAGCGGGAACACGCCGTGGACGCCGCGGTCGACGACGAACCGGGCGTGGGCGGCGGTCGTCTCGGCGTCCAGTTCGCCGTCGTCGTCGAACGCGGTCACGGTCGGCGGGACGACGCCGTGCAGCGAGAGCGGGTCGGCCGCGCCGGGGGCGGGTGCGGTCATGCCCGGCGACAGGGGCCGGCATCCCTTGGACCTACCGGGACGGGTATTCGGACGCGAGTGAACGTTTATTTCACCGCCGGGCGGCGGGACGGACGAACGGTGTTTATGTGACCGGGCGGGCATCCCCGGGGTATGCACGACGACGACCTGCGCGCGGCGCTGGAGCGGGTCGGGGAGACGTTCGACTTCGGCGAGTACGAGATCGAGGCGTATCTGGCCGTGCTCGAACACGGCCGGCTCACCGCGACCGAGATCGCCGAGCGGACCGACATCCCCCAGCCCCGCGTGTACGACACGGTGCGGAGCCTCGCGGACCACGGCTTCGTGGAGCTACAGGAGTCCCGGCCGATGCAGGTGCTCGCGATCGAGCCCGAGGAGGCGTTCGGCGGCGTTCGCTCCTCGCTCGACGAACTCGTCAGCGGCCTCGAACAGCGCTACACCGCGCCGGCGCGGGACGCCGAGGCGGTCACGCTGATCAAGTCGCCCCACACGATCGAGCGCTACCTCGGCGACGTGATCGAGTCCGCGGAGTTCGAACTGCTGCTGTCGCTGACGCCCGACCTGCTGGCGGAGTTCGAGGACGAACTCCGCGAGAAGCGGGAGGCCGGCGTCACGATCGAACTGCTCGTCTCGCCGGCCGCCGAGGTACCCGACCCCGAGGAGTACGACTACACCGACGTCGCGACCACTGCGCGCTCGCGCCGCGGCGTCACCACCCCGGTCGCGGCGGTCGGCGACGGGCAGTTCTCGCTGTACGCGACCCGCGAGGCGGTCAGCCGGGGCGAGGAGCGCTACGGGGTCGTGTTCAACCGCTCGGAGCTCGGCTTCCTCGTCTCGGGGTTCGTCTCGACGGTGCTGTGGGCCTCCGGGGAGACGCTGGCGACCACGCCCGACCGAAGCCTCCCCCGCCGGTACGCGTCGCTCCGACGCTGTGTCGAGGAGGTCGAGGCGCTCGACGGGCCGCTCCGGGCGACCGTCGAGGGGCGGGACGTGCTGGGCGGCGAGCCCCGCGACGTGGCGGGCGAGGTCGTCGACACGACGCGCAACGACGAGGAGTCGATCGCGTCGCTCACGCTCGACACCGGCGACGGGGAGGTCCGGGTCGGCGGCCGAGTCGCGGCGCTGGAGGACGTCGAGGCCCACGAGATCACGATCGAGCGCGCCTAAGGACGGAGCTGCGAGCGGTCGGCCGCGGTGATCGCGGCCGCGAGCGCGCCGCGGACGACCGCCTCGTCGCCCAGCGAGGTGAGCCGGAGTTCGGGGACGTTCGTCATCACCAGATCAGGGAGCCGTTCCCGGACCGGATCGACGATACGTTCGGGGTTGTTTCGCGCGACGGCGCCGCCGACGTACACCACCAGCGGGGCGTAGGCGTGGACCAGATCGGCGATCCCGGCGGCGTTGAACGCCTGCACGCGCTCGATCACTCGCTCGGCGAGGGGGTCCTCGTCGGCGGCGTCGAACACGTCCTTGGCGTCGATCTCGTCGAGGGGTAGCTCCGTCGGGACGCCCTCGGTCTCGTGGACGTACCGCGCGTGGCGGGGGATGTTCTTCCCCGAGCAGTACGCCTCCCAGTGGCCCTCGGCGCCACAGCCGCAGGTGATCCCCCCGACTTCGAGCGTGTCGTGGCCCACCTCCGCCGCGTTGCCGTCCCAGCCCGAGAGCAGGCGGCCGACGACGGCGACGCCGGCGCCGATGCCCGAGGAGATAGTGAGGTAGGCCATATCGTCGGGACTCCGATCGGCGTAGAAGCGCTCGCCGATCACCCCCGCGTTGGCGTCGTTGATGACGACCACCTCCGCGTCGAGCAGTTCGCCGAGCGGCTTCGCGAGGGGGACCCGATCGACGTTCGGGCCGAGGTTGGCCGAGCGGCCGAGTTCGCCGGCGGCCTTGTCCAGCGGGCCGATCGAGCCGACGCCACAGCGGACTATCTCTGTCGGCGCGACGCCGGCGTCAGAAAGCGCCGCCCGGGTCGCGGCGACCATCGCGTCGGCGACCGCGTCGCCGTCCGGGCCGCGAGGGGTCCGGCGTCGCGCCCGGCTGACGACGGTGCCGTCCTCGTCGCCGACGACCGCCTTGATGTTGCTCGCACCGAGATCGACCGCGGCGTACCACGCGGTCATCCGTCCACCGCTCGCGGCGTGACCGTCCGGACTCGGTGCCAGCGCATCCTGTGAACTATTGATTCGAAGGTAAGTAAATTTCTTACGCGTCGGTCGTGACCGTGTGGTGTGACAGTCATAGCCACTTTCGGGACGGATCCCGGACGGCTCCCGGCCACTGACGGGCGGCCCGGGGGAGCGAAGCGCGGGACGGCCCGGGGGGTGCGACCGTGAGCGACCCGCTCTCGGTCGGGATGCTGGGGTACGGCTTCATGGGGAAGGCCCACGCGAACGCGCTCGCGCGACTGCCGATGTTCGTCCCGGACGCCCCGGCGGTCGAACGCGACGTGCTGATCGGCCGCGACGAGGCCGCGCTCGCCGAGGCGGCCGACAGGCTGGGCTTTGCACGGACGGCGACGGACTGGCGCGAGGTCGTTGCCGACGTGGACGTCTTCTACAACCTCGGCCCGAACCACGTCCACCCCGAGCCCACGATCGCGGCGCTGGAGGCGGGGACGCCTGTGCTGTGTGAGAAACCCATGGCGCCGACGCTCGCCGGTGCCGAACGCATGGCGGCAGCCGCGGCGGACGCCGACGCCCCCGCAGCGGTCGGTTTCAACTATCGGTACGTCCCGGCGATCCAGTACGCCAAGCGGCTGATCGACGCCGGCGAACTGGGCGAGATCCGGCAGTTCCGCGGGAAGTACCTGCAGGACTGGCTGGTCGATCCCGAGGCGCCCGCGAGCTGGCGGACCGACGCCGACCGCGCGGGCAGCGGGGCGCTGGGCGACCTCGGCGCGCACACGATCGACCTCGCACGCTTCCTCGTCGGTGACATCGAGCGCGTGAGCGGGCAGACCACGACGTTCGTCGACGAGCGCCCCGCGGCCGACGGCGAAGGGAGCGAGCCGGTCACCGTCGACGACGCTTACAGCGCGCAGGTCCGGTTCGAAAACGGTGCCGCCGGAACGCTCGAAGCCTCCCGGGTCGCCGTCGGTCGAAAGAACGACCACACGATCGAGATCGAGGGGACCGAGGGCGCGATCCGCTTCTCGCTCGAACGACTGAACGAACTCGAACTGTTCCGGCCGGGCAATCGCGGCTTCGAGACCGTGCTCGTGACCGAGGAAGACGACCCGTATCTCGAGCACTGGTGGCCGCCCGGGCACGCGCTCGGCTGGGAGCACACGTTCGTCCACGAGAACCACGCGTTCCTCTCGGCGGTCGAGGAGGGGAGCGCGTACGCGCCGGACTTCGACGACGGGCTGGCGGTCCAGCGCGTCCTCGACGCCGTTCAGCGGAGCGCCGAAGTCGGTGAGGAGGTGACGGTCGGATGAGCCTCGATACGGTGGTCGTCGCGGTCGGCGACGAGGCTGAACGGACGGAGTCAGTCGCGCGGACGGCTATCGACGTGGCGGGGCCTGCCGGCGCGACCGTTCGGCTCCTCCACGTCTTCTCCGAGGAGGGGTACGAGAGAGTGAAAGACCAACTCGAGTTCGGTCCCGACGCCGAGGTGGCGCCGGACGACGTGGCCGCGCGGCACGCGACGATCCGGGAGGTCGGCGCGATGCTCTCGGAGGCAGGTATCGAGTACGAGTCACACGGCGCCGTGGGCGACACGAGCGAGGAAGTGCTCGAACTCGCGGAGCGAGTGGGCGCCGACATGCTGATCGTCGGCGGGCGCGGCCGCTCGGCGGCGGGGAAGGCGGTGTTCGGCTCGACGGCTCAGAAGATCCTCTCGAACGCGTCCTGTCCGGTGACGTACGTCAGGGCGCCATAGAGGGCTACCCCTCAGGTCGGCGTCACGCCCTCGACGTCGTCGAGCGAGCGGTTCTTGAGCGCCTCGCCGGTCCGGTCGTCGAACAGGTGGATCGCTTCCGGCGGGATGGTCGCCACCACGCGGTCGCCCGAGGAGACGGTGCGCATCCCGCTGATCGTCGCGATGAACGTCTCCCCGTCGGGCGCGTCCGCGAACCGGAGGTAGACGTTGTTCGACTCCCCGACAGGCTCGACCACGTCGACGACGCACTCGAAGTCGTGTGGGCCGAGCGTCTCGGCCTCGGCCGCGAACTCGACGTCCTCCGGGCGCACGCCGAGTGTCACGTTCGTCGCGTCGCCGAGCGTCTCCCGGACATCCTCGGGAAGCGGGTAGGTGAACCGCTCGTTCGAGAGCGCGTCGCCCTCGCGGGTCGTCGGGAAGAAGTTCATCGACGGCTCGCCGATGAACCCCGCGACGAAGCGGTTGGCGGGGGTGTGGTAGCACTCGAGCGGCGTCCCCACCTGCTGGAGCACGCCGTCGTCGAGTACGGCGATGCGGTCGCCCATCGTCATCGCCTCGGTCTGGTCGTGGGTGACGTACACCGTCGTCACGCCCAGTTCGTCCTGGATGCGCTGGAGTTCCGTGCGCATCGTCGCCCGGAGCTTGGCGTCGAGGTTCGACAGCGGCTCGTCCATCAGGAACGCCGCGGGGTCGCGCACGATCGCGCGGCCGAGCGCGACGCGCTGCTGCTGGCCGCCGGAGAGCTCCGAGGGCTTGCGGTCGAGCAGCTCCTCGATGCCCATCATCGCCGCCGTCTCCTCGACGGTGGCGCGGATCTCGTCGTCGGGCATGTCGGTGGACTCCTCCAGCCCGAAGCTCATGTTCTCCCGGACGGTCATGTGGGGGTAGAGCGCGTAGGACTGGAACACCATCGCGATGTCCCGGTCCGCGGGTCCCGTGTCGTTGATCGCGCGCCCGCCGAGCCGGATCTCGCCGTCGGTGACGGTCTCCAGCCCGGCGATCATGCGCAGGGTCGTCGACTTCCCGCAGCCCGACGGGCCGACGAGCACGAGGAACTCCCCGTCCTCGATCCCCATCGTCACGTCGTCGACGGCGACGATCTCGTCGCTTCCCCCCTCGTTGAACACCTTCGTTACCGAGTCGAGCGTTAGTTCTGCCATCGTAGATCACCTCTGAACCTCATGTGGCCACCCCCTCGGCGAACTTGTCGCCGAACAGGACGTACACCACGAGCGTCGGCAGCGCCGCCAGCAGCGCCGCCGCCATCCGCAGCGGGAAGTTCGTCCCCGACTGGGACACCCCGATCCCCACCAGTTCCTGTGTCACCACCGACGCGTCGCCGAACTGGACGATCGTCAGGGCGAACAGGAGGTCGTTCCAGATCTGGGTGAACTGGTAGATGAACACCACCGCGAACATCGGAATCGACAGCGGCAGCACGATCCGTCGGTAGATCGTCGACACCGAGGCGCCGTCGAGCCGGGCCGCCTCGATCATCTCCGTGGAGAGCTTCTTGTAGTGGGCACGGAACAGCAGCGTACAGATCGGAATCCCGTACGCCGTGTGGGTGACGATCAGCGCCACCAGCTTCCAGTGGTACTCCTGGACCAGCGGGAACGCCGCCAGCGGCGCGAACAGCGACTGCAGCGGCACGACGTTGTACCAGAACTGCGTCAGCGGCACCAACACCGCCTGATACGGGATGAAGATGCCGGCGACGAACAGCGCGTAGATTCCGACCTGCCCGCGCCAGTCGACGTTGGTCAGCCCGTAGGCGGCCATGCTCCCGAACAGCCCCGAGAGGATCGTCGCCGGGATCACGAGGATGACGCTGTTGGCCAGCCCGCGGGCGAGGCCGTCGAACGCGTTCCCCCACGGCTGGAGCGAGAACGAACCGGTCTCCGGGATCAGCGGCTCCAGCGGCGGGAGGAACGGCGCCTGTCCGGTGTAGCTCTCGGGGCTGGTGATCGAGGTGAACAGCCCCGTCAGGATCGGCAGGAGGTAGAACCCCGCCATCCCGACGAGCACGGCGTAGAGGCCGATCCGCTTCAGCCGGAGCCGGTCCTCCTCGCTCGTGCTCATAGCTCACCCCGTTGATACTGCGAGTAGACGTACGGCGCGACGATACACAGCGCCATCACGAACAGGATCACCGCGATCGTCGACCCGTACGCCCAGTTCTGGTTGGCGTACGCCTCCCTGACCATCCGCGTCGCGAGGATGTCCGCCGACGGGCCGGGCTGGTAGCCGCCGTACATCGAGAACAGGAAGTCGAACGCCTTGAGCGCGAACACCGTGATCACGACCAGCGCGCTCACGGTCGCGGTCCGGAGCTGCGGGATTATCACCCGCCAGTACATCTTCACCGTGCTCGCGCCGTCGACGCGGGCGGCCTCGAAGTGGCTCGACGGGATGCCACGCAGCGCCGCGAGGTAGACGATCATCGCGTAGCCGCTGAACTGCCAGATCAGCGCGAACGCGACCGCCCCGAGCTTCAGGTCGGGGTTCTGGACGATCTGTACCGGCCCGATCCCGACGGCGCCGAGGGCGACGTTGATCAGCCCGGTGTCGGGGTTGTACATGTAGAGCCAGAACTTCGCCGTGACGACAAAGGAGAGGCTCATCGGCAGCAGGTAGATCGTCCGGAACGTGTTCTCGAAGCGGATGCCGCGGTCGACGAGGATCGCGAGCAGCAGGCCGACCGCGAGACAGACCGCCGAGAACCCCACCATCAGGGCGACGGTGTTGCCCAGCGAGTTCCAGACCGGATCGACGGTCAGCTCCGACCATCCCGGCGCCGTGCCGTTGACCTCGCCGCCGAGGCCGACCGTCGAGAGGAGACCGTCGATCGGGTCGGCGAACGCGACGAGGTAGTTCTCGACGTCCAGATCCGTGTAGTCGGGCTCGCCGATGCCGGAGAAGTCGGTCAGCGAGAGCAGGAAGTTCCAGACGACGGCGCCGTACACGAACAGTCCGACCAGCAGGAACGGCGGCAGCCAGAACGGGGCCGACCGCACCGAGTCCCGCGAGAGCAGCGACCGCTTCGAGGCGGTCTCGCCGCCGTCGGTGCGGGCGTCGCTGTCGGACCAGCGGTTACGAAGTGTGGCTATCGGATCACGCATACCTGTGCTTCCAGGGGGTCGTTACTCGAACGCGCCGACGAGCGCCTCCGCGGTGGCGTCGGCGTCGTAGTCTTCGAGGAAGCCGCTGAAAGCACTGGTGATGTTCGTCTTGATTCCGGTCGAGACCGCCAGCCCGTGCTGGATCGACGGCGGCTGGCTGTCCGCGCTCGTGAAGTCCTCGTACTGGTCCTGCTGGAACGTGTTGAGCTCGGACACGTCGGCGTCCTTCCGCGGGGGGATCGACCCCTTCTCGCGGTTGAACAGCACCTGCCCCTCCGTGCCGGCACAGTAGCTGAGGAACGTCTTGGTCGCCTCCGGCGAGGGGTTGTTGTCGAAGTACGGGAACGAGTCCATGTTGAGCAGGTAGCTCCCCTCCGAGCCGGGGTAGGTGACCTGCCCCCAGTCCTCGCCGTAGTTGAACTCGTCGTCGCCGCTGTAGGCGCCCGCGGCCCAGTCGCCCTGGTGGATGAACGCCGCCTCGCCCTCCATCACCATCGTGTTCGCCTCGGTGAAGCTGATCGAGGAGGCGTCGCTGGGGTAGTACTCGCTGAGTTCGACGACGTGCTCCAGCGCCGCACGGACCTGCTCCACGTCGCCCTCACCCTCCGTGAAGGCGGTGTAGCCGTCGATGCCGGCCTGGGCGAGCAGCGCCGTCTCCCAGAGCTGAATCGTCGACCACGGGCCGCTGGTCTGCTGGGCGAACGGCACCGCGTCGGTGTTCTCGGCGACGGCCGCACACGCCTCGACCACGTCCGCCGGCGAGGAGAGCGACTCGGGGTCGACGCCGGCCTCCTCCAGCACCGCCGTGTTGTAGAACAGGTTGTTGATGCGGTGGATGTTCAGCGGCACCGTCACGTACGTGCCGTCGAGTTTGGCCTGCTCTTTGGGTCCCGGGAGGTAGTTCTCCTCCACCTCGTCGGTCCAGACGTCCTCCTCGATGCTGGCGTAGGCGTCGCCGAACTTCTCCAGCGTGGCGCCCGGCCACGTCTGGAACGTGCTCGGCGGGTCGTTGGCCTGCAGTCGGTTCGAGATGACGTTGTCGAGGTTGCTGCGTGCGGCGCCGTTGACCGGCTCCTCGGCGAACTCTACGTCGGGGTGGGCCTCCTGGAACCCCTCGATCAGCGCGGCGATCGCGGCGTTGCCGTCGCCCGAGGACCACGCGTGGAGCAGTTCGATCGGGTTCTCCGGCCCGCCGCCGCCGCCGGTGAGGCTGCTACAGCCGGCCAGTCCGGTCGCGCCCGCCGCGGCGGCGGACGCGAGTACTGTACGACGGGAAAGCCCCTCTCCGTTCGTGTCCGAGGACATATGTGACGAACGTATACACACTTACGAGTAAATCTTGTGGTACTCCCTCACGCCCGGAACTGCCCGTGAGAGGGCGCGTTCGCCGGAAACCGACGGTGTGGGTCGCGGCGGCTCGGCCGAACTCGTTCGGCCCGCACGGCGTCGTCGGTGGCCCGGACCCACCGCTCGGTGGGCGCGGTTGTCACCGAGCGCGATGGCCGTGGCTGGCGAGGGTTGATAGCTCCGCGCCACGAACGGCGGCGTATGGACGACGACTCCAGAGGCGCGCTCTCGCCGTTCTTCCCGTCGGAGACGCCGGCGCTCCGGGGGCGCGGCCGGAGGTGGGTCGCGATCCTCCTCGCTGCCCTCCTGCTCGTCGGCTCGCTCGTGGGGTTCCTGACCGCCTTCCTCCCGGCCTGACTACTCGTCGAGGAAGTCCGGCTCGATGCGCTTCTCGTCGCGCTCGGCCTTGAGGTGCTCGCGGAACGCCTCGGGATCGACGCCGTCGGCCTCGCGCTCGAAGCGGTCCCGGACCGAGATGGTGCCGGCCTCCTCCTCGTCGCTGCCGACGATGATCATGTACGGCAGTCGGTCGTCGTGGGCCTCCCGGATTTTCCGGCCGACCGTCCAGTCGCGGTCCTCGACCTCGACGCGGAACCCGTCGAGTTCGTTCTTCACGCGGTGGGCGTACCCCAGCGCGTCGTCGGAGACGGGCAGGATGCGCACCTGCTCGGGCGCGAGCCACAGCGGGAACTGACCGTCGAAGTGCTCGATCAGCACCATGAAGATGCGCTCGTAGGAGCCGTACAGCGCGCGGTGGATCATCACCGGCCGGTGCTCCTCGTTGTCCTCGCCCGTGTACGTCAGGTCGAACCGCTCGGGCATGTTGAAGTCGAGTTGGACCGTCGGGCCGTCCCAGGAGCGCCCCAGCGCGTCGCGGAACGAGAAGTCGATCTTCGGGCCGTAGAACGCGCCGTCGCCGGCCTCGATCCCGTAGTCGTAGCCGCCGGAGTCGAGCACCTCACGGAGCTGTTCCTCGGCACTCTCCCAGATCTCGTCGCCGCCGACCGATTTTTCGGGTCGGGTCGCGAGGTCGACCTCCACTTCGAGGTCGAAGTGGCCGATGAGCTCGAAGATCAGCTCCATGATCTCCCGGACCTCTCGCTCGATGTCCTCCGGCTTGACGAACAGGTGGCCGTCGTCGATGGTGAACGCCCACGTCCGGGAGAGGCCCGAGAGCTCGCCGCGCTGCTCCTTCCGGTACACCTTCCCGTTCTCGAAGTACCGGATCGGCAGGTCCCGGTAGGACCACGAGGACTGGTCGAAGATGGTGGCGTGCCCCGGGCAGTTCATCGGCTTCAGCCCGTACTCCTCGTCGTTCACGTCGAGGAGGAACATGTCGTCCCGGTAGTTGTCGTAGTGGCCCGACTGCTTCCACAGCTCCGTCCGGAACAGGTGGGGCGTCTCGACCTGCTCGTAGCCCGCCTCGCGGTTGAGTTCGTTGACGTAGTTCTCCAGTTCCTGCAGGATCGTCTTCCCCGCGGGGTGGTACAGCGGAAGCCCCGGCCCCGTCACGTCGGGCACCGAGAACAGATCCATCTCCTGCCCGATGCGGCGGTGGTCGCGCTCCTTGGCCTCCTCGCGCATCTGGAGGAACTCTTCGAGGTCGGACTCCGACTCGAACGCCGTCCCGTACACGCGGGTCAGCGTCTCGTTGTCCTCGTCGCCGCGCCAGTACGCCGAGGAGATGTTCAGCAGCTCCACCGCACCGATCTCACCCGTCGACTCCACGTGGGGACCCTGACAGAGGTCCTCCCAGTCGTCCTGCCGGTAGAAGCTGACCGGGTCCTGCCCGGCGGCCTCCTCCTCGAGGATCTCCCGCTTGAAGCGGTTGTCCGCGTACTGTTCGAACGCTTCCTCACGGGAGCGCTTGACGCGCTCGATCTCGTAGTCCGCCTCGACGATCTCCGCCATCTCGGCCTCGATGGCCTCGAGGTCGGACTCCTCGAGGTCGACGTCGGCGACGTCGTAGTAGAAGCCGTCCTCCGTCGGCGGACCAATGGTGAGCTTCGCCTCGGGGTGGATGCGCTGGAGCGCCTGTGCGAACACGTGAGCCGCGGAGTGGCGCAGCACGTCGAGGTACTCGTCGGACTGGTCGGTGACTATCTCGAGCTGTGCGCCGTCGTGGAGTTCGTCCTCCTTCGCGACGAGTTCGCCGTCGACGACGCCCGCGACGGTGTCGTCGCCCAGTCCGGGACCGATCTCGTAGGCGGCGTCCTCGACCGTGGCGTCCTCCGGCACGGAGAGCTCGGAGCCGTCCGGTAGCACGACCGTGATATCGCTCATACGCCACGCAACTCCCCGCGGGGATTAAGCCTTGTTGAGACGCGCTGACGGACGCCCACAACGCTTTCCACTCAGATCTCGATCGCCTCGCCGCCCGCGGCCCGCTCGAGGCCGACCACGACGGCGGCGCCGACGACCGCTGCGCCACAGAAGAGGCCGATCGCGGCGGTCGTCCACCCGGCGTCGAGCCGGGTCGC
>NZ_JBHUDH010000022.1:52999-53408 GCF_042678005.1 Halolamina salina | reverse complement strand
TCGAGCCGCGTCGCGGTCTGGACGACCGGCGCCCGCAGCGCGCCGACGACCAGCGCGACGAGGAACGTCATCGTCGCCCGCTTCCGGTGTTCCAGCGCCCACCGGACCGCGTGGGCGACGGTGAACAGCCCGACGACGCCGCCGCCGAGGAACGTGACGATCGTGGCCGTCCCCGGGGGGACCGCCGCCGGCTCGCCCGTCGCGATCGCGTACACCGCGTCGACGAACGCGCTCAGGTGGCCGATCATGTACTCGTACTGGCCCAGCAGTAGCAGCAGCAGCGAGCCGGATACGCCGGGTAAGATCATCGCGGTCACCGCGACCGAGCCGGCGAGAAACGTCACGGGGAGGCCGTGGCCGAGCGCCCCCTCGGCCTGCCCGGAGAGCAGGA
Organism: Halolamina salina; assembly: GCF_042678005.1. Lineage (GTDB taxonomy): Archaea > Halobacteriota > Halobacteria > Halobacteriales > Haloferacaceae > Halolamina > Halolamina salina. The sequence goes on along the minus strand of NZ_JBHUDH010000022.1, from coordinate 53,017 downwards.
AGGCGACGCCGAAGCCGG
>NZ_JBHUDH010000022.1:50323-52880 GCF_042678005.1 Halolamina salina | reverse complement strand
GGCGTCGCCGCGGCGGTCGGGCAGCGGCGCGGCGACGATGTCGAGCAGTCTGTCAGGCTCGACGGCGGTGATCGCGGCGATCAGTCGGGGGTAGATCCCCGTCAGCAGCGCGATGGTCCCCCCAGAGACGCCGGGCACCGCGTCGGCGGCGCCCATCGCCACCCCGCGGAGGTAGACGCTCAGGGAGTCCCGTCCGCGCATCAGTTCGTGACCCGTGCCGCCGGGGCGAGCGTGTCGGCCCCGACGCCGATCACGCTCGGGCCGCNCCGTCGAGTCGGCCGACTGTCGGCTCTCACCGTCGACGGTCCCGATCGGTTCCGGGCCGGCGAGGCTGCTGGTGTTCTCGCTCGTGTTCGTCTCGTTCCCGCTGCTCTCGTTCTGTGCGCCCTCGGGCGGCTGTGTGCGCTTCTCGAGGGTGATCTGCTTGGCCTCCTCGTCGACGCCCAGCACCTTGCCCTCGGAGACCTCGAACTCCTGACCGTACTGGATGGAGTAGCCGCTCTCGTTGGTTGTCGCCGGCGCCGTGACGGTGTAGTTTCCGACCGCCCGGACGCTCACGTTCGTGTAGCCGTTCTCCGGCCCGAACTCGTCGTAGCCGGTGGTGGAGTACGGCAGCGTCAGCGTGAACTCGCCCTCGTCGTTCGTCTGGGCGTGCTGGGTGTAGGTGAACGTCTGGTTCGAGGACGGCATCCGCATCTGGACGGACGCGGTCACCTCGGTGTTGGCGGGGGCGTTCGACCCCTCGACGGTCGCGCCGGGCACCTTCTCGAACGTCTTCACCCACGACGGCGTCGTGGTGGACTGCTGGTAGATCAGCCCGTAGAGCTGGTCGCCGGCCATCGCGGCCTGTCGCCGGTCGTTCAGCTGGAAGTTCTGGTTCTGGGCCTGACTGGCCTTCGCCAGCCGGTAGTGCTCCAGCGCGGGGATGTCCTCCTGCGGGAACGGCCCGACGCCGCCGATCTGGGCGCTACCGTCCTCCTCGACGTACGCGCGGGCGGCGCTCATGTTCGGGAAGCGTCGCAGCATCGTGTCGTTGGCCATCGTCGTCCGGGCCTCGAACGTCTCGCCGTTGGGACGGGTCAGCTCGCGGGTCTCCCAGTCGACCACGAACGGCGCGGCGTCCTGTGCGGAGCCGTGGTAGCGGTAGAGCCGGATCATCAGGCTCTCGTAGTACCGCTGCTCGTAGATTTGGGCCGAGCCACTGACGAACGTGCCGCGCTCGGTCTCCTGGAGCTGGTACATCCCCTTGGCGAAGTCGCTGTAGGAGACGTTCTGGTCGTCGTAGAACGTCACGGGCGCGCTGAACTTCGAGGTGACCGACGCCATCTGGTAGTCGACCATCACGTAACGGGTCTCCTCACCCGGCTGGGCGCGCCGGTCGAGCACGTTCTGCGCCTGACTTTCGTTGGGCGCGAGCAGGTAGTTCGCGGCGTTGGTCGCGCCCTGCTGGAACGGGTTCGCGTTCGGAATCCGCTCGCTCTGGGTCGTGATCCAGTGGCCGTAGTCCCACCACGACATCACGCCGTAGGCGCCCTCGGGGTACTCGAAGTCGTCCGTCTTCTCGTAGGCGCCGTAGTACTCCATGTCCTCGGCGTTGCCGGCGCCGCCGAGGTTCCCCTCCTCGGGGGTGTTGTTCTGCATCCAGTCGAACGTCCCTTCCCACGCCAGTATCGCGCCGGGACCGGTGTTGTTGCCGGTCTGGACGGACGTGGCGGTCTGCGTGCCGGCGCTCTGTGCGCTGCCGCCGAGCGTGACCGGGACGGCGAGCACGGGCGCGGCGACGAGCAGGAGGACGGCGGCGACGGTGAGCACCTGGTGGCCCTCCAACTCCTCGACGAACATGATCGCGCCTACGAGCGCCGCGACCGCGACGACGACCGCCGCGAGCGTCTGGTTGAGCAGGAGCAGCCCGAACACGACGGGGACGGTCGCCAGCCCGACCGTGCGGACCTCCAGATCGGCCGCAGAAAGCGCGCTGTCGGCGTCGATGTAGTCGAGCACGCGGCCGAACAGGTAGGCGTTGGCGACCACGATCACGACCGCGAGGTAGTAGTTGAAGCGGACCTGGGTGAACGCCATCGAGGTGATGAACGCCGCCCAGACCACGAACAGCAGGTCGGTCGCCTCGTACTCCGCGATCAGCGGCGCGCCCACGAGGAGCGCGGCGACGATCGCCAGCCCGAGCACCTGCTGGTCGATGCCGACGACGCCGCCGACCACGCTCGGCAGCGGCGTCAGGAAGATCAGCGCGGCGGTCAGGAGGCTCCCGCCGAGGTAGGTGTACGCACGCTGGGTACCCTTACGGAGCAGCGGACGGGCGTGCATGAGCACGACTGCGAGGATCGCGGTGAACAGGGTGACCCCGTACTCGAGGATGATGCGTTCGGCGCCGGTGTTGAGGCCGTACTGCTGGATGGAGGTCGGGCTGAGGAACGGCTGGGCCTCGGAGATGGTCCGCATCTGCGCGCCGGCGCTGAACCCGACGATCCGGAGGAGGTTCCCGGCGATCGTCTCGAACAGCCCCGAAGCGACGACGGAGATCACGCCGACGCCGACG
>NZ_JBHUDH010000022.1:16100-50284 GCF_042678005.1 Halolamina salina | reverse complement strand
TCACGACGACGACGACGACGCCGATCCCGAGGATCGCCGCCGGGTAGTAGGCGGCGTCGATCCCCTCGCGCTCCCAGTAGCGTGCGAGCGCACAGAAGAACACGGCAGCGACCGCGACCGAGAGCGCGGCCAGCGGCTGGAGGAGCGAGAGCGTCGTCGTCGAAATGCCGACCGTATCCAGCCCCAGCAGGCTCATCACCGTCACGACGAGCATCGAGACCGCCACGGTGAACGCGATCGGCTCCGGCGTCTCGCCGTGGACGACGTCGGTGACCACGTTCACGGTCAGGAACAGCCCGACGATACCGACCAGGAACACCGCGGGCGGCCACACCCACAGGAACAGGCCGACGAGCACGCCGGCACCGAGCGACCACGCGAGCGGCTCCTTGAGGGTGTCGAGCTCGCGGGACTCGTAGAGCTCCTCGCGGATCACCTCCCAGACGGGCATCGTTCGGTCCGCGACGGCGATGGCGCCGAACAGGCCGACCATCGCCAGCCCCATGAACAGCGGCTCGGCGGCGTTGTGGTCGGCGGCGCCGACCAGCGTCCGCCGGAGGAACAGCCCGGGGAGGAGCGCGAGCAGGAACACGCCGAACAGGCCGCCGATGCGGTTGCTGAATCGCTTGCCGATGACGTAGACGGGGACGACGGCGAGGGTCCCGAACACCGCGGGGGCCACGAGGAGGACCTTGGCGACGAGAGCCTCGGAGGGGGCGCCAAGACCGACGATCAGCGCGACGAGTGCGATCAGCTGATCGTAGAGCGTCCCGAACTGCCCCTGAAACGTCCCGACGGGGAACCCGGTCCAGATGTCGTACGGGATCGCGGAGGGGAAGTCCCGGACCATGTAGTTCGTCTGGCGGAGGTGGTACCAGGCGTCGTTCCCGCTGAAGTACACCTCGCCGTTCTGAAGGAACTGGGAGTATTTCTGCATCCGAACCCAGAACATCCACGCCATCGCGAGGAGGAGCGCGGGGACGTGGTACCAGTCAGTTGCCGTCCGGCGGAGTGACTGGCGTAAGTCGTCGCTTTCGCTGCGCGAACTCATTGGCGTGAATCGTAGCAAAAAGGGGATAAGGTTTGTGAAACGGCGGGCGCGCTACCAGGTCAGCCCCTCGTACGTGATCCCCTCCCGACGGTCGATGCAGTGGCGGCCGTCGACGACGACGGGGTCGGCCATCTCGTCGAACTCCTCATCGAGCACCTCGTACTGGTCCCAGTCGGTCACGACGAGGCAGGCGCTCGCGCCGTTCAGGGCGTCCGACGCCGAGTCCGCGTACTCGATCTCCGGGTAGCGATCGCGCATGTTCTCGATCGCGACCGGGTCGTGGGCGACCACGTCCGCCCCCCGTTCGAGGAGGCCTTCGATCACGGGAACCGCGCGCGTGTTCCGGATGTCGTCGGTGCCGGGCTTGAACGCGAGTCCGAGGACGGCGACTCGCCTCCCGTCCACGTCGACGTGCCTATCGAGCAGGTCGAGGAAGCGCTGTGGCTGTCGATCGTTCACCTCCGTCGCCGCGTTCAACATCGGTGCGTCGTACCCCTTCGCCTCGGCGGCGGCGATGATGGCCGCGGTGTCCTTCGGGAAGCAGCTCCCGCCCCAGCCGAGGCCGCTGTCCAGGAACGCCCGTTGGATCCGTCCGTCCAGCCCCATCGCGTCGGCGACCTCGTACATGTCGACGCCGTGTTCCTTGCAGATGTTCCCGAGGTCGTTCGCCAGCGAAATCTTCGACGCGAGAAACGCGTTGTTGGCGTACTTCATCATCTCGGCCTCCCGGGTCGCCGTCTCCACGACTGGCGGCTCGTCGGCCCGCTCGACGAGCGGGGCGAACACTTCCTTCATCCGGTCGCGGGTTCGGTCGTCGGCGGCGCCGAGCACGACCTTGTCGGGGTTCAGGAAGTCGGCCACCGCCGAGCCTTCTCGCAGGAACTCGGGGTTCATCCCGACGCCGAGATCGTCGCCGAGCCGTTTGTCGCCGGCCTCGGCGATGAGCGGTGCGAGCGTGTCCTCGGTCGTGCCCGGGACGACGGTGCTCTTGACGACGACGTTGTGGCGGTCATCTTTTTCGGCGAGTGTCTCCCCCAGTTGCTCGGCGCCGGCCTTCATGATCGAGAGGTCGATCGAGCCGTCGTCGTTGGCGGGGGTCGGGAGACAGAGGAACGTGAGGTCGGTGTCGAGCAGCTCCTCGTAGTCGGTGGTCGCCCGAAGCCGCCCGGTCGAGTCGGGGCCGGCGTGCTCGGCGACCAGCTCGGCCAGCCCGTCCTCGTGGATCGGCGCCTCGCCGTCGTTGATCGTGTCGACGATCCCCTGGTCGATGTCGACGTTCACGACGTCGTGACCGAGGTCCGCGAAACACGCGGCGATGGTTGTTCCGACGTAGCCGGAGCCGACGACTGAGAGTTGCATTCCCTCTCAGTTTCGGCAGCACCGGATAAGAATGGTCCGCTCCGTCAGTCGCTCTCGTACCAGTCGACGAACCGCTCGATCCCCTCCTCGAACCCCACGCGGGGTTCCCAGTCCAGTTCCTCACGCGCACGCGAGATGTCCGAGACGTACACCTTCTGGTCGCCCTCCCGCCAGTCGTCGAAGCTCACGTCGGTCCGCTTCCCGGTCTGGGCTTCGAGCAGGTCGAGGAACTCGATCAGGCTGGTGGTGTTCTCGGCTCCGCCGCCGATGTTGTACACTGCCGGCTTCCCCTCCGGATCGGAGAGGAAGGCGTCGTAGGCACGGATCAGGTCCTCGACGTAGAGGACGTCGCGGACTTGCTTGCCGTCGCCGAAGATCGTCAGCGGCTCGTCACGGAGCGTGCTCAGGGCGAAGTGGGCGACCCACCCCTGGTCCTCGTTTCCGAACTGGCGCGTGCCGTAGATACAGCTCATCCGGAACGCGGCGGCGTCCACCTCGTTTCGCTCCGCGTAGTCCTGCACGTAGAGGTCGGCCGCGAGCTTCGAGACGCCGTAGGGCGTGTGCTCGCAGTCGTCGATCGAGAGGCTCTCGGGGATCCCCTCCTCGAAATCGGGGTCGTCGTACCAGTACCGGGTCTCCTCCTCCCGGACCGGGATCTCGTTCACGTTGTCCCCGTAGACCTTGTTCGTCGACGCGATGACGACTGCAGGGTCGCTCTCGGCCTTTCGAGCCGCCTCGAGGACGTTGAACGTTCCCTGAGCGTTGACTTCGAAGTCGGTCCGGGGATCCTGAATCGACGCCGTCACCGCCACTTGGCCCGCAGTGTGGACGACGGCGTCGTGTCCCTCGACGATCTCTTCGAGTCGATCGTGGTCGCGGATGTCGCCCTCGATCAGCTCCACGTCGGGGTGGTGTTCTTCGAGGTAGTTCCAGTTGTACGCGGCCGTGTTCCGCGATTCGTCGGCCGTTTCGAGGGTGTCGACGCGGCTCAGGTTGTCGAGGACGGTCACCTCGCTGCCGCGGTCGTCGTAGTACGCCGCCGCGTGGCTCCCGACGAACCCGGCACCGCCAGTGACGAGGACCCGTTCCGGAGACGAAGGCATGGCTCGACACACTGTTCGAGTCGGGTAATAGGTTACCTTTCGAGTCCGGAACCGCCGTCGGCTACTCCGTACCCAGCTCCTCGGCGAACTGTTCGGCGGTCCGTTCGAGACCCTCCTCCAGGCCGACCGTCGGCTCCCAACCGAGAAGCTCCTGTGCCCGGCCGATGTCGGGACGGCGGAGCTCTGGATCGTCCTCCGGTAGCTCCCGGCGAACGGTGTCCGAGTCAGCGTCGAGGACCTCGATGACGATCTCCGCGAGCTCCCGGATCTCGATCTCGTGTGTGTTCCCGAGGTTGATCACTTCGCCCGCGGCGACGGCGGGGTCGGCGTCCGCGAACGCACGGATTCCGGCGACGAGATCGGAGACGTAACAGAAACTCCGCGTCTGTGTGCCGTCGCCGTAGATCGTGAGATCGTCGTCACGGAGCGCCTGCGAGAGGAAGTTCGGGATGACCCGCCCGTCGTCGGGGCGCATCCGCGGCCCGTACGTGTTGAAGATACGGACCGTTCGGATGTCCACGTCGTACTGCTGCTGGAACGCGACGGCGAGCGCCTCCGAGAACCGCTTGCTCTCGTCGTACGGCGCGCGAGGACCGCGAACGTTCACGTTCCCGTTGTACTCCTCGTGCTGAGGGTGAACCTCGGGGTCGCCGTAGACCTCGCTCGTCGACGCGAGCACGGTCCGTGCATCGTTCTCCCGGGCGAACTCGAGTGCGTTGTGCGCCCCCTCGCTGTTCGTCAGCGCGATCTCGACGGGGTGTGACTCGAAGTCCGTCGGGCTCGCACGCGACGCGAAGTGGTACACGTAATCGACGCCGTCCAGTTCCGGGAACGGCTCGCGGACGTCGTGTTCGAGGGAGTCGAACCGACTGGTGTCGATGTGTTCGAGGTTGCTCGGTCGACCGCTCCCGAAGTTGTCGAGGGAGGTGACTCGGAAGCCGTCGTCGAGCAGGGAGTCCACCAAGTGGCTGCCGACGAACCCGGCACCACCCGTCACGACCGCGTGCGGGGCGTCACTCATAGCTCGATCGTGCTGTTGTCACCGACGTTCAGTTGGTTCGCCTCGCTCCGAACGGTCGCGCCGTCGCCGACGATGCTGCCTTCGAGGTTCACGCTCTCGAGCGTCGCGTCCTGCCCGACGATGCTGTTTCGGACGATACTGTCGGTGATTCGGGAACCGGAATCGACGCTGACATCCGGGCCGACGATCGCTTCCTCGACGACGACGTCGTCCCCGAAGTCGACCGGGGGGACGACGACCGCGTTGTCGAGCGTGTCGGCTCCGTCGTTGTCGCCCTTCGCGAGCAGGACTCGGTTCGCTTCGAGGAGGGTCTCTGGGCGGCCGCAGTCGTACCAGTCCTCGACCTCGAAGATGTCGATCCGGGCGTCGGCGTCGATCATCCGCTGGAGGGCGTCGGTGAGTTGGTACTCGTCGCCCGCGCCGCGGACGTCGTTCTCGACGAGCTCGTCGAGGCAGTCGAACAGCAGGTCGGTGTTCTCGACGATGTACACGCCGCTGATCGCGTAGTCCGACTGCGGGTCGTCGGGCTTCTCGACCAAGCGGTCGATCTCGGTTCCCTCCCCCAGTTCGGCGACGCCGTAGTGCTGTGGTTCGTCGACGGTCTTGACGCCGATGCTCGCGTCCGGGTCGTCGAGTGCGTCGTGGGCCTCGAGGAAGGTGCCGTAGCCGTTCTCGAACAGCATGTCCCCGAGCACGATCAGCGCCGGCTCGCCGCGGACGACCGATTCGGTCTGGTAGATGCTGTGTCCGAGCCCCTCGGCGCTCTCCTGTTCGACGAACCGGAAGGTGAACTCGTCGCCGAAAGAGCCCTCGGCGTACTCGACGATCTGGTCCTGCATCGGCCCGCCGATGACGATCACGACCTCGTCGACGCGAGTCTCCGAGAGGCGGGAGAGGATGTGGCCGAGGATCGGCTTCCCGGCGATACGCACCATCGCCTTCGGTTTGGTGTGGGTCTGCGGGTACAAACGAGTGCCCTGGCCGGCGGCAGGGATGACTGCCTTCATCTTTTGAGTATCGTGATGGTGAGTCGTATAGTCTTTACCGTCTCTACAGCACATCGTTCAGTAAAGTATGCCAGATCCCGCTTATCCTTCTTTATCCAGCAAATCATTGGGATACAGGAACAAAAAAGTGGATATTCATAAGAAAAATACAGGTGATGAACTTTTGGAGAACTTGTTAGTGACTGGTACCATGAGGACATTTCAGCAAGTAGTCTGTGGTAGAGGTTTCGGTGTTTCCGTACACCATCTATGGTACGGGGTTTTATGATGGAGCAAACGTGGCGCTATCTAGGGTCAGATTTGAGGTGGGATAATATCTGACCGGTTCACAAGAAAGGTTACGCCGGAAGGCCGTACCTCTCATGACTTCTTTCTGGTACGTGAGATACTTACCACACCATCCCGTAGGCAACCCCAATGTCGTTTCCTAAACGGTTTGCTCAGCGTATTCTGAACTTAATTCCTAGTAGAAGCAATCAAGTCGCCGGCGAAAACTATTGGCAATATGCCGCAGCAGATACATCTATTACGATTCATGGTGGCGGACTGGGTGATTTAATGATTATTAGACAATTCGGCCGCGCAATACAAGATTTCTTTCGAGACCAAGGAGATCCTGAACAGGGAGATATTGTAATATCTACGGGAGCTACGCCGCCTGCCTATGAACCGCTTCAAGGAGATTTAAACCTTTTGTGGTGGTGGTCTTTCGGGGAATTTGACGGTTCGCCGGAACAGTTTCTTGATGATTATCTTGAGAGAGTATCTGTTCGCCCGGACATCATTCTCTGCCCATCCAGTAAAACAGAGAAGGAAGCCCAACAAGCGGGGTTTGAAACAATTTATTTCCCTCTTGGAACTTATGCATTTGAACCATTGGGTTTTGACCGCAGTGGTATTGGTTATGCAGGCACAATAGGCCACAAAAGATCTGGCAAAGAAGAGATGATGTTAGGATTGTATCGTGGTTCTTCAAAATTTGAAGCAGTATCTCATTTCCGATTCCCAGAAGAGTTGAATTGTTGGTACAATGTAAAGAAAGTCACAATAGGGATGCATAAGGAGGGTCAGAAATCCTGGGGAATGGTCAACAACCGTGTTTTTGAGACATTAGCCTCAGGCACTCCTATAATATTAAAAGAACATAACAACTTATCGAACGTCCTTGGTTTTGAATATCCATACCAGATCACATCCCAAGATGAATTGAGAGAGATGGTGCAGCGGTTCCGACAAAGGTCCGATCAGAGTATTCAGTCTGAGTTCAATGATTACTCTCAGAAAGTGATGGAGGAGCACAGTTACCGCAGACGAGTTAATCATCTCTTTCGAGAGATCTCGTAGTGATTCATCGATACAAGTTGTTCATTCTCTACAAAAACCGACTCAAAAATGATCGGAATCTCTGCCAAAGTACACGATACGAGTATTTAATTCTAAATATTTATATAATCCTTTCCTCATATTTATGAACACTGCAGATAATCACTCCCGTAAATATCATACCCGGTGGCGGGCTTTCATACAATGATGGTCAAGTACACTATTTCGGTTTGTAATTACAATATGTCGGAAACTATAGAACATTCTTTACGATCTATTTTAAACCAAATAAATGACGAGTTCGAGGTCCTCGTCGTGGACGACGGGTCAACCGACGATAGTCCCGAAATCGTCGAATCATTGCAGGCGGAGTACGACCGGCTCAGACTGATCCGTCTTCCCCCTGATCCGGGGCGACATCTCGGCGAAACAAGGAACATCGGCGTCAGACACGCGAAGGGGGACCACGTCATTCTTCAGATAGACGCCGACGATGTCTACGAGGATGTGCTTAAGGGGTTCGTCGAAATCTACGAACGGTTGCGCGACCACCGCGAGGAGGCTTTCCTCCTCAGAGCGACAAATCTCACAGTTGCTCCGAAGGCGTTCCTTGAGCAGCGTGGTCCCTATCGGAACCTCCCGGTCGGCGCCGAAGATTTGGATATGTGGCGACGACTCCTCGCGGAAGGTTCCGTTGTCTGGTTCGTCCACCGGGACCCTGCCAAGGAGATCGGCATCTCGGAGAACGTGTACGGTCGGATGAGGAGCGGCCTCGTCCGGGGAGTGCAGGTGAGAACTGGGGAGTTTCAGACCGGGCTCTCATTACTGAGTCGTATCCGTTGGAGCCACCGACAGTGGAGAAGTGGTAACCGAGACCTTCACGAACACCTTGCCGAGCTCCCGCTCTCGGCGTATTCATACCTGCTTGCCTCTGCCCGGCCACAGTACGACCTCCCGGATCAGTTCAAACGAAAGGGTCAGATTGATTCGGTCGCTGAGGAGGTTTCGCTCAATCTCGCTGGCCTAGAAGCAGAGTTTGGGATCAATCGCAGTGAGTTGAATCTCACGGACTTGCAAGACCGGGTGTTCGGTAGTGTTTAGGTCTCACTATCCCTAGATAATGTAGATAAACTAATCTTTCATGGCCCTTACTCCATGGCGTTTATCCTATTGTAGAGCGTCTAGCTACCCAATGACTAGCGTGGATGATTCACTAGAGGATCTTCCGGAGAAGTTAAACTTGGGATGTGGGTGGGATTATCGAGACGGCTGGCATAACGTGGATATCCGAGAGGAGTGCCAGCCCGACGAAGTGGTCGATCTTGACGAGTATCCTTGGCCTTGGGAAGACGACACGTTCGAACACGTGCGTGCTTGGAACGTCGTGGAACACGTTCAAGACCTTCACCATACTCTTAACGAACTGCACCGTATCGTCAGTCCGGGAGGAACTATCGCCGTGGCGTTCCCCCACCCTGCGGGACGGTCACAGTGGATTGACCCGACACACGAACACACTCTGCTCCCCGAGACGTTCCAGCACGAGCTCGCCCCGGACGGATGGGAAATAACCCACACTAACGTCTCGAAGGTTCGGTTTGGTCGGATGCTTCCAGACCGCTGGGCAATGTGGTGGGCCGATCACCTTGGGTTCCTCATTGACGAGATTCAACTGGAACTCGAAATCGTAGAGTAACCCTTGTTCGAGGTTTTCTCCACTCAGAGCATATTCAGCCGCCGTTGGGTAAGCAGGGCCACTTCGGTAGCTGTGGCACGGACTCTCTGGCTTATCAACAGCAACACACAACCGTAGGTCACTGCCCCAAATGTCAGCAAGATAGCTAGTTCGATCGGTTGAACGAGGTCAATCCATTCCCGGAGGAAGTACACTACAGAACCCATAACCACACCGGCGAGCAGTTGCTTCAGGAACGTCGTCGTCAGCACGCTCGCCTCGGGGACCTCGCGAGCGACGAATCGCCACGCTCCGAGGTAACGAAACAGTTCCACGAGGACGGTGGCGATGACGACGCCGACCCCGCCGATCCGTTGAACGAGGACGATTCCCAGCGGAACGTTGATGCCGAGCGCTACTGCTGACAGTTTGAGCGAGTAATCCGGACGGTTGAGTCCGTCGACGATTTTGAGAAGTGCCTGTGTCTGTGACTGGAAGATCCGCTGCAACCCGAGCAGTACGAGGAACGCCGCCGCTCCCGCGTACTCCGATCCGTACACGACGTTGACGAGCGGCGTCGCGACTACGGCACCGCCGAAAAATAGCGGGACCGAGAGCACGGACGCGAACGCGAGCGAGTTGGTTACGTCCTCGTGGACCGCTTCGTCCCTGCTGTGGCCTTCGCTCACGCGTACGAAAGTCGTCGCGGACACGGAGCTTGCGACGTAGATCGCTGGTAGCGTCATCCGCGCTGCAACACCGTAGTCGCCAACCACGGCTTGTGAGAGGAGTGCTCCGAGGAGGAACGTATCGAACCGGCCGTACGCCGTCCCGACGACGGCGTTGGGTACGCTGAAGCGGGCGTAGTCCGCCACGCGAGCGACGAGGCGCTTCGACGGCTTCTCGAGCGCCGTACCGAGTTCCCGCACCGCGATCGGGACCGCGATCACGTTGGCGGCGATCAGGCCGACGATCAGCCCCGGGACGCCGAAACCGAGCGTCACGAGCACCAGCTGTATCGGGATCCCGATGTACGAGCGTAGCGCGTCCATTCCGTTGGAAAAGCCGATCTGTCCCCGTGCCTGCAGGACCGGGACAAACGTCCCGAACAGCATCTCGGTGGCGAAGTAGAGCACCAAGAACAGGGCGACGGAATCGATACCGGTGTAGGACTGGAGCCATCCGCGACCGATGATCGTTCCGGCCGTGACGATGACGAACCACGCGGCCCCGAACAGCCCCAACGCCCCGACCGACTCCGCCATCGAGGTCCCCGCTTCCGACGCACGCTTCTGTACTGCCGCCCCCATCCCGGCCATCGGTCGTCCGAGGAACGCCGCCACCGCGACGAACAGGTAGAACCCGCCGATCCGGTTCGGCCCCAGCTCCCGAGCGAAGTAGATGTTCCCGGCGAAGCCGATGGCCGCCATTGCGAACTTCGCGAGCGTCGCCTTCGTCGCTTCGCCGCTCGGACTGATGTCGGCGGGGCTCTGCTCCTCTGGCATTACCGCAGGGTGTCCTCGCCCGCCCGATACCGTTCGGGCTCCTCACAGAACCGCGAGACAACCTCGCGGATCCGTTCCTCAAAGCGATCCACCGAATACTGTTCCGCGACGGCGGCCAACGCTTCGGGATTGAACTCCGCCTCCTCGATCCGCCGAACGCCGTCGATCACGCCCTCGGCGGTCGGCTCCACCACCGCACCGGTCTCGCCGTCCTCGATCGCGATTGCTGGGAACCCTTCGTTCGCGGCGACGACGGGCGTCCCGGCGGCCAGCGCTTCGATCGGGACCATGCCGAAATCCTCCCGCACCGGGAGGTAGACGACCGCCTTCGCCTGGCGGAGGAGTTCCTCTTTGCGCTCGTCGGCGACGTAGCCGAGCATCTCGACGTTCGGTCCCGCGAGCGAACGGACTTCCTCGAAGGTGCTCGTCCCGAAGACGGGTTCGTTGTCGGCACCACCGGCGATCTTCAGTTCGTCGTCCAGTCGATCGAACGCTTCGACGACGGTCTTGGGCCGTTTGGACTCCACCACACGACCGACCATAAGGTAGAACTCTCCGTCCGATTCCCCGTACTCAATCTCGTCCGTCTCGATCGGTGGATAGACGATCGATGCGTCGCGCCGGTAGTAACGCCGGATTCGATCCCGAATCACCTCGCTGTTGGCGACGAATGCGTCGACACGATCCGTCGACCGTGCGTCGAGTACGTCCATCCCGGTCATGTACGACTTCGCGAGCGTGCGGACGGCCGACGGCAGTGAGGAGAGACGGTGGCCCATCAGGTCGTTGAGCCACCGCGGCGGGGAGTGGCAGTAGTTGAGCATGTACTGGTGGTCGAGTGTTCGGTAGTGCCGCGAGAACATGTGCGCCGAGAAGATCAGGTCGAACTCCTCTAGCGGGGCGTCCTGCCAGTTCAGCGTGAGCGAGGCACTCTTGAATCCTTCCGCGCGACGCCACTTCCCCAGTCCGTCGTAGCGGCTCTGTGCGAACGCAGTCACGTCGACGCCGAGGTCGATCGCCGCTTCGCGTGCTGACTCCCCGATGTAGGTCGTATATACCGGAGCGTCGAGCGCCGAGCCAAGATGGAGGGCCACACGCTCCGCTCCTCCGTACGTCCACATCTGGTCGTGTGTGACGACGATGTCGGGCGAGGAGAGGGATGTCGCGTGGTTCACTAGTTGGTTGCTTTTCGGCGGAACCGTAAATGTATATGTCGCTCCGAGAGCGATAGCCGGCATGCGCGTCGCTATCGTGTCGGAGTTCTGCCCGCCGTATCGGACGGGCTTCTACGAGGCGTTCGCTGATCGCTTCGAGTCGAAGGTGTTCTTCTGTAATACCAAGGAGTCGTGGCGGGCCTTCGGGCAGTTTCCCTACCTCGAATTATCGAACTACGAACTCCGTGACCGATACGCCGTTGCTCCAGGTGTTTTCGGCGCACTTCGGGAGTACAATCCAGATGTCATCGTCGGTTCCCCTGTTGAGGGGTTCGGCGGGCAAGCGAGCTACCTGTACGCCCGAGTAACCGGGACCCCGTTCGTCCTCTGGACAGGTGAGTGGCATCTCCCGTTGACGACGCTCCGGACTACGACGTTCCCCCTGGTCTCGCGGATCTACGAGGGGGCAGACGCGATCGCAGTGTACGGCCCCCACATTGAGCATTACCTCGCCGATCTGGGTGTCGACCGGGACAAAGTCTCGGTTGCGTGGAACACCGTCGACACCACGAAGTTCGCGTCGAGCGAGCGGGACCCGGGCGAACTCCGTCGGGAACTGGGTATTCCGTCGGACAGCCCCATCGCGCTGTTCGTCGGGCGGATGATAGAGTCCAAGGGCGTCCGGTATCTGATCGACGCGTTCAAGGCCGTTCGATGGCGCACCGACGCCGAGCCACACCTCCTGTTGGTCGGGGACGGCGACGACTACGACGCCTTCAAACGGCAGGCCGAGGACGTACCGAACACGACACTCACGGGGTACGTCGATAACGATGATCTGCCCGCGTACTACGCGCTCGCTGATTGTTTCGTCCTGCCATCCGTCCAGACAGCGATCTTCCGTGAGCCTTGGGGACTGGTCGTGAACGAGGCGATGAGCTCGGGGACGCCGGTCATCGCGACAGGACAGGTGGGTGCCGCGGCCGCAGGAGTCGTTGAGGACGGCGTGAATGGCTATGTCGTTCCGGAACGCAACGCCCGTGCGCTCGCGGACAGACTGGCGTCGCTCCTTGATGACTCGGAGAAAGCGGCGACGTTCGGTAACCGGGCCAGGGAACGGATACGGGAGTTCGACTACGAGCGGATGGTCGACGGGATGGCCGAGGCGATCGAGACTGCGGTCAAGCGTTGAGGGGAGTCAGGTCCGCCCCAATGATCTCGTGAGGGCACGGCTGTACTGTGTCTCGACCTGTTCGGTCACTTCATCCCACCCCGACACTCGCGATCGATCGGACGTGGCTCCCGAAATGCGCCGAACGGCGTCGGCAACGGTGTCCCGGTCCGTCGTGGAAACACTGAGGCACTCGCCGATCTCGCTCCAGTTGACCAATGCTCCCGACTCCCGCACGACACATGGCGTCCCGGCCGCCAACGCCTCCGCGACTGTCATCCCGTACGCCTCGAACTCAGACAGCGTCACGTACACGTCCGCGCCCGCGTACAGTCCGGGCAACCGATCGTCGTCGACGTAGCCCAGAAACTCCACTCGGTCGTCAACACCCACTTCAGAAGCAATTCGCTCCAGTTCCCGCCGATATGACCCAGAGCCCGCCACTAACAGGTCGTACTCCTCCAACTCCGGCATTGCTCGAATCACGTGCTGTACTCCTTTGTACTCCTCCAGCCGACCGACAGTCAACAGATACGGCCGATCATGGACCTCGGGCTCTGTCGAAGCGAACCGCTCCACCTCGACGCCGTTCGGAATCACCGTCGCGTCGACGCCGAAGTCCTCCTGAAGCCGGTCACGTTCCCACTCGCTCACTGCGATCACCTCGTCGGCCTGCCTGACAGCCCACTTCCCGAACGGTTCGTACACCGACAGCAGACGGTCACGGAACCCACTCGCACTCTCACCGTGGTAGTGAGTCGTCACGACGAACCGCTCGTCGGTCACACCCAGCGCGGCGAAGAAGACCGGGAGCGAGTGATAGTTGTGCGCGTGAACGACGTCCGCGTTACTCCGACGAACTGCCGAGACGATCTCCGGCGCGATGTGAAACGCGCTGCCGGGTGAGAACCCTGGATGGCGGTGAACTTCGACGCCGTTCCGGAGCTCCCACCCCTCCACATCCTGCCCCAGATCCGCGGTATGGACGACGACTTCGTGGTCGCGCTCTACCAGTCGCTCACTGATCTCCTTCACGTGTGTCTCCACACCGCCCGTGCGTGGGGGATACCGAGGCGTGACCTGCAGTATCTTCACCCGTACACCTCCCGCAGCTCCTCGTCGATCTCCCACGTCCCGTCACCCTCACCGCTCAACAGCTTCAGGCTCGCACGGAACAGCGACACCTGCGTGTCGAACAGCGAGTACGCCGCTTGCAACGAACCGAGCTTCTCACGCGATCCCAACAGGACGAACCCCGAAACTGCCCCTGGAACTACCAGCCCCAGCGGGCCACCAACAGCCAACCCACCGAGCGTCGCCAGCCCGATCGACGCCATCACGAGCCACGGCGAGACGATCATGAACCACCAGTTGAACGGCAGTACTGCCCGCCCGTACGCCCCGTACCCCCCCAGCATCTCGCGCTGTCGCCAGAGCAACCGAATCAGCCCCATCGCCCGTCGATCCTTCTGCTGACGGCGCTTCCGGAACGTCGAATGGGCAGCCTCCTTGTACTCGATCTCGGGGTCGAACACCACCCGATCACCGTCCTTCCGGATCTTCAGCGCCAGCTCCGTGTCGTCGGCGATGGAGTCCTCGTCGATGGGGACGATCGCGCCGTTCTCGAACGCCGAGAACGGCCCGTGGAAGATGAGCGTCGAGTCGAGGTGTGACTCCAGCGTCTGGATGTGCGCCTGCACGTCGCGGTACCCCTCTTCGACCTCGCTCCCGCCGAGTGTCTCGGCGTTCCGTCCCGTCACCGCACCAACTTCGGGGTCGGCGAGGTTCGCCGCCGCCTCCCGGAGGGCGTCGTCGGCGATCCGTGAGTCGCAGTCGGTCTTGACGACCATCTCGTTCGACGCTGCGGCGTAGGCTTCGTTCAGCGCGACCGCGAGCCCGCGACGCTCCTCCTCGCGGATAAGCGTCAGCTCTGGCGCGTCCCGCTCCTCGAAGAACGACTCCACCAGCTCCGGCGTCTCGTCCTCGCTGGAGTCGACGACGACGATCTCCACCTTCTCCATCGGGTAGTCGAGCGAGACCAGTTCCTCGAGTTTCGCCTCGACGATTCCTTCCTCGTTGTACGTCGGGAGGACGATGCTCACAGTCGGCTCGGCGTCGTAATCCTTCTCCGCGGGCGATCCCTCCGGTCCGAGGAGCCAGTACAGCCCCACGTAGGCCAGATAGGGAAGCCCGGTCAGCGCGAGGAGGCTGCCGAGAGCCTCGACCAAACGTCGCATACTCCCCCATGCGACACGAGCGCCAAAAACCCCGCCGGTGTCGTCGCCCCAAGTAGAAGCCTTTTCACTCCACCCACTACCACACGAGAAACGATATGCCCGATCCCGAGCGCGTCACAGTCCTTCTGCCCACCTACGACGAGGCCGCCACTATCGGCGACTGCGTCGACGGTTTCCGCGAGCAGGGGTTCGACGACGTGCTCGTGATGGACGGCGGCTCAGACGACGACACCCGCGAAATAGCCCGCGAGCACGGCGCCAGAGTCGAGATACAGTCCGCCTCGGGCAAGGGGCAGGCGATCCGCGAGGCCGTCCGGGAACATATCGACCGCGAGTACGTCCTGATGGCCGACGGCGACGGCACCTACCGCCCAGAGGAAGCGGACCGCATGCTCGCGCCGCTGGAGGAGGGGTACGAGCACGTCATCGGAGACCGGTTCGCCGACATGGAGGACGGGGCGATGACCCGCCTGAACAAGGTCGGCAACAAGCTCACCAACCGCCTGTTCAGCTTCATCCACGGCGAGAGCTTCGACGACATCCTGAGCGGCTACCGCGCGTTCAGCCGCGCTTCCTTCGAGCGCCTGCGCCTCTCGGCGGACGGGTTCGGCATCGAGACGGAGATGGCCGTCGAGTGTGCGAAGCAGGGGATCCCCACCGCGGTCGTGCCGATCACGTACCTCGAACGGCCCGCAGGCTCGAACACGAACCTCCACCCGATCCGGGACGGCGGGATCATCTTCCTCGAGCTGTTCCGGCGTGCGAAGACGAGCAATCCCCTGTTCTACTTCGGCAGCGTCGGCGTCGTCTCCGGGCTCGCCGGGGCGGCGGTCGCCGCCTTCGTCGCGATCGAGTGGTTCGTCTACGGCGTCCCCCACCAGATCTGGGCGCTCGTCGGCGCCGCCGGGATCCTGCTCGGCGTCCAACTGCTGATGTTCGGCGTGCTCTCGGACCTGATCCTCACCCTCCACCGCGAACAGCTCGACCGGATCGAGTCCATCGCCGACGAGGAGTGACGTGATCGGGCGTCGACGGCCCTGCCCGCAGCCGGCGCGCTTTTCCCCGCCCGCGCCCGACCGGCGCGTAATGACCGACTACACCACCGTCTCGATCCCCACCGAACTCGCCGAGCGCGTCGACGAGACAATCGAGGGGACGAGCTTCTCGAGCACGAGCGACCTCGTTCGATTCCTGCTGCGCAGTATCGTGATCAAACACCAGAAACGCGGGGAGCTCACGGAGGCGGAGTTCGAGGAGATCGCCCAGCAGCTCGAAGATCTGGGCTATCTCGAGTGAAAGGTCGCGGATCGACGGCCGGTACAGCTCGGCTCTGTCTTGCGGTTCTTTGCTCTCGCCGATTTATCAATCCCTAATATCAAAGCCGGGAATATCTATTCACAAATACAGTGGCTGTGTGGCATAGGATGTCATGTCCGAACTCAAGTCGTTCCTGGCCGACAACCCGAAGATGATGGGCGTCCTGTTCACGATGATGCTATTCCTCTCGCAGGCGGGGAGCGCCGTCGCTGGTCACTCGAGTCCGGTTGCAGGTCCCTGAGTCAACCACTAGAAGAAGCGCATCTTACTGCGAAAGCTCCGATAGCCACTTGATTTCTCCCTCGTAACGGACGAGGTCGTCTTCGGCATCTTCGAGCAAACTTTCGAGATCCGAATAGAACACCTCCCCCAAAACACCCGGTGCGAGGTGTTGACGCCGATCGTCGGCGATGTCTATCGACGCCATTCCGCCGGTACTCAGATCGGAGTCGGGGTACAGTCGCACTCTCGCGATGTACCCGTCATCGACTTGTTCGATATCTGTAATCGGTGCGCCGATACTCTCTCCTTGCACGATGTCGACATCACCGTCACCAACGACCGAATACTGTCCCCCGACAAACGACTGCTTGCTCGCGACGCTAAGTGCCGAGTGGAGTGGGAATCCATAGTTCAGCAGCTTTACCATCGCTTTTCCCACTCGTGTCGCACCGCTGTTGACTACTTCGGTGAGCGTGACGACGCCGCCGACGGCGCCGTTCTCCAGCAGCGCCATCCCCTGATCGTACGACGCACAGCCATTGAGGAAGAACGCATCGACGCCGACGAAATCCAGATTGCGCGCGTCGAGGCGCCCGTCGGAGCACTGGAACCCATCTGACTCGACGTGGCCGATGTAGTGGAGGAACTCCCGCTCGGTCTCGAGCACCGCCGAGAGTCGTTCGGTGGTGAGGTTGCGGTACACCCGCAGGTCGAACGGGAAGTCCGTGTCATCGCCGTACACCTCCTCGGCGACGTCGCCCTCCTCGGTCATCCCCTCGTCGTTGACGACGACGGTGACGCCGATCTCCTGCGAGGGCGTGTGTTCGATACCGTTGCGGTAGCCGTCGACCGACGCCTTGATCGCGCCGACGGGGACGCCATCGTCTGCCCAGACGGTCTCGAACGCACCGGTCGGTTCCGGCTCGACCAGATCCGGTAGCGACCCCTCGGGCCTCTGTGCACGCTCCTCCCCCATGCTGCGCGTCGTACTGCGGGTCGGTCCCGTGAGCGCCGCTACGTCCGGCCCGGAGCCGGCACGCGCGAAGTCGAACAACGAGTCGGACTGCACCTGCTCGGGGGTCGTCGCCTCCCCGGCTGGCGCCTTGATCGTCGCCAGATCGTCGATCAGGTACGGCAGCAGCTCGGCGTTCTCCGCCTCGGGCGCGACGTAGCCCGCGGTCTTCCACTTGGGCACGCAGTCGGCAATCCGCTCGTAGGGGACCGAGAGGTACGCGTCCAACTGTTCGGAGAGCGCTCGGCCGTAGAGGTCCGCCCAGTCGAGGTCGACGCGCTGGTCGACCTCGTCGCGCTCGGCGAGTTCGACCTCGTAGAACCCCTCCGTCCGCGCGACGCAGTCGAACAGCAGCGTCTGCTTGAGCGTCTGCGCGACCGTCTCCTCGAAGCCGCCCGGGCCGTCGAGTCGGTAGCTGAATCCGTCTTCCCCGACAAGCCGAGGGACGTTTCCGGGCACCACCTCGGCGCCGAGGTAGAATGCGAGCGGGGCGACCGGGTAGACGAACCGGAGTCGCGGCGGCACCTCGACCCGGACGCCGGCGTCGGCCGGCGCCATCGATTCCGGGATGTCCAGTTCGTCGCCGAGTTCGATCTCGGGGGGGTGCCCACGCAGCGTCGGGTAGGACCGCTCGACGGACGTGGTCTTCAGCGAGGAGGACATCGCCGACACCGCACGCATCATCTCCCGGGACTCCGCTGTCGTCGTGATCGTCCCCGCGGGGTGGTTGTGCCGGGAGCGCCCGGCGACGAACAGGTCGCCGTCGGTACCGACTGTCGTCGTCATCCCGTTTGTCTCGACGGTCAGCGACCCCTCGATCCGGACGTACAGCTTCACCGGCTGCTCGAGTTCGATCAGGTACTCGCCCGAGCCGAGGTCCACGCCGTCGGTCCGATCCATCTGCGCGACCACGTCGCCGTCGCCGTTCCGGACGAACGTCGCGACGTAGCTCCCGAGCGTGATGCTCTCGGTATCGACCCGTGCGGCGGCGTCGACCGGGAAGTAGAACCGATCGCCGTCGATCGTCTCGACCTCGGCGGGCTCGGGCATCCGCAGCACGCACTGGCGCTGCTCGATACTGTCCGTGACGTGGAGGGATGTCCCGCGGGTGGCGATGTCGATGCTCACCGGGACGCCACCCCCGACGGAACCGCCTGCCCGGGTCTCGCCATCTACGTATCGATGTTGATGCTTCGAGTATAAAGGCTTCGTCGGCCCGACGCGGCCGCGCGGTTGTCCCGCCGGCTCAGTCCGCCCGCTCGCTCGCCTCGTGGTGCCACCGCTGGAGGCGGTCCCGGGAGATGCCGGTCACGTCCGACAGCAGCTCGGGGCTGGCGGTCGCGAGCGACCGGACGGACGTGACGCCCGCCTCCGCCAGCCGCTCGGCGTAGCTCTCCCCGATCCCCGAGATGTCGGTCAGCGGCGTCGGCTTCGACCGCTCGCGCCAGGCCGCCTCGGCCGCCAGCGGGTCGCCGCTCCCGTCGGCGGTCGCCGAGTCACCGCCGCTCGTGGCGTTCGCGACCCACGCGGCCTCGTCGTCGGTGTCGTCTCCGTCGTCGTCGGGTTCCACCTCGTCGAGCGCCTCGGGCTCGCCGGCGGAGCCGTCGATCCACGCCGCCTCCTCGTCGAGATCGTCGTTGTCCGTCTCTCCCCCGTCGTCGCTCGTCTCCCCGTCACCGTGGCTGGAGGCGACCCACGCGGCCTCCTCGTCCCCGAGCCCCCGGACCTGCTCGGACCGCCGGTCCAGATCCCCGTCGTTGTCGAACGACCAGGGGAGCGAGTGGTGGCGGCGGATCTTCGCGGCGACGCCGGGGTTGACCCCCGCTTCGAGCAGCATCCGGTAGGAGACGTCCTTCTCGAGGACGTCTTGTGCGGAGAACCCGGCCGACTCGATGGCGTCGGCGGTCGCCGGGCCGACGAACTTCAGGTCGGTCGGCGTGTCGACCGAGCGTCGCTCCTCCTCGTCGACGTCGGCCATCAGATGCTCCAGCAGGCGGGTCACGTTGGCTCGCAATCGTTGCCAAAGACACTTGAAGCTTTGTGTGAGCTGACTGCCGGTTACCGGACGTAGAGCGCTTCTACCTCACGATACGAGGGAGATATCCGCGGCGATGCAGTCTGGCGGTTGTCGCTACCCTTACGGTGCTGCCGGGCCGAGCGCCGACCATGTACGAACTGGACGACGTGGAGACGGTCGGTGTCGTCGGCGCCGGGACGATGGGTGCCGGGATCGCACAGGTCGCCGCGACCGCGGGCTACGACGTGGTGATGCGGGACATCGAGCAGTCGTTCGTCGACGACGGCTTCGAGACGATCGACGACTCGCTCTCGCGGCTGGTCGACCGGGACGCGCTGAGCGAGCAGGAGGCCGAGGACACGAAAGCGCGGATCACGGGGACCACCGAGCTCGACGACCTCGCGGGCGCCGAGCTCGTCGTCGAGGCCGCGCCCGAGGAGATGGAGCTCAAGCAGTCAATCTTCGCCGATCTGGACGACGTGCTCGACGAGGAGGCGCTGCTCGCGACCAACACGTCGACGCTGTCGATCACGACCATCGCGAGCGCGACCGAGCGCGCGGACGCGGTGGTCGGCCTCCACTTCATGAACCCCGTCCCGATCATGGACGGCGTCGAGGTCGTCACCGGCGAGCGCACCGCCGACGAGACGACGGCGCTGGCCCACGCGTTCGCCGAGGACCTCGGGAAGGAGACGTGGGAGTCCGACGACAAGCCCGGGTTCGTCACCAACCGCATCCTGATGCCGTGGATCAACGAGGGGATCCGCGCGTTCGACGAGGGGGTCGCCGAGAAGGAGGACATCGACCGCGGGATGACGCTCGGGACGAACGTCCCGATGGGGCCGCTCGAACTCGCCGACCACATCGGCCTCGACGTCTGTCTCCACGCCAGCGAGACGCTCCACGAGGAGCTCGGCGACCGCTACACCCCCGCGTACCTGCTGAAGCGGAAAGTCGAGGCGGGCGACCTCGGGAAGAAGACCGGGCGCGGCTTCTACGAGTACGACGAGTAGTCGGCAGACGGGACGGCGACTCCGCGGCGAGCGACGGTCCCTCCCCGGACCGACTCCATTTTCGGACCCTTTTTGCCCCGTTCGACCGACCACCCCCCTATGCACGTCCGCATCGGCGACGGTGCCACCGACGAGGAGGCGTCGGCGGTCGCCGCCGCGCTGGCCGAACATCTCGGCGCCGACATCGAGGTGCTGGTCGGCGACGCCGACGAGCCCGCGGCCACGGCCGCGCCCCCCGAGACGGAGTACCCCCTCGACGACGACCTCGGGCCGACCGAGCGCGAACGGAAGCTCCGCGAGGAGATCGAGGAGATCCTCGGCGGCGGTCCCGAGAAGTACAAGCAGCGCCTGCCCGAGCAGGGCAAACTGTTCGTCCGTGACCGGCTTGACCTCTGGTTCGGCGAGGACGGCGACGGCGGTCCCGGCGACGCCGACCGCGAGGGCGCCGCCGACGGGATCCAGTTCGAGGACGGGAAGTTCGCCGCGTTCGACGAGTGGCACCCCGACTCCCCGGAGGTCGAGGAGTACGACGAGAACACCCGACTGCCCGGCGACGGCCTCCTGACAGGGGCGGCGACGTTCGAGGATCGCGACGTCCACTGGATGGCCAACGACTTCACCGTCAAGGCGGGGTCGATGGCCGGCCGCGGGGTCGAGAAGTTCCTCCGGATGCAGCAGCGCGCGCTCAAGTCGGGCAACCCCGTGCTCTACCTGATGGACTCCTCGGGGGGCCGGATCGACCAGCAGACCGGCTTCTTCGCCAACCGCGAGGGGATCGGGAAGTACTACTACAACCACTCGATGCTCTCGGGGTACGTCCCGCAGATCTGCGTGCTGTACGGCCCCTGCATCGCCGGCGCCGCCTACACCCCGGTGTTCGCCGACTTCACGATCATGGTCGAGGGGATGTCCGCGATGGCGATCGCCTCCCCGCGGATGGTGAAGATGGTGACCGGCGAGGAGATCGACATGCAGGACCTCGGCGGCCCCGCCGTCCACGCCAAGCATTCCGGCAGCGCCGACCTCGTCGCGAAAGACGAACGCGAGGCGCGCGCGATGGCCGCGAAGCTGATGAGCTACCTCCCGGACAAGGCCGGCGAGAAGCCCCCCCGCTCGGAGCCGGAGAACCCCAAATTCTCCCCCGAGGGGATCGACGAGGTCGTCCCAGACAACCCGAACAAGGCGTACGACGTCCACGACCTGCTCGACCGGATCTGCGACGCCGAGTCGGTCATGGAGATGAAGCCCGAGTACGGCAAGGAGATCGTCACCGCGTTCGCGCGGATCGACGGCCGGCCGGTCGGCGTCGTCGCGAACCAGCCCAACCACCGATCGGGCGCGATCTTCCCCGACGCCGCCGAGAAGGCGGCGGAGTTCATCTGGACCTGCGACGCCTACGAGATTCCGCTGCTGTACCTGTGTGACACGCCGGGGTTCATGGCGGGCTCGGAGGTCGAGAAGGACGCGATCCTCGAGAAGGGGAAGAAGTTCATCTACGCCACCTCCTCGGCGACGGTGCCGAAACAGACCGTCGTCGTGCGGAAGGCCTACGGCGCCGGCATCTACGCGATGGGCGGTCCCGCCTACGACCCCGAGAGCGTGCTCGGACTCCCCTCCGGCGAAATCGCGATCATGGGGCCGGAGGCGGCGATCAACGCCGTCTACGCCAACAAGCTCGACGCCATCGACGACCCCGAGGAGCGAAAGCAGCGTGAACAGGAGCTCCGCGAGGAGTACCGACAGGACATCGACGCCCACCGCATGGCCAGCGAGGTCGTCATCGACGACGTGGTGCCGCCGTCGACGCTGCGGGGGGAGCTGGTCAACCGCTTCGCGTTCTACGAGGACGTCGAGAAGGACCTGCCCGACAAGAAACACGGCACCGTTCTTTAAGCCGGATGGCGAGGGCACGGCTCCCGTGCCCTGACCCGCCGACCGCGGTGGCACTGGGCGGGAGCGCGATCCCCCACCGCGGCGCCGTTCGATCGCCTGTTCGCCAGCGTCGCCGCCACCTCACTCCGCCCCGAGCGCGTCGAGCAGCACCACCCACGCGAGAGCGGCCAGCCCCACGTCCCGGATCAACACGTCGACGAACCGGCCGTCCGTGGCGGCGACGACCGCGAGGTAGAGGACCGTCACCGGAAGCGACACGGCGGCGACGGCCGTCGCGGGCGCGACGTAGCGGTCCGCGAGCAGCAGGGCGCCGA
This sequence comes from Halolamina salina, assembly GCF_042678005.1. Taxonomy (GTDB): domain Archaea; phylum Halobacteriota; class Halobacteria; order Halobacteriales; family Haloferacaceae; genus Halolamina; species Halolamina salina. Next base: position 27,890 of record NZ_JBHUDH010000022.1, on the reverse strand, counting down.
CGAGGATCTCCGGCGGCCCGTTCGCGAGCATGAACAGCCTCGGATGCACGACGAGCCACGGCGCCAGCCAGTCGGTCACGTAGACGGCCCACGCCGCCGGGGCCAGCAGCTTGTGCACCCCGGCGAGCACCAGCATCAGGCCGAGTCCGAGCCGTGCGACCGTCGCGGTGCCCGCGGCCGCGATCACGGGGGAAAGCAACGCCCGGAGCCGCTCGGTGACTGGGTCCATCCGTGCCCTACTCGGCGTGTTCGCGCTTCAGGCTCAGCGCCGTCCGATCGAACTCACAGACGAGCGTGTCCTCCCCGTCGGACTCGACTTTGAACGCCTCGACGTGCATCTCTACGATCCCGCGCTCGCCGTCGCTGGTCTCGCGCTTGTCGGTCACCGTCGTCCGCGCGTAGATCGTGTCGCCGTGGAACACGGGGTTGGGGTGTTCGACGTTGTCGTAGGAGAGGTTCGCGACGATGGTGCCGTCGGTGGTGTCGGGGATGGAGAGCCCGACCGCCAGCGACATCGTGTACAGCCCGTTGACCAGCCGTTCGCCGAACTGCGTCTCCCCGGCGAAGTCGCTGTCGAGGTGGAGCGGCTGCTGGTTCATCGTCATATCGCAGAACGTCTGGTTGTCCGACTCCGAGACGGTGCGGCGCTTCTCGTGCTCGATCGTCTCGCCGACCTCGAACTCCTCGTAGTAGCGTCCCGTCATACCCCCCGGATCGATCGGTCGGCGCAAAACGCTGCCGACTCGATCCCGACCAGTTAACTCCGCGCCGTCTGAGTCGGTAGGTATGGCACGCAGAAGCCTCCTGTTCTCGCCGGGCGACCGCCCGGAGCTGATGCGCAAGGCGCCGGAATCGGGCGCGGACACGGTCTGTTTCGACCTCGAGGACGCCGTCGCACCGAGCCAGCGCGCCGCCGCGAGGGAGTCGGTTCGCGAGGTACTTGCAGACCCGGCGTTCGATCCCGACTGTGAGGTGACCGTCCGGGTGAGCGTCGACGCTGCGGCCGACCTCGACGCGCTGCTGGACGACGCGCCCGACTCGCTGCGCCTCGACGGCGTGATGGTGCCGAAAGTCGCCGAGCCCGAGGACGTGCAGTGGGTGGCGGACCTGCTCGACGAGCACGACGCCGACCCCGCGCTGCTCGCGCTGGTGGAGACCGCCCGCGGCGTGCTGCGCGCCGAGGACATCGCCGACGCGCGGGCGACGGACGCGCTGGTGTTCGGCGCGGAGGATCTCGCCGCCGACGTGGGTGCGACCCGGACCGACGAGGGGACCGAAGTGCTGCACGCGCGCCAGCAGGTAGTGTTGGCCGCGAGCGCGGCGGGCATCGACGCCATCGACACCGTGTTCACCGACTTCGAGGACGAGGCGGGGCTGCGCGAGGCCACCGAGTTCGCGCTCCAGTTGGGGTACGACGGGAAGATGGCGATCCACCCCGCACAGGTGCCCGTGATCAACGACGCGTTCACGCCCGCACCCGAGCGCGTCGAGTGGGCCGAGCGCGTGCTCGACGCGCGTGACGAGGCCGAACGCGAGGGCCGTGCGGTGTTCAGCGTCGACGGCGAGATGATCGACGCGCCGTTGATCGCGCAGGCCGAGCGCGTGCTGGAGCGGGCGGCCGCGGGCGAAAAGCGGTAATCCTTCACAAACGTTCCGTCGGGACTTCGGCAGGCTTATTCGAGCTACGGGCGAATTCCGCGCCGGAATGTCAGACGAAGCAAACCCGTTCGAGAGTCTGCAGGAGCAGATCGACGACGCGGCCGCGTACCTCGACGTCGACGACGACGTCATCCACCGGCTCAAGTACCCCGAGCGCGTGCTGGAGACGAACCTCTCTGTGGACATGGACGACGGGTCGATCGAGCGCTTCAAGGCGTTCCGATCGGAGTTCAACGGCGACCGAGGCCCCTACAAAGGGGGGATTCGCTACCACCCCGGCGTCACCCGCGACGAGGTCAAGGCGCTGTCCGGGTGGATGGTGTACAAGTGCGCCGTCGTCGACATCCCCTACGGCGGCGGGAAAGGGGGGATCGTGATCGACCCCTCGGAGTACTCCGCGAACGAGATCGAGAACATCACGCGATCCTTCGCCGAGGAGCTGCGCCCGTTCATCGGCGAGGACAAGGACGTGCCCGCGCCCGACGTGAACACGGGCCAGCGGGAGATGAACTGGATCAAGGACACCTACGAGACGCTGGAGAACACGACCGAGCCCGGCGTCGTCACCGGGAAGTCCCTCGAAGCCGGCGGGAGCGAGGGTCGCGTCGAGGCCACGGGGCGCTCGACCGCAATCACCGCCCGCGAGGCGTTCGACTACCTCGGCCGGGACATCGTCGGCGCCGACGTGGCCGTCCAGGGGTACGGCAACGCCGGCTGGATCGCCACGAAGCTCATCGACGAACTCGGCGCCAACGTCGTCGCCGTCTCCGACTCCTCCGGCGGGATCTACGACCCCAGCGGGCTCGACCCCGTCGAGGTCAAGGAGTTCAAGCGTGACACCGGCTCCGTCTCCGGCTACGAGGGCACCGAGGCGCTGACCAACGAGGAGCTGCTCACCATGGACGTCGACCTGCTGGTGCCCGCGGCGCTGGAGAACGCCATCGACGGCGACCTCGCCGAGGACGTCAGCGCCGACGTGATCGTCGAGGCCGCCAACGGCCCGCTCACGCCCGACGCCGACGACGTGCTGACCGAGAAGGACGTCCACGTGTTCCCGGACATCCTCGCCAACGCCGGCGGGGTGACCGTGAGCTACTTCGAGTGGGTCCAGAACCGCCAGCGCTTCTACTGGGACGAGGAGCGCGTCAACGAGGAGCTGGAGGCGGTCATCACCGACGCGTTCGACGACCTCACGGACGCGTACGCGAGCTTCGACCTCCCGAACTTCCGCACCGCGGCGTACGTCGTCGCGATCCAGCGCGTCGTCGACGCGTTCACCGATAACGGCAACTGGCCGTAGACGGCTCTCGTCGTACCGCACTGTATCGCCCGCTGTGTGTTTCTCCGCGTCGTTCGCCCCCGAGCCGCGGCTGTCGCGACCGCCCGCTTCGGTAGTTCTTTCTTCGCCGGCGCCAAGCATCGCGTATGGTGAATCTCGGACTCGTGGTAGCGGAGTTCAACGCCTCCGTCACCGAGCGGATGGCGGAGGCGGCGGCAGACGCCGCCGCGGACCGGGGCGTCGATATCGGCGAAACCGTACACGTGCCCGGCGTGTACGACAGCCCGCTGGCCGCGGACCGGCTCGCGCGGCGAGAGGAGATCGACGCCGTCGCGGTCGTCGGCGCGGTCGTCACGGGCGATACGGATCACGATCAGGTGATCAGCGACGCGACCGCGGAGTCGCTCCAGTCGGTCGGACTCGACCGTGACACGCCGGTCACCTTCGGCGTCACCGGCCCCGGACAGAGCGGTGCCGAGGCCCGCGAGCGCGTCGACAAGGGGGCAGCGGCCGTCGACGCTGCGGTCGACCTCGTGGAGGCCCTGCCATGAGCGAGCGCGAGTGGAACTTCGCCGAGCGCGTCGGCCGCGTCGAGCCGTCGGCGACCGTCGCGGTCGGCAACAAGGCGAGCGAACTCCAAGAGCAGGGTGTCGACGTGGTCGACCTCTCCGTTGGCGAGCCGGACTTCCCGACGCCCGAGCGCATCCGGGAGGCCGGCCGGCAGGCGATATCGGACGGCCACACGGGCTACACGGCCTCCAGTGGCATCCCGGAGCTCCGGCAGGCGATATCGACCGACCTGAAAGGGAAAGGTGTCGCCTGCGAACCCGGGAACGTCGTCGTCACGCCCGGCGCGAAGCAGGCGCTGTTCGAGACGGTGCAGGCGCTGGTCGACGAGGGCGACGAGGTGATCCTGCTCGATCCGGCGTGGGTCTCCTACGAGGCGATGGTGAAACTCGCCGGCGGCGACCTCACGCGGGTCGATCTGGGCCAACACGGCTTCGACCTCGAACCCGCGCTGGACGACCTGGCGGCCGCGATCTCCGACGAGACGCAGCTGCTGCTCGTGAACTCGCCCTCCAACCCCACGGGTGCGGTGTTCTCCGACGCCGCGCTCGAAGGCGTCCGTGATCTGGCGGTCGAGCACGACGTGACCGTCATTGCCGACGAAATTTACGACCGGATCACCTACGACGCCGACCCCACCTCCCTCGCATCGTTCGACGGGATGGCCGAGCGGACGGTGACGGTCAACGGGTTCTCGAAGGCGTACTCGATGACCGGCTGGCGGCTGGGCTACCTCGCCGCGCCCGAGCCGCTGGTCGATCAGGTGTCGAAGATCCACGGCCACTCGGTGACGTGTGCGCCGAACTTCGTCCAGCACGCGGGCGTCGAGGCGCTTCGGAGCGTCGAGAGCGACGTCGCGACGATGGTGGAGGCGTTCGAGCGGCGCCGCGACCTCGTGGTCGACCTGCTCGCGGACCACGGGAAGGAGATCCCGAAGCCCGAGGGGGCGTTCTACGCGATGATCCCGACCCCGAGCGACGACGTGGCGTGGGCCGACGCCGCCATCGAGGACGCCCACGTCGCCACCGTTCCGGGTAGCGCGTTCAACGCCCCGGGCTACGCACGGGTCTCCTACGCCGCCAGCGAGGAACGACTGAAGGAAGGGTTCGAACGGCTGGCCGCCGAAGGGCTGATCTGACTCACTGCGCAGCCGACTGTTCTCCTGAATCGAGGGACGGGTCGCTTACTCGATCTCCGAGACCTCGACCGGCTGGTACGGCTCCTCCAGGTACTCGATCTCCGAGTCGCTCAGCGACACCGAGAGCGCCTCGACGGCGTCTTCGAGGTGTTCGACGCTGGTCGTGCCGACGATGGGCGCGTCGACGGCGTCCTTGTGCAGGAGCCACGCCAGCGCGATCTGGGCCATCTTCAGGTCTTTCTCCGCGGCGAGCTCCTCCACGCGTTCGTTCACTTCGCGGCCGCCGTTTGCCAGATACGGGTGGCGGTCGGCCTCGGCCTCGCTCCGCCCGCGGGTCGTGGTTTCCAGCTCCTCGTGTGGGCGCGCGAGGAAGCCCCGAGCCAGCGGCGACCACGGGAGCACGCCGACGTTCTCCCGCTGACACAGCGGCAGCATCTCCCGCTCCTCCTCGCGGTAGAGGAGGTTGTAGTGGTTCTGCATCGTGGCGTAGCGCTCCAGCCCCTCGCGGTCGCTGGTGTGGAGCGCGTCGGCGAACTGGTGGGCCCACATCGACGACGTGCCGACGTGCCGGGCCTTCCCCCGGCGGACGGCGTCGTCGAGCGCCCGCATCGTCGTCTCGATCGGCGTGTCGTCGTCCCAGCGGTGGGTCTGGTAGAGGTCGACGGTGTCCATCCCCAGCCGATCGAGCGAGGCGTCGAGCTCCTGCTCGATCGCCTTCCGGGAGAGCCCCCCGGAGTTGGGGTCGCCCTCCCGCATCTGGAAGTACCCCTTCGTCGCGACCACCATCTCGTCGCGGTCGTACTCCGCGAGCGCGTTCCCGAGGATCCGCTCGGACTCGCCCTTCGAGTACATGTTCGCGGTGTCGAAGAAGTTGATCCCGAGCTCGACCGCTCGGTCAATCAGCTCCCGGCTCGCCTCCTCTTCGAGCACCCAGTCGCGCCACGAGGGGTCGCCGAAGCTCATGCAGCCGAGCGCGATGCGCGAGACCTCGATCCCGGTGTCACCGAGCGTGGTGTACTCCATGGGGAGTCGTTGTACCGGTGTGACAAAAACCCACGTCCCCCGGCCAACTCCTCAGTCCCGGAAACTGGCGGTGTAGACGAGGAACGCCCCGGTGATCAGGACGAACGCGAGGAACGTCACGACCGCGAGCACGACCACCACCGGCGCCAGAACACCGAGGTACGATTCGCCGGCGGGCGTCGTCGACAGCGCGATCGCCGCCAGCAGCGCGGCGATCAGCCCCAGCAGCCAGTCTCGAAGGACGTTTTCGTACTCCATACGGGTCGTTCCCGACCCGGCAGGGAAACTCCACCGACCGACGGCCGGCCGGACGAACTTTACCCCGCCCCGCCGACACGACGCGCATGGAACCGCCCCGCGTCCCAGCCTCCCTGTTCGCGCCACAATGACGCTGTGGCTGCTCGGCACCCACCTCGACCGCACTGCCGACTACCTCGACGAACACGACCACGTCCTCCTGATCGAGGCGACCGCGTTCGCGGACCGCCGCCCGTACCACCCGCACAAGCTGACGCTCGTGTTCGCGGCGATGCGTCGGTTCCGTGACGACCTCAGAGCGCGCGGCCTGACCGTCGACTACCGACGGGCCGAGACGTTCGGCGAGGGGCTTGACGACCACTTCGACGAGCATCCGGGGGACGACCTGACGATGCCCAGACCGGCCGCACACGGCGCCGAGGATCGACTCCGGGAGCTGGTCGACGATCGTGGCGGGCGCATCTCGTTCGTCCCGAACCCCACCTTCGTTCTCACCCCCGAGGAGTTCGACGAGTGGGCGGATCGTCGGGGAACGAGCGATCCAGACACCTACCGCTTGGAGGACTTCTACCGGTGGATGCGTCGTCGGTCGGGCGTGCTGATGGACGGTGACTCACCGGAAGGGGGCGAGTGGAACTACGACGAACAGAACCGCGAGACCCCGCCCGACGACTGGGAGCCACCGGCGCCGCCGCTGTTCGAACCCGGCGAAACGGTCCGTGAGGTGGCGTCGTGGGTCGAGGCCGAGTTCGAGACGTTCGTCGACACGGACGAGGCGGCGCCGTTCCGGTGGCCGGTCACCCGGAAGCAGTCGCTCGACGCGCTGGAGCAGTTCGTCGACGCGCGGTTCGCGGCGTTCGGTCCCTATCAGGACGCGATGGTCGAGGGGGAGTGGGCGATGGCCCACTCGCTGCTGTCGGCATCGATCAACCTCGGGCTGCTCCGGCCGATGGAGGTGATCGAACGGGCCGATCGCGCGTACGAGGAGGGAGACGCGCCGATCAACAGCGTCGAGGGGTTCGTTCGGCAGGTGCTGGGGTGGCGGGAGTTCGTGCGTCACGTCTACCGGCGCTCGATGCCCGCGATGGCCGAGGCGAACCAACTCGGGCAGACGGAAACGCTGCCGCCGGCGTACTGGACGGGGGAGACGGAGATGACCTGCCTCTCGGAGGCGGTCGAACACGTCCGGGAGCGGGGCTACGCCCACCACATCGAGCGCCTGATGGTGCTCTCGAACTTCGCGCTCGTCTACGGCGCCGACCCCCACGAACTCAACGAGTGGTTCCATCGGGGGTTCGTCGACGCGTTCCACTGGGTCACGACGCCCAACGTCGTCGGGATGGGGTCGTTCGCGACAGACGTGCTCTCCTCGAAGCCGTACGCCTCGTCGGGGAGCTACGTGAACCGAATGAGCGACTACTGCTCGTCGTGTCCCTACGCCGTCTCACGCGACACCGGCGAAGGGGCGTGCCCGTTCAACAGCCTCTACTGGACGTTCCTCCGAGAGCACGAGGAGACGCTCCGGGGGACGGGGAGGATGGGGCTGATGTACGCCCACGTCGACGACAAGGACGAGGCGGAGTGGACGGCGCTGGAGGAGCGGGCCGAGGCAGTCCGGGAGATGGCCCGGAACGGGACGCTTTGATCGGTCGACGGTGGCGAACAGGCGACCCGACTGCTCCGCGAGCCGGTGGGTCGCACTCCCGCCTCGTTCGGCTCGCGGTGGCTTTCACCGCACGGGGCGGCTGGTCGCGCTCTCGGTGATAAACCTTCGCCGGCGCTGGCGCTGGGGAACGGTGAAAAAGCGGTGAGAACGGGAGCGGCGTTAGTGCTGGTGACCCATCGCGTCGGCCAGCGAGATGCCGAAGCGATCCTCGAACAGCTCCTCGAGCGTCTCGTTGGCGTCCTCGATCTCGTTCGCGACGCCGCCCTCGGCGTGGTGAACGCGGGCGTGAGCCTGCTGGGCGAACGCCTGCAGCACGATGTCCGCGAGGATCTCGGCGTCGGGCTCGTCGCCGTCGCGCATCAGTTCGAGCATGACGGGCGGCACGTCGACAGTGTCGGTTTCGCCGTCGGGGCCTTCGACCGTGAACGTCTTCGTATCGCTCATAGGGGAGAATCGAGGGTCGGACGTAAGGCTCTGTGGGTCTCGGCTCGTCGGCGGGTCGCTAGTCGTCGCCCGCGGCGGGCTCGGGCGCCGCGTCGACGCCGAGTTCGCCGGCGCGTTCGCGCTGCTCCAGCCAGTCGTCGGCGTCGAGCGCGGCCTCGCTCCCCATCCCGGCGGCGGTGACTGCCTGCTGGTAGTGGTGGTCGACCACGTCGCCGGCGCCGAAGAGGCCGGGCACGCCGGTCGCGGTCTGCCCGCCGCCGCGGCCGCCCTCGGTGATGATGTACCCCTCGTCGTCGAGTTCGACGCCCGTGTCGTCGAGGTAGTCGGTGTTCGGCGTGTGGCCGATGGCGTAGAACACCGCGCCGACGTCCATCTCGAACGTCTCGACGCTGTCGTCGCCGGCTTCGAACTTCTCCTTGGGGTGGCCGTCGGGGTGGCGGACGAGGCTGGCGTGGTCGATCCCCTCGTCGGGATCGCCGTGGATCTCGGTGAGCTCGGTGTTCCAGAGGATCTCCACGTCGCCGTCGTCGACTTTGTCCATGATGCGGTCGATCCAGTAGTCCTCCGCGCGGAACTCGTCGCGGCGGTGGGCGATGTAGACGGTGTCGGCGAACTTGGTGAGGAAGTTCGCCTCCTCCATCGCGGCGTCGCCGCCGCCGACGACGAGCATGTCCTCGCCGCGGAAGAACGCGCCGTCGCAGGTGGCGCAGGTCGAGAGCCCGTAGCCCATCAGTTCGTCCTCGCCGGGGACGCCCAGCGTGCGCGCGGAGGCGCCCGAAGCGGCGATGAACGCGTCACAGGTGTACACGTCGCCATCGCGCATCTCCACGCGGAACGGCGAGCCGTCGGTGCCGTCCACCTCGCCCAGCGGCGTCACGTCGACGACGATCCCGTGGTCGAGTTCGGCGCCGAAGCGCTGGGCCTGCTCCTTCATGTTGTTCACCAGCTCTGGCCCGGAGATCCCCTCGGGGAAGCCGGGGTAGTTGTCGACCTCGGTGGTGAGGGTGAGCTGGCCGCCCGGCTCGTCGCCCTCGAGCACCAGCGGTTCGTTGTTCGATCGGCCGGCGTAGATCGCCGCGGTCAGCCCCGCGATCCCCGTGCCGGCGATGATCAGGCGACGGTGTTCGACCGCCTCCTCGACGTTCTCGGTCATACTCGAGGGTAGGGGAGTGGCGGGTATGTAGGTTATGCTGTGGGCACTTAGGGGATGACGACACGCTCCGACAGCCTTACCGCCGGCGGGCCTGACCCCCCGACCATGGCCGCCGATCTGGAGGAGAAGACCGACCGCTACGGCGAGATGCTCGCGGACGCGTTGGCCGCCGCCGAGCCCGCGGCACCGCCGGGGACGCCGCTGGGCGAGGCCGCCGCCGAGACGTACGAGATGGCCGACTCCTACCTCGACGACGGCCGGCACTTCCGCGAGGCCGACGACCCCGTGAACGCGCTGGCGTCGTTCTCCTACGGCTACGGCTGGCTCGACGCGGGCGTCCGGTTCGGGCTGTTCGAGATCCCGGAAGACACGGAGTTGTTCACGACCGACGCGGGCGGCGAGTAGTCGACCCGTCCCCGCGACGGGTATCAGTCGAAGCGGTACGACGGCCCGTCGTCGCTGTCCTCGACTTCGACACCGAGCGCCTGCAGTCGGTCCCGGAGGTCGTCGGCGCGCTCGTAGTTGCCGGCGTCGCGCTCCTCCTCGCGCACGTCGAGCACCAGTTCCACGAGGTCCTCGGCGATCTCGGCCTCGCCCTCGGTCACGTCGCCGAACTGGAGGCCGAACACGCCCTCGCCGTACTCCTCGAAGAACTCGATCGCATCCCGGAGCGCGGGGTAGTCGTAGGGAGCGCCCGCCTCGACGTGGCGGTTCACCGCGTTCGCGACTTCGAGTAGCTCCGCCATCGCCTCGCGGGCGTTGAGGTCGTCGTTCATCGCCGCCTCGAAGCCGGCGCGGGCCGCGGCGAGGTCGTCGCGGAACTCGCTGTCCTCCGTCTTGGTGAGCGCGTCGGCGTCGTCGGCGTGCTCGACGGCGGTCTCGTAGGCTCGTTCGAGTCGTTCCCAACGCCGACGGGCCTCCTCGATCGTCTCCTCGGTGTAGGCCTGCTGGGAGCGGTACTCCGCGGAGGCGTAGAACGTCCGGAGCACGTTGGTTCCGAACTCCCGGACTGCGTCGCCGACGGTGAAGTAGTTGCCCAGCGAGGAGGACATCTTCTCGCTGCCGGCCTGCATGAAGCCGACGTGGAGCCAGTAGTTCGCGAAGCGCTGGCCCGTCGCGGCCTCGCTCTGGGCGATCTCGTTCTCGTGGTGCGGGAAGACGAGGTCCTGCCCTCCCATGTGGATGTCGAGTGTGTCGCCGAGGTGGGTCATCGACATCGCGGAGCACTCGATATGCCAGCCGGGGCGCCCCTCGCCCCACGGTGACTCCCACGTCTGCCCCTCGGGGAGTTCGCCGTCGTGCTCGTGCTTGCGGTGTTCCTCGACCGCGTCGGCACCGACGCCGCCGGCCTTCCAGAGCGCGAAGTCGGCGGGGTTGCGCTTCTCGGCTCGCTCGTCGGGGTCGCCCTGCTCCTCGAGTTCGTCGACGGTCTGGTTCGAGAGCTTTCCGTACCCCTCGAACTCGCTCACGTCGAAGTACACCGAGCCGTTGGATTCGTAGGCGTACCCCCCCTCGATCAGCGTCTCCACGAGCTCGACGATCTCCGGGACGTGCTCGGAGACCCGGGGGTACACCTCCGCGCGCAGGAGGTTCAGGTCCCGCATCCGGGAGAGCACCTCGTCGGTGTAGTGGCGGGCCACGTCGGCCTCGCTCTCCCAGTCCTCGCGCTCGCCGACGCGGGCCGTGATCTTCTCGTTCACGTCGGTGACGTTCTCGACGTGGCGCACGTCGTACCCCTCGTGGGCCAGCCAGCGGTGGAGGATGTCCGCCTGCACCCAGAGGCGCGCGTGGCCGAGGTGGGGATCGTCGGAGACCGTCAGCCCGCAGACGTACAGCAGAACCGCGTCGCCGCTCGGCTCGAACTCCTCGCGATCGCCCGACAGGGTGTCGGTCAGCGACAGGGTCATGGAGGAAGGTTCTCCAGCCGGCGGTTTGAAGCCGTCGGAACCGGGACTCGCGCCGGCCGCGCCGGCTCAGGCGGGCACTCGGGCGAGCGCGTCCTCGACCGCCCGGAGCGTCGCCACCCCGTCCCGTCGATCGACGACGACCAGCAGCGTCCCGTCGGCGACTGCCGCGGCAGCGGCGTCGATCCCCTCGGCGTCGAGGCGGGCACAGACTCCCCCGAGCGCGGTCGTATCGACTTCGCCAGTCGCGACGACAGCCGTCATCGACCCCGCGTCCGGGCTGACGGCGACGCCACCGACTGAGAGCAATGGATCAGTGGTCTCCTCGCTTGCCGAGTCGACGACACCAACGCCGCTCTCCATCCGGACGCGGGCGTCGCTGTCGGCCGTTTCGAAGTCGGGCAGCTCGTCGGCGAACCGTCGGAGCGCGGTCGCGACGGCGTCGGTGTCGGCGGCGCCGTCGACGTCGAGGAACTCGGCGGCGGCGGTGTAGTTGAGCACGCCGGCGCGGAGCGAGAGCAGGAGGAACGGCTGCTCGCGGACCGCGTCGCGGGTGGCGGCTGCGGTGGACATGGCCGGAACTGACGACGGCGACGGCAAAAGTCCATCCACCCGGCGTGGCTATTCTGGTGGTGGCGTCCGGTGTCGGCTGGCCGGCGGTTGCGGTGGCGCGGTGGCGGGTGCGGTGGGGTGGACGAC
>NZ_JBHUDH010000022.1:0-16039 GCF_042678005.1 Halolamina salina | reverse complement strand
CGAAGCTCTCGTCTGCCAATCAGAAATCTATGATTTCTGATGGCGGGCCTCGTGTCCGGCGCACTGCGGTCGCAAGTGGTCAACGATAGAGTTGCTGTCGCGGTTGCCGTCCCAGCAGTCAACGACCGAGAAAAACTCCGACTCCCGACAACTAATCACGTCAACGCCACGACGACCCCGACGACGGTGACCAGTGCGACGAACGCCGCGGCGGCGACGACGACCGCACTCTCGATCAGCACGGCGACGAGGACCGCAGCCAGCAGCGCACCGCCGGCGAGCACCAACAGGCCGACCGACTCGGCGTCGAGCGCCTCCCGGATCGACGGTTCCGACTGTGGCTGCCCGAGATCCTCGTCGACGTCGATCCCGTATCCCTCGGCGCGGGACGGCTCGACCCGGAGGTCGACGTGCTCGGCCTCGTTCCCGTAGCCGGTGGAAACCGTGAGCGTCCCCGTGACTGGCTGGTCGACGTCGGCGATATCCACCCCGACGCGGGCGGTCGTCTCCCGATCGACGTACTCCGTCTCCGCCCGGAGTTTCGCCGCCCGTGCCAGCGACTCGTCGAGCGCGAGGTGGACGTGCGCCCCGCCGCCGTGGTTCACGAGCGCCACGTCGAACGGGCCGTCGGCCACGAACGACGCCGGCGCGTCGATGGCGCGGGGGCGCTCTCGGTTGAGGTGGATCTCGAGTGCCGACACGTTCGTGGGTGGGACCCCTGAGAGCAAAAGCCTTCACCCGAGAGCGGGGGAGCAAGAAAACCAGTTCAGACGCCCGCTGCGGGGTGTTTTCGGGAAAGATTTATCTCCGACCCGTCGCACTCTCCGTGTATGGGCACGAGTACCACACCGCCCGTCGTTCGCGACGAGGCGTCGCGAGATCAGGGGCCGGACCTGTCGCCGGTCGGCACCGACCTCGTCATCGCCGACGGCGAGGTGATGACCTACGCCGAGTACCGGCGACGGGATGCGGACGCCCGCGAGCGGACGACGACGGTCGACCGCCGCGAGACGACCCTCGTGGTCGAACGCTGACCCGCCTCAGAACGCGTCGCCTTCGAACGTCGTCTCCGCGTGGAGGTCGCTCTTGAGCGCGTCGTGGACCTTACAGAGGTCGAACGCGCGGTCGATCGCCTCCTCGCCCTCCGCTTCCGTCACGTCGGCGCCGACGGCGATGTCGAAGTGGATGCTCTCCAGCTTGTCGTCGTCGTTGAGTTCGCCCGTGATCGAGAGCTCGATCTCGCCGAGTTCGCCAACGTCGCGCTGCTTGGCGCCGACGCGCAGCGCCGGAACGTAGCAGGCGCCGTAGGAGGCGAGCAACGACTCCAGCGTGTCGGGCGCGGACTCGCCGCCGGGGTCGATGTCGACGGAGAAGTCGCGGATCTCGGTCGTAGAGGCGTAGCCGTCCTCGGAGACAGTGGTGACTTGTTTGCTCATCGCGGCCGAGGGTTGGACCGTTCGGGGCCTAAACCTTACTGCCCCGGCCGGCCCGCCGCCCGCCGGCTGTCGGTCCGCCGGCCGTCACTCGGCCAGCGTGTAGCTCTCGTCGCCGTCGAGGACGACCACGTCGGCGTCGCTGCCCGTCGCCTTCACCTCGCGGACGAACTCGTCGGTGTCGATCTCGATCGGCGGGAAGGTGTCGTAGTGCATCGGGAACGCCACGTCGACGTCGATCCAGTCGACCGCGACCGCGGCCTGTGCCGGCCCCATCGTGAAGTGATCCCCGACAGGCACCGCGGCGGCGTCGGGTTCGAGGAACGTCCCGATCACGTCCCGCATCTCGGAGTGCAGCGACGTGTCGCCGGCGTGGTAGAACGTGGTGGTGTCGGCGTCGGACTCCTGTGTGGGCTTCTTGTCGCTGATCACGAAGCCGGCGGGCATCCCGCCGGAGGCGCCGTAGCCCGTGTCGAGACCGTTGGTGTGGTCGGCGCGGACCATCGTGACGAACGCGTCGCCGAGTTCGACCGTGCCGCCGAGGTTCATCCCCGTCGACTCCTCGATGCCGTAGTTGTCCGCGAGATACCCCGTGATCTCGGGCGTGGAGACGAAGTGGCTCCCTCCGAAGCGGTCGACGTCGCCGATGTGGTCGGCGTGCCCGTGCGTGATGAGGACGTGATCCGGGTCGAGCTCCTCCGGATCGGTGTCGGTCTTGGGGTTGTCGAAGAACGGATCGATCAGGAGCTCGGTGTCGTCGACGGTCACTGCCCAGGTCGAGTGGCCGTACCACGTGAGTTCGAAGGTCATTACGGCCGTGGCTACGGCCTCACCGACCCTGAATGTTTCTGCCGTGTCGGAAGGTCAGGATGGCTGAGACGAACTCGCTGTCGCGCCCGGACCGCGCTGAAAAGGGAGTGCGGCAGTTTACTCGACGACGACGGCGCCCTTCATCCCCATCGTCTTGTGGGGCATGCAGTAGTACTTCGTCGTCCCCGTGCTGTCGAACGTGTGGCTGAACGTGTGGCCGCCCTCGTCGGTGAGGTCGCTCGCGAAGGAGCCGTCGTCGGCCTGCACGTCGTGGCTGCCGCCGTCGCCGGTCCACTTCCAGGTCACCGTCGTCCCGGACGAAACCGAGATGGCGGCCGGACCGAAGCCGAACGCGCCGCCGTTGGCCTGCGAGCCGACCTGTACGGTCACCTCGTCCTCGCCGGTCCGGTCGACGACGCCGTCGTCGTTCTCGACGTCGTCGAACCAGCCGTCGAACTCGGCGGGACCCTGACTCCCGCCGCTGGTCTCCGTCCCGGCGTCGAACACGTCGGGGTTGGGCTCGCCCTGAACGTCGATGACGGCCAGCGCGCCCTTCCGACCCACTCGGGTGAGCGCGTGGTCGACGATCTTGATCGGCCCCGGAACGGGCGTGTGCAGCGACGTGATCGTCGCCGATCCCGGCTTGACCGGCGTCGTCTGGATGTTCCGGTGGACGTCGCTGCCGATGCCGCCCTGTGGGTACACCTCGTCCCAGACCGAGCCGATCGGGTGGAGCGAACTGTCGAGGTTCGGCCCGCCGACCACGTAGTAGACGCGGGCGGTCTCCCCCGTCTCCATCTGCATCTCGTTGTAGCCGTCGGGACCGATGGCGTACTTCTCGCCGTTGATGAGGACGTACGTCGGCTCCTCGTCCTTCATCGCCTCGAAGTCGAAGTCGTGGTGGCCCTCCTCGCCGTGGTCACCGGTGGTGTAGAGCTCGTGCTGGCCGAGGTAGAACTCGTGGTCGACCTCGGGCAGCCCCTCCTCCGGCTCGATCAGGATGGCCCCGAACATCCCGCTGGAGATGTGGTAGTCCATGTTCGGCACCGCGCAGTGGTACGTGAACAGGCCGGGGTAGGTGGCCTTGAACGTGAACGACTTCGTCTCCCCCGGGGCGACCGTCGTCGCCTCGGCGCCGCCGCCCGGCCCGCGGACGGCGTGCAGGTCGATGTTGTGGGGCATCGAGTTCGACTCGTCGTTCGTGACGGTCATCTCGACGTGGTCGCCGACGCGGGCCCGGATCATCGGCCCCGGAATCCGCCCGTCGAAGCTCATGTACGTGTAGGTGACGCCGGGCTCGACCTCCGCCACCTGTTCGAGGGTGGTCAGCTCCACGCTGACGGTCTTCGGGCTGTCGCGGTCGATCGGGTTCGGGATCGCCGTCGGGTTCGCCGCGACTCGCTCGGTGTCGATCGATTGTTTTCCGTTCATCTTCGGGGATTGGGGGGTCGTCTCCGTCGTCTCTTCCTCAGCCGGGGGGGCCGAGATACAGCCGGCTGCGGCCGTCGCGCCGGCCGCGCCGAGACTCTGCAACACGCGCCGTCGGGTAGTGGTGGGAACGGAGGTCATCGTCGATCACATCTGGAACATGGCACCGGAGGGATATATGGGGGGATGCCGATTCTCAATTTCTTAGAAACCGCGGGATAGAGGCGCCCTATCGACACATCTGGGATAAATCCCCCACGGTATGTGGGGGGCTGGAAGTGGGAGGGGTCGACGACGCCACGGCGCCAGCGGTCCATCGTCGCGTACGCCACCCCTCACTCCCGAGAGCGGCCAGTACACCCAATGAGAGTCCACCGGCGGGCAGCCGACCTCACCGACGAGGGGGAACGGTCGCGATCGCCAGTCGAAGGGGCACGTTCGACCGGACCGTCGCGACCGAGGCGCTCCGCCGGGGCCTACGACGTCGGACTCGTTGCCTCCGAGGAGAAGACCGAGCAGGTGGAGTTCCTCGTGACCGCGTTCGGCGGGGCGTTAACCGCTCGGCCGCCGTCGGCCCCGCGGCGTGTCGGCCGACGATATATAGGGAGTACCTATGAGTAAAGCAACCATGGTACTGAACGACAGTTTTATATTGGGTTTCCGGCAATACGCAGAGCACATGTCTGACCTTACCAAGCATGGTGACGACGGCCACCCGAAGATGAACCGTCGACGGTGGCTACAGGGTCTCGGAATTGCTGGCGCGGCCGGTCTTGCCGGCTGTACGGACGGCGGCAGCACCGATACGCCGACCGAGAGCGCGACCGAGGTCGATCCCGGAGCGACCGACGAGCCGACCGAGACGGGGACGCCGCGTCAGGAGCTTCCCGAGCGGACCGGCCCGTACCGCCGAACGATCGCCAACGCGGCGTCGACGCTCAACCCGCTCTACAACAACGTGGACGGGGTCGGCACGCTGATCGGCTACACGCTGGACATGGGGTACACGTTCATGCCCGGCACGGAGTACCTCCCGCAGCTCTACGACCTCTCCTCGGACAACGGGGAGGTCTGGGTCGCGGAGCTCCGTGACAACCTCATGTTCGGCGGCGAGTACGAGCGGCAGGTGACCGCCGAGGACTTCGTCTACCAGGTGCAGGAGATTCACCAGGGCGGCTGGGCCGGCACTCCCGACGCGCCCAACTGGCCGTCGGAGTACAACATCGAGCAGACCGGCGAGCTGGAGTTCCAGATCGAGCTCCCGGGGCCGAACGTGCTCTACCCCGAGTCCTACGAACCGCTGCTGTACCCGATCCCCAAGGAGATCATGGAGCCGTACGTTGCCGAGGAGGACGCCCAGGGTCTCCAGGAGGACGAGGACCTGCTCGAACTCACGTTCACCGGGAACCTCGGCGCCTACCAGCTCGACGAGTGGAACCGGGGCAGCGAGCAGATCTTCTCGCGCAACGACGAGTACTACCTCCGCGAGGCGACCGACGTGGACCCGCTGTTCGAGGAGGCGCCGTACTTCGAGGGGATCGAGTCCCAGGTCGTCCAGGAGGAGGCCTCCCGGCTCGGCGCCCTCGAGACGGGCGAGTCCGACGTGGCCGGCCTCCCGCCGAACCGCGTCTCGGAGTTCCAGGAGATGGAAAGCGTCGACGTGAACATCACGCCGACGCCGTTCCAGAGCCTCATCACCTGGAACATGCGTGACAACGGCTGGAACACCGGCCCGGGCAACCTCTTCCGCGACAAGTCGTTCCGACAGGGCCTCGCCTGTGCCGTGAGCAAGAACCAGGTCGTCGAGGGGATCTACCGCGGCTTCGCGGACCCGGCGTACACGTTCCAGCCCGAGTGGTCCACGTTCTACCCCGAGGACGACTCCGCGATCGAGGAGTTCGGGACGGGGGACCTCTACGGTCCCGAGCCGGCCCAGAGCCGCATCCAGGACGCGATCGAGGACACCGACTACAGCTACGACGGGCAGGGCCGCCTGCTCAACCCCGAGGGCGATCAGTGTACGATCACGCTGCACCACTCGGCGTCGTCGAACACCAACCAGTCCCTCGCGGAGTTCATTGCCCAGGAGTACGAGGAGAACGCGGGGATCGTCGTCGAGACGACGGCGACCCAGTCCTCGCAGTTCCTGACCAACTACTTCCAGCAGGAGGCGCCCGAGGGCGAAACCGAGTGGAACGCCGGCCCGTTCAACCGCGGCCCGCGTGACGTGACCAGCGCCGAGTCCTGGGACATGAGCGTCATCTACGGCTACAACACCTACCCGCTCAACCCGACGGTCAGCGACGTGTTCTTCCTGCAGGACGGGAGCACGAACCCGCAGGGGTACTACCCGCAGTGGGACGCCGAAGGCCTGTACCAGCAGGCGAACAACGCGACCAGCCGGGAGGAGCTCGCCGAGGCGATGGAGGAGATCTTCATCAACCTCAACCAAGCGCAGCCGATCGGGATGCTGACGTTCAGTGCCGACACCGTCGGCTACGCCGCAGACATCGAAGGGCCCATCGAGGACTTCTTCAGCGGCTGGGACTTCCCGGCCTGGTACCGGCAGGGCTGATCACCGACGGCGGTGAATTCTTTCGGGAGTCACGGGTCGGCTACCGAAACACACATTGTTCGAGATGCGGTACAGAGACACACCCAGTGTGACAACCGGCACCAGTGGATCGACGGCGGTGACGGTTGTCGCCAGCGGATACAGCGATTTCGGAGACAGACACACATGAGGATCTAACATATGGGAATGGAATGGTACATCGTCCGACGGGTCGCGTGGGCGGCCATCGTGACGTTCATCATCGTCTCGATCACCTGGGGGTTGATGATGGCGGCGCCGAACCCCAACGTCCAGCAGGCAGTGACACAAGCGGCGCTCGCCGGTGACAACCCCGAAGAGGCGGCCGAGCGTGCCGAGGAACGGTTGGGACTCGACCGCCCGGCACACGTGCGCTACATGGACTACGTCGTCGGCATCTACACGTTGCACTGGGGGTGGTCCGACAGTCGCAACCAACCGGTGACGGCGGCGCTACTCGAGGCGCTCTACTACACCGCCCAGTACTCGGTCCCGTGGACGATCTTGACTATCTTGATCGGCCCGCTCGTGGGGCTGTACTCGGCAGCTAACCAGTACAGCTGGAAGGACCACGTCGCGACAGGCTTCGCCTTCTTCGGCTATGCGATCCCGAACTTCTTCTTCGGGATCATCCTGTTGCTGATATTCGGGGTGACGTTGGGATGGATCCCCGTGATATACAACACCGACGTGGGGGTGTTCAGCGTCGAGAACGCGATCCAGCTGTCGGTGCCGGTGTTCGTGCTGGTCACGGGTTCGATCGGCGGGATCATGCGCGTCTCGCGGAACGAGTCCGCCGAGTACGTCAACGCTGACTTCGTCAAGACCGCGCGGGCGAAGGGGGTGTCGACGTACAAGATCTACTTCCAGCACATCCTCCGTCCGACGATGGTACCGCTGTCGACGACGATGGTGAGCCAGCTGCTGGCGCTGTTCACCGGCGCCTCGCTGCTGGTCGAGGTGGTGTTCAGCATCCCCGGACTCGGGACGACGCTGTTCCGAGCGATCACTTCGCAGGACACGAGCCTCGTGCTCGGCTCGACCCTGTTCTTCACCTTCGTCGCGACCATCGGGAACCTGCTACAGGACCTGGTGTACACGATGCTCGACCCGCGGATCAGCTTCGAGGACCGATAATGGCGACGGACAGAGCTACCTTCGATCAAGTCGACTGGGACCAGATCACCGAGGAGTCCGACCGCGAGCTGTCGGTGAACTTCCTCGGCACCGTCGTGTCGCTGGGCGTGCTGGTGCTGTTGATGCTGTACGATCACTTCCTGGTGACCGGCAGCTACGACAGCATGCTCGGCCTCGATCTGGGTGGGCAGTACACGCCGACGTTCGCGCCGATCGGCTGGAACTACGACGTGACCCAGCTCGACTGGCTGTTCGCGGTGTCGCTGGTGCTGTTCGGGTTCTACGTGGTGCTGCCGCTGTACCAGAACGCCCGGATGACGAAGTACTACTGGCGGGAGATGAAGCGCAACCGCCCGGCGATGGTGAGCCTGGGCTGGCTGATCTTCATCTTCGTCATCGGCGTGCTGGGGCCGATCGTGATCCCGGCGCCGGAGTCGGAACTGTTCCTGAAGTACCAGCCGCCGGTGTTCATGGAGATCTCCCAGAACTACCCGATCAACTGTGTCGGGCCGGTCGTCGACGGCGCCTGTCAGGGGACGATGCAGTACCCGCTGGGGACGACCCAGAACGGCAAGGATATCTTCAAGATCATCATCTACGGGATGCAGATCAGCATGAAGATCGGCTTCATCGCGACGCTGATCGTCATCACCGTCGGGACCGCCGTCGGGACGGTGTCGGCGTACGCGGGCGGCCTCGTCGACGAGGTGCTGATGCGCTGGGTCGACATCCAGCAGTCGTTCCCGACGTTCATCCTCTACCTGCTGATCCTCTACATCTGGGGCGGCGGGCTGTTCCTGTTCATCGTCCTCTTCGGGCTGTTCGCCTGGGAGGGGACCGCACGCTACGTGCGGAGCAACGCGCTCGCGAAGACGGAGGAGGAGTACATCAAGGCGACCCAGCTCAGCGGCGCGAGCACCTACCGGATCATCCGGGCCCACATCGTGCCCAACAGCGCGAGCAGCATCATCACCAACATCACGCTGCTGGTGCCGGCGTTCATCCTCGCGGAGGCACAGCTCGCGTTCCTCGGCCTCGGTGACTCGGCGGTCCCCTCGTGGGGACAGCTGATCTCCGCGGGCCGGAGCGACCTCGGGTTCGCCCCGTGGATCACGCTGGCGCCCGGGATGTTCCTCTTCTTCACCATCTTGGCGTTCAACTTCCTCGGGGACGCCCTCCTCGACGCACTGAACCCCGAAGCCGACGCGGAGTCAGAATGATGACAGACGAACCACTACTCACGGTCGAAGGACTCACGACGGAGTTTACGACGGACAAGGGAACGCTCGTCGCCGTCGACGGTATCGACTTCGAGATCCCCCGCGGCGAGACGGTGTGTCTCGTCGGCGAGTCGGGATCGGGAAAGACCGTCGCCAGCGAGTCGATCACGCGTATCGTCCCGACGCCCCCGGGCGAGGTCTCCGGGAGCGTGAAGTTCGACGGGCAGGAGGTCACGACGATGAGCGAGTCCGAACTGGAGGAGATCCGCGGCGGGCGGATCGCCCACATATTCCAGAACCCACAGGACGCGCTCAACCACTGCTACACGGTCGGCTGGCAGATCGTCGAGGCGGTCCAGACCCACGAGCCGGACGTCTCCAAGCAGGAGGCCCGCGAGCGCGCGGTCGAACTGCTCAACGACGTGGGCGTCGCCAACGCGGCCGCCCGGCTGGACGACTACCCCCACGAGTTCTCCGGCGGCCAGAAACAGCGCGTGATGATCGCGATGGCGCTGGTCACCAATCCCGACCTGCTGATCGCCGACGAGCCGACGACCGCGCTGGACGTGACGGTGCAGGCCCAGATTCTGAACCTGCTCGAGGACCTGCAGGAGGAGTACAACATGTCCATCCTCTTCGTCACCCACGACCTCGGGGTCGTCGCCGGCATCGCCGACCACGTCGTCGTGATGTACGCCGGGAAGGTGATGGAACGGGGCACCGTCACCGAGATCTTCGAGGACCCCTCCCACCCGTACACGCGTGCGCTGCTCGAGTGTCTGCCCGGGCAGGCCCGCGCCGCGGAGGGGATCCCGGGGACGCTCCCCTCGCCGATCAACCCGCCCGACGGCTGCCGGTTCGCGCCGCGGTGTGACTACGCGGTCGAGGAGTGCACCGCCGGGGAGCAGCCGCCGGAGGAGCCGCTGTCGGACACCCACGCCGTCTCGTGTGTCCACTACCAGCAGGGGTACGATCCCTCGACGGTGAAAGAGGAGATCGTTCAGGACGACGGCGCGACCACCGGGGGTGTCACCAGTGACTGACGAACCGCTGGTCTCCGTCCGGAACCTGAAGAAGCACTACCCGATCACCGAGGGGGTGCTCTCCCGGCAGGTCGGCGCCGCCAAGGCCGTCGACGGGATCAGCTTCGACATCGCCGAGGGGGAGACCCTCGGCCTCGTCGGCGAGTCCGGCTGCGGGAAGTCGACCGCGGCGTCCTCGATCATCCGGCTGGAGGAGGCCACCGACGGCGAGGTCATCTTCAACGGCGGCGGCCGCGCCGGCCGCGAGCGGAACGCCGACGGCACCCACCCCAACGACGTGACGAAGTTCGACGACGAGGAGCTCAAGGCGTTCCGCCGGGACGCCCAGATGATCTTCCAGGACCCTTCCTCCA
Source organism: Halolamina salina (assembly GCF_042678005.1). GTDB lineage: Archaea > Halobacteriota > Halobacteria > Halobacteriales > Haloferacaceae > Halolamina > Halolamina salina. Next base: position 6,022 of record NZ_JBHUDH010000022.1, on the reverse strand, counting down.
GCCTCGACCCGCGGATGACCGTCGGGCGGTCGGTCGCGGAGCTGCTGATGGTCCACGGGATGACCGACAAGCAGCGCCGCCGGGAGATCGTCGAGGACCTGCTCGAACGCGTTGGACTCGAGGCGGACTACTACGACCGCTACCCCCACGAGTTCTCCGGCGGGCAGAAACAGCGCATCGCGCTGGCGCGCGCGCTCGTGCTCAACCCCGAGTTCATCGTGGCCGACGAGCCGGTCTCCGCGCTCGACGTGTCGATCCGCGCGGAGATCCTCTCGCTTCTGAACGACATTCAGGAGGAGTTCGGCCTCTCGATGCTGTTCATCAGCCACGACATGAGCGTCGTCCGGGAGGTCTGTGACCGCGTGGCGGTGATGTATCTGGGCGAGATCGTCGAGATCGGCGACACCGACGAGGTGTTCTCGAACCCCCAGCACCCCTACACCGAGGCGCTGCTGTCGGCGATCCCGCGGCCGGACCCGTCGGACCAGCGCGAGAACATCGAACTCAAGGGGACGGTCCCCAGCCCCATCTCCCCGCCGTCGGGCTGTAAGTTCCACACGCGCTGTCACATGGTGATCCAGTCCGACGAGTACGACCTCGAACAGGAGGACTGGCGGGCGCTGCTGACGTTCCGGGATAAGGTTCGGGCCGGCGAGATCGACCCCGAGGGGATCCGGGAGGCGCTCTCCCCGCCCGACGCCGACCCGTCGGTCGTCGACGACGAGACGGTCGAGGACGAACTCAGGATGGAGTTCGAGCTCCCCGAGACGCTCGCCGACGACGACGCCGAGGCGATCGTCGACCGCGCGCTCGACGCGCTCACCGACGGCGAGATCGAGACGGCCGAGGACGAGCTCTCGACGTTCACCACGCCCTGTGAGGAGGAGGAACCCGAGGAGACCGACCACGGGAACGGCCACCTCTCGGCGTGTCTGCGCAACAAACCCGACACCGAACACGGCGCCCCGCTCGCCGACGACTGAGCGGCGCGCTCAGCGCTCTTCTGCTGTCTGGACCCGTTCCGCCGTAGCCGCACGTCGAGGTGATCGACGCCGCAAGGGTGCCGTCCTCGTCGTACGTCGCCCGTCACCTCGTGGTCGGACATTCCCGTGGGTCGGGTCGAAGGCCCATATCGGTCGTACGGGCCGGGGCGGTTGCCGGCCGTCGACGCGGGACCGAGAGGGGTATGCCCGTCGAGGCGCAAACGGGGGTGATGCTCTCCGGGATCGGCGCCCCGCTCGCGGCCGGCGTCCACGGGCAGGACCCCGCGATGTTCGTCCTGCTCTCGCTGGCGGCCGCCCTGACCGCCGTGGTCGCCGGCGTCGCGATCGCGGCGTTCGTCCGGCGGCGCTCGCGGCGCTACCTGCTGATCGCGCTGGCGCTGTCGACGCTGCTCGCCCGCAGTGCGGTCGGCGTCGGCGCCTACCTCGGGACGATCGGCCCGGGGCTTCACCACACGCTCGAACACGCGCTCGACGTGTCGATGGCGGCGCTGGTGATCGCCGCCGTCTACCTCGTCGGCAAGCCGACGTACTCGGACGCGACCCGGGCCGACGGGAGCGATCGGGACGAGGACGGAGGGGACGACCGATGAGCGAGATCCGTGAGCGACTGCTCGAGCACGTCCGGGACCACCCGGGCCGGCACGCCAGCGCGCTGGGCCGGGAGTTCGACCTCGCGAGCGGGCAGTGCCAGTACCACCTGCGGCGGCTCCGCCGAGCGGGCAGCGTCGTCGCCGACGAGCGGTACGGCCGCACCCACTACTTCCCGCCGGGGTACGACGAGCGCGAACGCGAGCGGATCGCGCTGGCCCGGCGGGAGACCGCCCGAGCAGTTCTCGCGGCGCTGCTCGCGGGGGAGACGCCCGCTGCCGCGCTGGCCGATCGGCTCGACGTCGCCCGGAGCACGCTCTCCTACCACGTCGACCGCCTCCGCGGGGCCGCGCTCGTCGACCAGCGCCGCGACGATCGCGGCCGGGTCCACCTCTCGCTCGTCGATCCCGAGGCCACGCGGTCGCTGCTCGCGACGGTCGACCCCGACGCGGGCGACCGGCTCGTCGACCGCTTCACCCGGCTGGTCGACGAGCTACTCGACGGGTAGCGCCGGTCTCGGCGGCGTTTCGACAGTCGCACCAGAACCCACTTTCCCGTCCATCCCCTACCCCACGTATGAGCGACTCCCACGGGATCGACCGCCGCGAGTTCGTCAAGTCCGCCGTCGCGATCGGCGGCGCGGCGGCGCTGTCGGCCTGTCTGAACCGGGGGCCGGAGATCGACGTGCCGCGAGGCCCCGAGGAGCCCGGTTCCGCGTTCCCGGAGCGCCAGCACGCCTGGAACGAGTTTCTCCCGACCACCGAGGAGGGGAACAACCACCACCCGCGCCACCGCGTGCTGCTCCCGCTGGACTACGGCGACGGGACGCCGACCGACGCCGAGCGCGAGGCCGTCGAGGCGGCGCTGACCGGCGTCGAGCGCGCCTACGAGCGCTCGGCCGCGGGGCTGCTGCTCACGGTCAGCTACTCGCCGTACTACTTCGACCGCTTCGACGCCGACCTGCCCGAGAGCGTCGACCTGCCCGAGCCACGGGCGCTCTCCTCGTTCGAGAACCCGAACTCCGACGACCCCGACGCGATCGTCCACCTCGCGAGCGACCACGGCGAGGTCGTGATGGGCGCCGAGGAGGCGCTGAAGGGCGAGATCGACGAACTCAACGGCGTCTCTCAGCCCGACGCCGCGCTGACGGACGCGTTCTCGATCCGCGAGCGCCGGACCGGCTTCATCGGCGACGGCCTCCCCGCCGAGAATCAGGACGTCGACGGCGTCCCCGACGACGGCCCTGTCCCGGAGGACGCGCCGCTGTACATGGGGTTCGAGTCCGCCTACGAGGGGAACCAGCCCACCGAGGACCGCGTGACGATACAGGAGGGACCTTTCGCCGGCGGCACGACCCAGCAGCTCTCGACGCTGACGCTGAACCTGAACCAGTGGTACGAGCAGGACACCCGGAAGCAGCGCGTCGCGAAGATGTTCTGTCCCCACCACGCCAACAACGACGTCGTCGAGGGCACCGGCGAGAACCTCGGCACCGACCCGCGGATGGACGACTGCGCCGATCCGATGGACAGCGCCCGGAGCGACGGCGTCGTCGGTCACGGCCAGAAGATGGTCGACGTCCGCGAGGACGACGCGCCGATCATCCTGCGCCGGGACTTCGACTCGACCGATCAGGGCCGTGCGGGCGTCCACTTCCTCTCGCTGCAGCGCGAGATCGCCGACTTCGTGACGACCCGGGAAGCGATGAACGGCGAGGAGATCGACCGCAACTCCGCGGTCGGCCAGCGCACCAACAACGGGATCCTCCAGTACATCAACACGGTCCGCCGGGGGAACTTCCTCGTCCCGCCGCGCTCGCTGCGTGCGCTCCCGCCCGCGAACCCCGAGGCCGCCGAGGACGCGGAGGTGGCCCATGCGTAGGCCGTCCCGCCGGTCGTTCCTCGCGGGCGTCGGCGCCGCCGGTATCGGGAGCGTCGCGGGCTGTCTGGGGTTCGAACTCCAGTCGGGCAACCGCGAGCCGCCGCTGGTGGAGAACCGCCCCGACGGCGTCTACTACCCCACCCACACCGAGGGGATGCTGATGGGCGGGATGGCCAGCGACGGCGGGTACAGCTGTGCGCTGACGTACAGCTTCCCGCACCGCTTCTGGACGATCACCGGCAGCGACACCACGCAGGTCGAGGTCGGCTCGGACGACGCGCTCCACCTCATGCCGTTCCTCTGGCACAGCGAGACCGGCGTCGTCCCCTCGGACGTGAACCCCTCGGTCGACGTGACCCGCGACGGCGAGTCGGTCGTCAGCGGGCTCAACCCCTGGGCGATGCTCTCCCAGAACATGGGCTTTCATTTCGGCGACAACGTCGAACTCCCCGAGCAGGGCGAGTACGACGTGACCGTCACGGTCGGCGAGGGAAGCAGCCGCCGCACCGGCTCGCTGGCGGAGACTGAGTCGGCGAAGTTCGAGTTCACGATCGACTACCAGCGATCCGAACTGCAGGCGGTGCCGTTCACCGACATCCCCGAGGCCCGGCAGGGGACGCTCGGCGCCGTCGAGCCGATGGAGATGGACATGGTGCCTGTGAGGCAGGTCCCGGTGGTCGACGACCTGCCCGGGATGGGCCACGGAACGACCGAGAGCGGTGACGCCGTGCTGGCGGTCCAGAGCCTCGACGACGCGGCGCGCTTCGACGGCAGCGAGGATCAGCAGTACCTCGCGGTCTCGCCGCGCACGCCGTACAACCGCTTCCCGCTGCCGCTGATGTCGCTGTCGGCGACGCTTTCCCGTGATGGCGAAACCGTGTTCGATGACTACCTCTACGAGTGGATGGATCCGGATCTGGGCGTCCACTACGGCGCGGTCGTCGACGGTGTCGAGTCCGGCGACGAACTCACGATCAGCATTGGCACGCCCCCACAGGTCTCCCGGCACGAGGGGTACGAGACCGCGTTCCTGAACATGCCCGACGCGACGTTGACGCTCTGAACGGTCGCGAAGTTGCTTTCTCGGTGCCGCGCTACTCCACCCGTTGCACCGACCGCTGCCCCTCGTGGAGTCCGATCTCGGGGATCTCGTCGGCTGGCTCGAAGCCGAACGTCCGGCCGTAGAACGCGAGTTCGAGTTCGAGCGCGCGCCGGCTCGCCTCCGCGGTCCGGAAACCGTGGCGCTCCTCGGGGAACAGCGCGTAGGCGTAGGGTGTCTCCGTCGCGACCAGCGCGTCCACCATATCCTCGGCCTGTTCCTGCGGAACCACGCGGTCCTCGCCGCCCTGTAGGAGCAGCAGCGGCGCGTCGATCTCCTCGGCGTGGAACGCCGGCGACCGTTCCTCGTAGGTCTCTCGCGCCTCGGGCAGCGGGCCGACCAGCCCGTCGAGGTAGCGCGACTCGAACTTGTGGGTCCCCGTCGCGAGCGCCTCGAGATCCGCGACGCCGTAGTGGCTCGCGCCGGCGTCGAACGTGTCGTGGAACGCCAGCGCACAGAGCACCGCGTAGCCGCCGGCGCTGCCGCCGGTGATCGCGAGGCGGTCCGGATTCGCCCGACCCGTCTCCGCGAGGTACTCCGCGGTGTCGACCACGTCGGCGGTGTCGAGCACCCCCCACTCGCCCTGCAGCGCGTCGCGGTACGCGCGGCCGTAGCCGGTCGAGCCGCGGTAGTTCACGTCCGCGACCGCGAAGCCGCGGGTCGTGAAGAACTGGATCGCGAGATCCGCGACGGGCAGCGTCTGGCTCGTCGGGCCGCCGTGGACCATCGTCACCAGCGGCGGGTCCTCGCCCTCGGGCGCGCGCTCGTCGGCGTTCGTCGGCGGGTAGTAGTAGGCGTGGGTCGTCTCGCCGTCGCGGGTCGGCACGTCGACGTGCTCGGGTTCGGCGACCATCTCCTCGTCCAGATCGAGCGAGAACGACTGCTGGAGGGACGTCGGTTCGTCGTCGCCGGCCGTCAAGCGCGCGACGGTCGCCGGCGTCTCGGGACCGCCGGCGACGAACGCCAGCGCCTCGCCGTCGGTCGCGATCCGGGCGTGAGGGTACGCCGAGTACGGGAGGCCGGCCTCCCGGAGTTCGTCGTCCTCGTCGAGCAGACAGAGCGACCACTCGCCGTCGCTGTTGCGGAGCACCGCGACGCGGCCGTCGTCGAGAAACGCGTACGTCGCCGAGCCGAACGACCACTGCGGGACGCCGAACTCCGCGTCCTCGGGCGTTCGATTCCGCGGCTCCTCCTCGCCCGCGGCGTCGAGTTCGTAGAGGTTCCACCAGCCGGTTCGGTCCGAGACGGCGTGGAGCCGACCGTCGGGACTCCAGCCAGGCTGGAACACCGACTCCTCGGGGCCGCCCATAACCACGCGCTCCCCGGAGAGGGAGCCGTCGTCGCCCACGTCGGCGACGTGGAGTTCGGTGCCGTCCCACGGCATCCGCGGGTGGTCCCACGTCGTCCACGCGAGTCGCTCGCCGTCGGGGTCGAGCCGCGGGAACGAGTA
>NZ_JBHUDH010000021.1:5927-12896 GCF_042678005.1 Halolamina salina | reverse complement strand
GCGGCGACCGCCTCCAGCACGTTGTCGCCGGTCAGGCGGTCGCGCTCGCAGGCCTCGCGGAAGCGTTCGGCGGTGTCGAGCCGGAGGTAGTAGTTCGAGGCCAGCCGGCCGAGCGTCGTCGCCTCGACGCCGAGTTCGTCGTCGGTCTCGACGAACCCCGAGTCGACGAGGCTCTCGACGGTCCCGCGCACGCGCTCGCGGAGGTTCTCGAAGTCGTACTCCTCGGGCTTGGACTTCGCCCGGACGTAGTAGAACGTCGTCTCGACCCACGACATCACGTCGTCGAGGCCCTGTATCGTCCCCATCGCGACCTCGGCGTTGAGGTGAGTCTCGATGTCGCCCGCGAGCATCGACTCGATCTCCTTCCCTTCCCGCAGGAGGGTCCGGTACTTGTCGGCGTCGTCGGCGTCACAGACCACCCAGCCGTACCCCACGTCGTCGTAGCCCGGGCGGCCGGCGCGGCCGAGCATCTGCAGCACGTCCAGCGGCGAGATGTCGACCTCGCCCTCCAGCGGATCGTGGTACTTCGTGTCGCGGATGACCACACAGCGGGCGGGGAGGTTCACCCCCCACGCGAGCGTCGAGGTGGAGAACAGCAGTTGGATCTTCCCCTCCTTGAACCACTGTTCGACGAGGTCCTTGTCGTTGCGGGAGAGGCCGGCGTGGTGGAACGCGACGCCGTCGACGACGGAGTGTCTGAGCGTCTCGTTCTCGACCTCCTTGGCGGCGGTGTGGAAGTCGTAGTCGCCGCGGGAACCCATCTCGATATCCCAGTCGGTGACCTCGTCGCGGGCCTTCTCGGCGGCGCGAACGGTGTCCTGCCGGGAGGAGACGAACACGAGCGACTGGCCCTCCTCGCGGATGTGGGGCTTCGCGAGGTCGAGCGCGCGGTAGAGCCGGCGGTACTTGTCCGCGAAGGAGTTCTCGCCGTGGCTGTACGTCTTCACCCCCGTCTCCAGATCGACCGGGCGGTACTCGTCGCCGAACGCGAACGTGTTCGCCGGCGGCGCGTCGAGCCACTCCGCCACGTCCTCGACGTTGGGCATCGTCGCCGAGAGCGCGATAATTCGGGGTTCGCAGAGTCGGCGGAGCCGCGACACCGTAACTTCGAGCACCGAGCCGCGCTTCTCGGAGTCGAGGAGGTGGACCTCGTCGATCACACAGCAGTCAACGTCGGTGATGAAGCCGTAACGGGCGGAGTCGTGTTTCCGGGTGGCGGAGTCGGTCTTCTCCGGCGTCATCACGAGGATGTCAGCGCGCTCGGCCCGGCGCGGGTCGAGGTCGCGCTCGCCGGTGACGACGTAGACGGAGTAGCCCAACTCCTCGAAGCGGTCCCACTCGGCCTCCTTCTCGTTGGTCAGCGCCCGCATCGGCGCGATGAACAGGGCGGTGCCGCCCTCCCGCAGCGTCTTACAGATCGCCAGCTCCGCGAGCGCCGTCTTGCCCGACGCGGTGGGCGCGCTCGCGACGACGTTCTCGTCGGTGTCGAGCAGGGCGGGCAGCGCCTCCCGCTGCATCGCGTTGAACTCCTCGAACGCGAACGCCTCGGCGAACTCGGGGACGGCGTCGGCGACGCGGGCCGTGGCGTCGGAGCGCTGAGACACTACCCTGAGTCGGGACGGCCACGGAGAAAGAGGTTTCCTTCGCGCGGGCGCGAGCGAAGTCCCACTACCGGGACCGCTACTCCGCCGTCGCCACGTCGGCAGCGCGGCGCATCATCCCCTCGCTGGTCGCGTACTTGAAGTACGCCGCCAGCCCCAGCGCGGCGGCGACGTTCGAGCCCGTCACCGCCCAGAAGATGGCACCCATCCCCCAGCCGAGGCCGGGCGCGATCGAGAGGCCGAACGCGCCGACGCCCAGCCCGACGGGCAGGGCGAGCACCGCGATCGGGAGCCGGATCCCCCAGTACTTCACGAGGTCGACGATCAGGCTGGTCTTGGTGCGGCGGGCGCCGTTGAGTCCCGCGAGCAGCATGTACGTCGCGCCGATCGCCCAGTAGCCGTAGGCGAGGATCTCGAGGTAGCGGACGGCGTAGGCCTTCCCCTGCGCGGAGATGTCGGGGACGAACACCTGCGTGAGCAGGTCGGGGATCAGTAGCTGGACGACGCCGATCACCGCGAGGGCGGCGGCGGCGATCCCGACGCCGATCCACGTCGCCCGGCGGGCGCGATCGGGGCGGTCGGCGCCGAGGTTCTGGCCGACGACGCTCTGGCCGGCCTGCTGTAGCCCCTGTGCCGGGACGAACGCGATGGTCGCGATCCGGGCGCCGACGGTGTACGCCGCCAGCCCCGCGGCGCCGCCGACGACCGTGACGATGGCGACGACGACCAGCCGGACCGACTGGGAGGCGAGCCGCTGGCCCGCCGAGGGGAGACCAATGTCGACCATCTCGCGGAGTTCGTCGAGATCGAACCCCACGTCCGCGAGCGACAGCGAGATCGAGCCATGGTCGCCGGCCAGCCAGTAGAGTCCGAGCACCATCGACATCGTGTAGCCGAGCACGGTCGCGAGCGCGGCGCCCGCGACGCCGAGTTCGGGGAACACCCAGACGCCGAAGATCAGCAGCGGGTCGAGCACGAGGTTGCCGCCGATCGCGAGGAAGTTGAGGTACATCGCGGTCTTGGAGTCGCCCGCGCCGACGAACCCCATCTCCACAGTGTCGCTGACGGAGGTGAACGGAAACAGCAGCATGTACGCCGAGAGGTACGCCGCGGCCTGCGGCGCCACGTCGGGGCCGGCGCCGAGCAGGCGGACCAGCGGCCCCGCGTTTGGCGCGACCAGCAGCGCGATGACCGCACCGGAGACGAACGCCAGCCCGATCCCGTGGAACACCGCCTTCCGCGCGTCCGATCGGTTCTCGCCGCCGATCCGCTGGGAGACGAGCACCTGCGTCCCGACCATCGCCGCCATCAGTGGCACCATCACCAGCGCCATGATCGGCTGGTTCAGGCCGACCGCGCCGACCGCACCGTCACCGAGGCGGCCGAGCCAGAACACGTCGGCCGCGGAGTTAGCCACCTGCACGAGGTTCTGGGCCACCAGCGGCGCCGCGAGGACGAGCAGTGCACGGGAGAGCCGGCCCTCGGTGATGTCGCCGGGGTCGAGATCGAGCATCCGATATCGTACCCACATTATGCAGAGGGAACAAATACCCATCGGAGTGGAAACAAAGTCGGAGAGCCGTCGAACGAACCGCACGCTTTTCACGAGTGCCGTCCCATTTCGGGCTATGAGCAGCCGCAGGCGGAAACCCGACTGGCTCAAGAGCCAGCCGCCGACCGGGCAACGGTTCACCGACATCAAGCAGACGCTCCGGGACCGGGACCTCCACACCGTCTGCGAGGAAGCGAACTGCCCGAACATGGGCGAGTGCTGGTCCGGCCGGGACGGGCCGGGCACTGGCCCCGGCACCGCGACGTTCATGCTGATGGGCGAGCGCTGTTCGCGGGGCTGTAACTTCTGTGACGTAGCCACCGGCGGGATGGAGCCGCTGGACCCCGACGAGCCCGAAAACGTCGCCGAGGCCGTCGGGGAGATCGGGCTGGACTACGTGGTTCTCACTTCCGTCGACCGCGACGACTTAGAGGACGGCGGCGCCGCCCACTTCGCCGAGACGATCCGGGAGTGCAAGCAGCGCAACCCCGGCACGCTCGTCGAGGTGCTCATCCCGGACTTCGGCGGCGACGAGGACGCGGTCCGGCAGATCATCGATGCCGGGCCGGACGTGATCGCCCACAACGTCGAGACCGTCGAGCGCCTCCAGTGGCCGGTCCGGGACCGCCGCGCGGGGTACGAACAGACGCTCGACGTGCTCGAACAGGTCGACCGGGAGTCGGACATCTACACCAAGACCAGCCTGATGCTCGGCCTCGGGGAGTACGACCACGAGATCTACCGGACGCTCTCGGACCTGCGGCAGGTCGGCGTCGACGTGGTGACGTTCGGGCAGTACCTCCAGCCCTCCCGCTCGCACCTCGACGTGTTCGAGTACGTCCACCCCGACGCCTTCGAGACGTGGCGGCAGGTCGCCGAGGAGGAACTCGGCTTCCTCTACTGTGCCTCGGGACCGATGGTGCGCTCCTCCTACAAGGCGGGGGAGCTGTTCGTCGACGCGCTCGTCCGGGACGGGAAAAGTCCCGAGCAGGCTCGTGAGGAGGCGCGGGCAGCGGCGAGCGACTAGCCAATCACGGCTCGTGACCAGCCGTCGACGCTATGTCGACGGCACGGAGCGCGTTGCCGTGATTGTGCGATTAGCCAACCCCGACTTCTGACCAGCCGTCGACGCCCGCCCGAGTTCTTCCCAAACGTTCGTCCAGTTTCTCGCGTGACACCGGCCATCGGTCGACGGGAACGGCGGTATTCGAGGACGAAATGGGAAAACGTGAGAATATGTCCGACCTTCTCGGAAGAACACAACCGTGATCGGGGGATTTCTGCTCATAGTAAACCTTTTACGAAAGCACTATACCCCCGGCGAGGCAAAATCCGCCTTATGGAGAGGAGGGTGAAGCCGTGAGTACGTTACAGCGCGATCCCGAGAACCGGGTACAGGTGCTCGACGAGGACGGCAACCTCGTGGGCGAGCCCCCGGAGATCGACGAAGGGACGATGCTGGACATCTACCGGGACATGAAGCTCGCCCGGCACTTCGACGAACGGGCGGTCAGCCTCCAGCGACAGGGGCGGATGGGGACGTACCCGCCGCTGTCGGGACAGGAGGGTGCCCAGATCGGCTCGGCGTACGCGCTGGCCGACGACGACTGGATGGTGCCGTCCTACCGCGAACACGGCGCCGCGGTCGTGCGGGGCCTGCCGCTGAAGCAGACGCTGCTGTACTGGATGGGGTACGAGGCGGGTAACGACGTGCCCGAGGACACGAACGTCCTCCCCGTCGCGGTGCCGATCGCGAGCCAGATCCCCCACGCGGCGGGGCTGGCGTGGTCCTGGAAGCTGCAGGGCCACGACGACACCGCCGGCATCTGCTACTTCGGCGACGGCGCCACCAGCGAGGGTGACTTCCACGAGGGGATGAACTTCGCCGGCGTCTACGACGTGCCGATGGTGTTCTTCTGCAACAACAACCAGTGGGCAATCTCGGTGCCTCGCGAGAAGCAGACCGCCTCCGAGACGCTCGCCCAGAAGGCCGACGCCTACGGCTTCGAGGGCGTGCAGGTCGACGGGATGGACCCGCTGGCCGTCTACAAGGTCACGCGGGACGCACTCGAGAAGGCCCGGAATCCCGACGAGGACCAGATGCGGCCGACGATGATCGAGGCGGTGCAGTACCGCTTCGGCGCCCACACCACCGCGGACGACCCGACGGTGTACCGCGACGACGAGGAGGTCGAGCGCTGGAAGGCCAAGGACCCGATCCCGCGGCTGGAGGCGTACCTCCGGAGCGAGGGCGTCCTCGACGACGAGAAAGTGGCCGAGATCGAAGAACAGATCGAACAGCGGGTCTCCGACGCCATCGACGAGGCCGAGTCCGAGCCCCGTCCGGAGCCGGAGGAGATGTTCGAGCACGCATACGCCGACCTCCCGCCGGAGCTACGCGAACAGCGCGAGGAGTTCGTCGCGGCGGTCGAGCGACACGGCAAGGACGCGTTCCTGGAGGAAGAATGAGCGGGACACAGAACCTCACGCTGGTGCAGGCGGTACGGGACGGTCTCGCGACCGAGATGGCGCTCGACGACGACGTGATCGCGCTCGGGCAGGACATCGGGAAGAACGGCGGCGTGTTCCGGGCCACGCAGGGCCTGCAGGAGGAGTTCGGCGAGCAGCGCGTCGTCGACACGCCGCTTGCGGAGTCAGGGATCATCGGCAGCGCCGTCGGCCTCGCGACCGGCGGGATGAAGCCGGTGCCGGAGATCCAGTTCTCCGGGTTCATGTACCCCGGCTTCGACCAGATCGTCTCCCACATGGCGCGCTACCGCACCCGGAGCCGCTCGCGGTTCACGCTGCCGATGGTGCTGCGTGCGCCGTACGGCGGCGGCATCCGCGCGCCCGAGCACCACTCCGACTCGAAGGAGGCGTTCTACGCCCACGAGGCCGGCCTGAAGGTGGTCGTGCCGTCGACGCCGTACGACACGAAGGGGCTGCTGATCTCGGCGATCCGCGACCCCGACCCCGTGATCTTCCTCGAACCCAAACTCATCTACCGCGCGTTCCGCGAGGACGTGCCCGAGGAGGACTACGAGGTGCCGCTCGGCGAGGCCGCCGTCCGCCGCGAAGGCTCGGACGTGTCGGTGTTCACCTACGGCGCGATGACCCGGCCGACGCTCGAAGCCGCGGAGAATCTCGCCGAGGAGGGGATCGACGCCGAGGTCGTCGACCTCCGAACCGTCTCGCCGATGGACCGCGAGGCCATCGTCGAGTCGTTCAAAAAGACCGGCCGCGGGGTCGTCGTCCACGAGGCGCCCAAGTCGGGCGGCCTCGCCGGCGAGATCACCGCGCTGCTGCAGGAGGAGGCGCTCGTCTATCAGGAGGCGCCGATCAAGCGCGTCACCGGCTTCGACGTCCCCGTCCCGCTGTACGCGATGGAGGACTACTACCTGCCTAACGCCGCGAGAGTGGAAGACGGTATCCGTGAGGCGGTGGAGTTCTGAGCCATGACTGTCAAAGAGTTCAAACTACCCGACGTCGGCGAGGGCGTCGCAGAGGGGGAGTTGGTCTCCTGGCAGGTGTCGCCCGGCGACCGCGTCAGCGAGGGCGACATCGTCGCGGAGGTCGAGACGGACAAGGCGCTGGTTGAGGTGCCCTCCCGCTACGACGGCACTGTGAAGGAACTGTTCGCCGAGGAGGGCGAGATGGTGCCCGTCGGCGACGTGATCATCTCCTTCGAGGTCGACGAGATCGACGAAGGCGACGCCGCCGCGGAGGCGCCCGACACCGAGGGCGAACCCGGCGAGTCGGCCGCCGAGGCCAAGACCGACACCGAGGAGGCCGCGGCGGCGGAGACGCCCCACGGCC
>NZ_JBHUDH010000021.1:0-5896 GCF_042678005.1 Halolamina salina | reverse complement strand
CACGGCTGGCCCGCGAACTCGGCGTCGACATCACCGACGTGGAGGGGAGCGGCCCCGGCGGTCGCATCAGCGAGGACGACGTCCGCGCCTACCACGACTCCGCCGAGGTACACGACGAGACCGCCGCCGAGACGCCCGTCACGCCCGGCGAGGAGGAGGCACCGACGCCGCCGTCCGGCGCCGGCGCGAGCGAGACCGTGAGCGCGAGCGACAGCCCGGAAGCGATGCGCGAGACGACGCTCGCGACGCCCGCGACCCGCGCGCTCGCCGAGGAGCTCGGCGTCGACCTCGACGCCGTGCCGACCGAGAAGAGCCGCGACGGCGAGGCGTACGTCGAGAAGGAGGACGTGCGCGCGTTCGCCGAGCGGGAGGAGGAAGCGGCTGCCGAGGCCACCGGATCCGAAGCCGGGGTGTCCGCCACCGCTGAGCCTGAACGCGAGGAGACGGTCCCCTACCGCGGGGTTCGCCGGACGATCGGCGAGCAGATGGCGACCTCGAAGTACACCGCGCCCCACGTCACCCACCACGACACCGCGGAGATCGACGAACTGGTCGAGACCCGCGAGGAGCTGAAAAAGACCGCCGAGGAGAAGGGCGTCCGCCTGACGTACATGGCGTTCGTCCTCAAGGCGGTCGTGGCCGGGCTGAAGGAGTACCCGATCCTCAACTCCGAGCTCGACGAGGAGGAGGGCGTCATCCGGCTGAAGAACTACTACAACATCGGCATCGCCGTCGCGACCGACGCCGGCCTGATGGTGCCGGTCGTCGAGAACGTCGACGAGAAGGGGCTGCTCGAACTGGCCGACGAGGTGCAGGAGCTGGCGACGAAGGCCCGCGAGCGCTCCATCTCGCCCCAGGAGATGCAGGGCGGGACGTTCACGATCACGAACTTCGGCGCGTTCGGCGGCGAGTACGCCACGCCGATCATCAACTACCCCGAGACCGCGATCCTCGGCCTCGGCGCGATCGAACAGCGCCCGGTCGTCGACGACGGCGAGGTCGTCGCGGCGCACACGCTGCCGCTCTCGCTCGCCATCGACCACCGGGTCATCGACGGCGCGGAGGCCGCACAGTTCACGAACACCGTGAAGGAATACCTGGCCGAGCCGACGAAACTACTACTCTAACAATGGTTGTCGGAGACGTTACGACGGGAACGGAGGTACTGGTGATCGGCGCGGGGCCGGGCGGCTACGTCGCCGCCATCCGCGCCGCACAGAACGGACTGGACACGACGCTGGTCGATCGGGACGCCTACGGGGGGACCTGCCTCAACTACGGCTGCATCCCCTCGAAGGCGCTGATCAGCGCGACGGACGTGGCCCACGACGCGGGCAACGCGACGGAGATGGGCGTCCACGCCGACCCGGTGATCCACACCGACGAGATGCAGGAGTGGAAGGAGGGCGTCGTCGATCAGCTCACCGGCGGCGTCGAGAAGCTCTGTAAGGCGAACGGCGTCAACCTGATCGAGGGCGAGGCGACGTTCGTCGACGACTCCACCGCCCGGATCGCCCACGGCGGCGACGGGCAGGGCTCGGAGTCGATCGAGTTCGAGCACGCCATCATTGCGACCGGTTCGCGGCCGATCCAGGTACCCGGCTTCGAGTTCGAGCACGACCCGATCTGGTCCTCGCGGGACGCGCTCGACGTGGAGGAGCCGCCGGAGGACCTGCTCGTCGTCGGCGCGGGCTACATCGGGATGGAGCTCTCGACGGTGTTCGCGAAGATGGGCGTCGACGTGACCGTCGTGGAGATGCTCGACGGCATCCTCCCGGGCTACGAGGACGACGTGAGCCGGCCGGTCAAGAAACGCGCCGACGAACTCGGCATCGAGTTCAACTTCGGCGAGGTCGCAAGCGAGTGGGAAGAGACCGGCGAGGGCGTCGTCGTCACCACCGAAGACGAGGACGGCAACGAATCGACCTACGACGCCCAGAAGGTGCTCGTCGCGGTCGGCCGCCAGCCCGTCTCCGACAGCCTCGATCCCGAGGCCGCGGGCGTCGAGGTGGACGAGAACGGCTTCATCCACACCGACGATCAGGCCCGCACCAACGTCGACAACATCTTCGCCGTCGGCGACGTGGCCGGCGAGCCGATGCTGGCGCACAAAGCGAGCAAGGAGGGGATCGTCGCGGCCGAGGTGATCGCCGGCGAGCCCGCCGCGCTCGACCAGCAGGCGATCCCGGCGGCCGTGTTCACCGACCCCGAAATCGCGACCGTGGGGATGACCGACGAGGAGACCGAGGAGGCCGGCTTCACGCCGAACGTCGGCGAGTTCCCGTTCCGCGCCTCCGGGCGCGCGCTCTCGACCGGCGAGAGCGAGGGGTTCGTCCGTATCGTCGCCGAGGAGGAGGCGGGCTTCGTCCTCGGCGCGCAGATCGTCGGCCCCGAAGCGAGCGAACTGATCGCCGAGTGCGCGCTCGCGATCGAGATGGGCGCGACGCTGGAGGACGTGGCGTCGACGGTCCACACCCACCCGACGCTCGCGGAGGCCGTGATGGAGGCCGCCGAGAACGCCGACGATCAGGCGATCCACACGCTGAACCGGTAGTCGGCGGTACACTTTCTACGCCGGGGGCCACACGCCCACTATGGCCCTCTTCGACGACGAGCAGTCCGACGACGACAGCGACGCGGAGAGCAGTTGGGGTGTCGACGAGTCCGCCGACGCGTCGGCCGGTCCCCCCGTCGACGACGACCCGGACTCGCTCTCGGAGCTCGACACCGCGTCGCTGAGCCGGGGCGACCCGAACGGCACGCTGAAACGCGCTATCGACCGGGAGGCGGGCGTGGTGGTCTACGCCTACAAGAACGGCAACGCCGGCGGGCTGTCGACCGTCCCGCTCTCGGCGACCGACCTCGACGCCGAAAGCGAGTGACGCCGCCGACGGAAATCCGGACGAAGCGCGGCCGGGCGCGGTTCGTCGACGGCACCGTCCGGTTCGAGGAGTCCATCGGGGGCTACCTCCGCGCGCTGCTCCGGGACTACTGGCACGGCGGCAGCCGCGGCCAGCGCGCGATCGTCGCCGGCTACCTGTTCGCGATCCTCTACGGGCTGGGCGTCCTCGCGTGGGAGCTCGGCCACGGGCGGTGGCGCCTGCCGGGGGTCGTGGTCGGCCTGGTCGGCCTCGGCTGGCTGATCGGCCGGGCGCGAGGCTACCGGTCGGTCGACTCCCTCGATCTGGACCGGATCGAGTCGGTAGCCGCGACGCGCGGATCGAAAGGGCTGACTCGGCCGCGACTGGTGCTCACGTTCCGAACCGACGGCAAGACCCGGAAGCGGCGGCTGCTGCTCCCGTCGCTGTACGCCGTCGACGGCGACGAGGCGTTCGAGCGCGCCGTCGCGGCGTTCGAAGGCCGCGGGTTCGACGTGGCGCGGGACCGGTGACACAGCCGGGAACGCCGACGTTCGAACCGGTCCCCATGTCCGCCAGCCCCACACCTTTCCGACTGGAGCGTGTTTCGAACCGTAATGAGCGACGAACACGGGAGCTTCTCCGAGATCCGTCAGTCGGTCGACGGCCACTCGATGAAGGGGCTCCTGCGCTACTGCATCCCCTACTGGCGGCGCCTGACCGTGGGCACCGTCGCCGCGTTCGTGGTACGGTTGTCCCGACTGATCCCGCCGCTGCTGGTCGGGGTCGCGATCGATCGCGTGATCCGGAACGGCACCGGTCAAGGTGGCCTGCTGGTCACTGCTGGCCTGATCCCCTCGGGACAGATCAGCGGGCAGGCGGCCCGACTGGCGTTCCTCGAACAGTTGGTGATCATCGCCGGCGCGGCGTACGTCGTCCGGTCGCTGGCCCGCTTCGCGTCGCGGTACCTGTTCATGTCCACCGCACAGAAGGTCCAGCGGGACCTCCGGAACGACACGTACGACCACATCCAGCGGCTCTCGCTGGGCTTTTTCGCCTCTCATCAGACCGGCGCGATGATGTCCGTGCTGAATCAGGACGTGAACCGGCTGGAGCAGTTCTTGAACACCGAGATACGGCAGGCGATCCGCGTCGTCGCGACCGTCGGCGGCATCGCGGCGATCATGTTCTGGTACTCCCCGAAGGTGGCGGTGATCGCGCTGGCGCCGGTGCCGATCATCGGCCTCGCGTCGGGGAAGTTCCTGACGTGGATCGAGCCGAAGTACCGCGGCATCCGCGAGACGGTGTCGCGGCTGAACTCCCGGCTGGAGAACAACCTCGGCGGCGCACGGGTGATCAAGACGTTCAACCGCTACGACTTCGAACTCGACCGCGTCTCCGACCAGAGCGAGATCTACCACGACGAGAAGGTCGGCGCGATCAAAATCCGGCGCGCCTTCTTCTCCTCGCTGCGGGTCGTCACGGGGCTGGTGTTCGTCGCGATGCTGTGGGTCGTCGGCAGCGACATCATCACCGGCTCCTCGAGCGCGCTCGAAGCCGGCGTCGTCGCGACCTTTTTCATGCTGTTGCGCCGGCTGTACGCGCCGATGCGCCGCGTCGGGAAGACCGCGAACAAGTACCAGCTCGCGAAATCCTCCTCCGAGCGCGTGTTCGGGATCCTCGGCCACGAGCCCGAGGTGACGACGCCGGAGGACGCCTACGTGCCCGAGGAAGTCGAGGGCCGCGTCGAGTTCGACGACGTGACGTTCGGCTACGACGAGGACGAGACGATCCTGAACGGGATCGACCTCGACGTGGCGGCGGGCGAGACTGTGGGGCTTGCGGGCACGACCGGCGCCGGGAAGTCGACGCTGCTGAAGCTGCTGCCGCGGTTCTACGACGTCGACTCGGGCGCGGTTCGCGTCGACGGCGTCGACGTCCGCGAGTGGGATCTCCCCGCGCTCCGCGAGCACGTGGGGATCGTCGAGCAGAACCCCTACATGTTCTCGGGGACCGCCGAGGAGAACATCGCCTACGGCGACCTCTCGGTGCTCGACGGCGAGGAGGGCGAGGTGAGCGAGGCGGTCGTCGAGGCCGCCAAGGCCGCGGAGGCCCACCAGTTCATCACCGACCTGCCGGAGGGGTACGACACCGAGATCGGCGAGCGCGGCGTGAAGCTCTCGGGCGGGCAGCGCCAGCGGCTGGCGATCGCCCGCGCGCTGCTGAACGACCCGGAGATCGTCATTCTGGACGAGGCGACCTCCGACGTGGACACGGAGACCGAGGAGCAGATCCAGCAGAGCCTCGACCGGCTGACCGAGGACCGGACGGCGTTCGTGATCGCCCACCGGCTGTCGACGATCAAGGACGCCGACCGCATCGTGGTGATGGAGCACGGGCAGGTCGCCGAGAGCGGGAGCCACGACGAACTCCTGCGTGAGGACGGCGACTACGCGAACCTCTGGGCGATGCAGGCCGGCGGCTCGGCGAACGTGGCGAGCGCTGACGATTAGGTGGGTTCGTTTTTCAGAACTGGTGGAAATCTGGTGGTGAGTTTTGCCCGAGGTGCTGGAACGGAACATCCGACAGCAACCGCGACAGCATCTCGATGCTTGACCACTTGCGACCGCAGTGTGCCGGGCATGAAGCCCGGCGCAGCGCCGAGTCCCCACCCCTCCCCCGCGGGCCGGCGACCGGTGCCGGCCCGCGGCGTCCACCGCCACCGCACCGNNNNGGGGAGGTCTGTGGGCTGTGCGGGGCGGTGCGGTCACAAGGTGCCAACGATCGAGCTGCTGTTGCTGTCGCGGAAGTCATCCAGCCCACCATCGCCGAAGCTACTGTCACAGACCCCACCACACCGCAGGAAACAACGAGTACCAACTTTCCCTCTCCGGAACCGCTTTGACCCCCAGCACACAACCACCACTCGAATGAAGGTCTTCGGCTCCAGCGGCACCCGCGGGGTCGCCGGCGAACAGCTCACCGCCGAGTTCGTCCTCCGGGTCGCCACGGCCGCCGGCACCGTCTGGGTCGCCGAC
>NZ_JBHUDH010000020.1:4019-14654 GCF_042678005.1 Halolamina salina | reverse complement strand
AGGTGCCCGAGGCGCGGTCGTTCACGCTCTCGGAGCTACGGGCGTTCGACGCCGAGCGGCGGTTCGTCACGCTGCGCTGCGTGAGCGACCCGCTGAACGGGAAGAAGATCGACACCGCGCTCTGGGACGGCGTCCCCGTCTCGACGGTGCTGGAGGCGGTCGACGCCCCCGAGAGCTGCTGTGTCACGCTGCACGCCGCCGACGACTACTTCGTCTCCTTCCCGCGGGCAGCACTGGAGGACGGGCTGCTCGCGTGGGGGATGAACGGCCGTCCCCTCCCTCGGAGCCACGGCGCCCCCCTGCGGACGCTCGTGCCGGGCCACTGGGGCGAGACGAACGCCAAGTGGCTCACCGAGATCGAGATCCGCGAGGAACCCGAAGACGGCTACTGGGAGCAGCGCGGCTGGCAGGGGACCGGCGAGGTGAACACGGTCGCCAAACTCCACAGCACGACTGTCCGCGACGGGACGGTCCGCGTCGGCGGGCACGCCTACGCCGGCACGCGCGGGATCGACGCCGTCGAGGTGTCGACCGACGGCGGCGACAGCTGGACCGAGGCGACGCTCTCGGAGCCGCTGCCGGGTTCGGTGCCGCTCGACGCCGAGGAGCCCGAACCCGACGGCGAGGCCGCCGACGCGTGGCGGATGTGGGAACACGAGTACGACGCCGCCGAGCGACACGAGGTGGTCGTCCGGGCGATCGACGGCGAGGGCGAGCGACAGACCGAGGACCAAGAAGAAGTCCGCCCCTCGGGCGCGACTGGCTGGGTCAGCGAAACGATCCGCCCGTGACGCCGGCGTAATGATACCCGAACTGCCGTGAGAATTATCCCCACAGGGCGTCCAACGGGTGACGATGGACCAGTCCGAACTGTTCGGACTCCTCCTCGATCAGTCCCAGGACAAGATCGCGCTGCTGGACGAGGACGGGACGTTCACCTACGTCAACGCGGCGGCCGAGCGCATCCTCGGCTTCTCGCCCGACGAGCTCGTGGGTGAGGGCGTCTTCGATTTCGTCCACCCGGACGACGCCGACGCCGTTCGAGAGGAGTTCTACCGGACGGTTCGGAGCGACGACTTCCGTGAGGGGACCATCGAGTACCGCCACCGGACCGCCGACGACGGCTGGGTGTGGCTGGAGAGCCGGATGTCGAACCTCACCGACGAGAAACTCGACGGCTTCGTGGTGAGTTCGCGGGACGTGACCGACCGCGTGCGGGCCGAGCGCGAGCGGGCGGAGACCGCCACCCGGCTGGAGGGGATCGCCGCGGTCGCGGGCGACGTGCTCTGGATGTTCGACGCCGACTGGTCGGAACTGCTGTTCGTCAATCCCGCCTACGAGGAGATCTTCGGTCGGCCGGTCGAGGAGGTGTACGCGGACCCGAGCGCGTTCCTCGACGCGGTCCACCCACAGGACCGCCACGACGTGGAGGAGGCGATGAGCCGCATCTCCGACGGCCACTCCGTCGAGATGGAGTACCGCGTCAACCCCGAAGAGGAGTACAAGCGCTGGGTGTGGGTTCAGGGCGAGCCGATCACGGAGAACGGCGAGGTCGTGCGCATCGCGGGGTTCGCGAGGGACATCACCGACCGGCGGCGCCGGGAGCGACAGCTGGTCGTGATGGACAACCTCCTCAGACACACGCTCCGGAACGACCTCAACGTCGTGCTCGGGGAGGCCGACCTCATCGACGACGAGTTCCCCGAGGCGGCGGACCACACCGAGACCATCCACCGCGTCGGGAACCAACTCCTCCAGAGCGCGGAGAAGGAGCGCGAGATCATCGACCTGCTCACCGACCAGCGGTGGCGCGAACCGATCGACATCCGGGAGGCGGTCGGCACGAGCGTCGGGACCGTCCACGAGCGCTACCCCGACAGCGTGATCGAGGTGGAAACGCTGGAGCCGGTGGTCGTCCAGGGCCGGCCGGAGCTGGAGCGAGCCATTACCGAGCTGCTTGAGAACGCCGTCCAGCACTGCGAGGACGCGAACCCGGCGGTTCGGGTCCGCCTCCGCGTGAGGGGCGACCGCGCCGAACTCGTCGTCGAGGACGACGGGGAGCCGATCCCCGCGATCGAGGCGGACGTGCTCACCGGCGACCACGACGAGATGACGAACGTCTACCACAGCAGCGGGCTGGGGTTCTGGCTCGTCTACTGGGCCGTCGAACTGTCGAACGGGGAGATCAGCGTCGACACGTCGGCGGACCGCGGCAACCGGATCACGGTATCGCTGCCGCTGGCGCGGGCCGAAGGGACGTAGCGGCGAAAAAGGCGAAGCTGCGCTAGCTCAGCACTCGCTCCAGCCGCAGGACTCGCAGGTCTTGCAGCCTTCGGAGTAGTAGAGGCTCATCGAGCCACAGTCGGGACACTCCGGGCTCTCGCCCGACGCGATCAGCTCGCTCGTGGCGTCGTCCTCGGCGGCGTCCGCGCCGTCGTCGACGTCGACGTTCGTCGGCTCGCTCGGCGGCTGGGCCGTCGCCCCGCCGTCGGTGGAGGCGTCGACGCTCTCGTCGTCGAGCTGGTCGATCGTCTGCTGCTGGGGGATCCCCTTGTCGATCTCGCCGTCGAGGTAGCGCCGCATCGCCGTGCCGATGGCGTCCGGGATCGACTGGATCTGCTCGCCCTTGTCCCAGGCGACCTTCGGGCTACGGATGCCCTGCAGTTCGCTGGCGACCTCCTCGGGGTCGACGCCCGAGCGCAGCGAGGTGGAGATCGTCTTCGCGAGCGCCTCGGTGAAGGAGGCAGTGAAGCCGCCGGAGTTGCCGATGTTGGCGAACAGCTCGAACGGCTCGCCGGTCTGGGGGTCCTCGTTGATGTTGACGTACAGCTTCCCGTAGCCGGTGTCGATGCGCTGGGTCACGCCGTGGAGCACGTCCGGGCGCGGGCGCTTGCGGCCCAGCGGCGTGTCCTCGCCGTCGGCGTCGGCCAGGATCTGCTCGACCTGCGTGTCGAGGGCGGCCTGGACGTCCTCGTTCTCGAGGAACCCTTCGAGCCCGCCGAACACCTCGGTGATCTGCTCGACGAGCGCCTCGGCGGCCTCGTCCTCGTCGGCGAACTCGGTGTTGTCGGCGCGGGTGGTGAGCACCTGCTTGCTGCGGGTGCCGTCGCGGTAGTAGGTGACGCCCTTGCCGCCGTTGTCGTAGACGTACTCGAACGCCTCCTTGGCGTCCTCGAGGCTGGCGTCGTTGGGGGCGTTGACCGTCTTCGAGATGGCGGAGTCGACGCCCTCCTGGGCCGCACACTGGATCGAGGCGTGCTGCTTGGCGCTCAGGTCGCCGGTAACCACGAACAGTTCGCCCAGCGCGTCCGGGACCGTCTCCAGCCCCTCGACGCCGTCGAACTCGTTGTTGGCCATCTGCTCCTGGGCCTCCTTCTTGACC
Organism: Halolamina salina; assembly: GCF_042678005.1. Classification (GTDB taxonomy): domain Archaea; phylum Halobacteriota; class Halobacteria; order Halobacteriales; family Haloferacaceae; genus Halolamina; species Halolamina salina. The sequence goes on along the minus strand of NZ_JBHUDH010000020.1, from coordinate 11,272 downwards.
GCCTCGACGTCGATGCCGTTCTCCTCCAGCGCGCGGAGGAAGTAGTCGTCGAACTCGACGAGCATCTCGTCGCCCTGCACGTCGCCGGAGACGTTCTTGTAGTAGGCGACGTTGTAGATCGGCTCACAGCCACCCGTCGTGTTGCCGATCATCGACGTGGTGCCCGTCGGCGCGATCGTCGTCGTGTTGTGGTTGCGCAGCGGGTAGCCCTCTTCCCACTCCTCGGGGTCCTCGCCGGTGTGGTGCTCGAACCACTCGGGGTAGGCCGTCGGGTCGGCGTACTTCGACTCGTCCCAGTCGGAGAACACGCCGCGCTCCTGGGCGAGCTCGTGGCTGGCGTCCTTCGACCCGTGGTTGATGTGGGTCATCAGCTGGCGGGCGATCTCGTCGGCGTCGTCGGTGCCGTAGCGCACGCCGAGCTGGATGTACAGCTGGGCCAGCCCCATGACGCCGAGGCCGATCTTGCGCATCTCCCGGACCTTCTGCTCGATCTCCGGGACGGGGAAGTCCGACATCGTGACCACGTTCTCGAGGAAGCGCGTGCCGTACTCGATGCGGTGGTCGAAGTCCTCCCAGTTCATCGCCTCGTCGAGGAACGCCGAGACGGCCTCCTCGTGGGAGTCGTACTCGTCGGCGTGCTCGTCGGCCCAGACGCGCCAGTCCGGCGCATCCTGTGCCGCGAGCGTCGAGAGGTTGATGTGGCCGAGGTTACAGGCCTCGTACTCCTCCAGCGGCTGCTCGCCGCAGGGGTTCGTCGCGAGGATGCGGTGGTCGGGGTGCTCCTCCACGTCGAAGGAGTGGCGCTCGTTGACGCGTTCGAGGTAGATCACGCCCGGTTCGCCGTTCTCGTGGGCGCCCTCGACGAGCTGGTCCCAGAGGTCCTCGGCGGGCACCGAGAGCTCCTCGCCGACCTCGACGTGCTCGCCGAGCCCGAACATGTCGTAGAGCTCCTTCGTCTCCGGCGTCGCGATGTGAGGCTCTTCCGTCCGGGGGTTGGTGAACGTGAACTCCTCGCCGTTCTTCAGCGCCTCCATGAAGTCGTCGGTGATGCCGACGGAGATGTTGAAGTTCGAGAGGTGGCCCTCGACGGCGTTACGCAGGTGCTCGGGCACGCGACCCTCGTCGTCGATCAGGTCGCGGGCCTCCTCCAGCGCGTCCGCGAAGGAGTTGTGCGTGAAGTCGTCGGGGTCGTTGAGCCGCAGCGTGTTCGCGAGGCTGACGTCCTTGTTCTTCGCGTGGATGAACTGGATCACGTCCGGGTGCGAGACGCGCATCACGCCCATCTGGGCGCCGCGGCGCGCGCCGCCCTGGGCGATCGTCTCGCACATCTGGTCGAACGTCCGCATGAACGTGATCGGGCCGGAGGCGATCCCGCCGGTCGAGCCGACGGAGTCGCCGTAGGGCCGGAGCTTCCAGAACGCGTACCCCATGCCGCCGCCGGACTGGAACACCTCGGCGGCCTCCTTGGCCGTCTGGTGGATGTCCGTGATGTCGTCGTCGGGAGAGTCGACGAAACAGGCAGAGAGCTGCTGCAGTTCGTCGCCGGCGTTCATCAGCGTCGGCGAGTTCGGCATGAAGGAGAGATCCGTCATCAGCGTCTCGAACTCCTCGCGGGTCTCGCGGACGGTCGCCGCGATCTCCTCGTCGAGTTCGGGGACGACGGTGTCGTAGGCGAACTTGTTGACGTTGTGCTCGTTCAGCGTCGTCAGCGTCTCGGTCTCGGCGTCGACGCCGGCGCCGAACACTTCCTCGGCGAGTTCGTCGCGTCGCGGGTGGTCGGGCTTGAGCTGGTCGGGCGTGACCGTCACCTCGACGCCCTGGCGCTCGGCCTCGTAGACGGCCTCGGCCAGCGCGATGTTCTTGGCGACGCGGGCGAACAGCTCCTCCTGATCCTCCTCGACCTCGCCGTCGGCGTTCTTCCGGAGGTACCGCGCGGGGAGGATGTTCTCGTAGGCGTTCTCGGTGAGGCGATCCTTCAGCGTCTCGCCGTCGGTGCGCTTGATCGGCAGGGTCAGCTCGTCGGCGCCGAGATCGGGCGAACTCACTGTGCGCTCACCCCGTGTGGGCGGATGCGGCTCTCGTCGGGAGTGGGTAGATCGAACATCTGTAGCGGAGAAGTCCTATTCCGTGGACCCCCATTAACCGTTTGGTTCCCGGTACGGTTGTAGTAGTACAAATAAGATTGTACTCTCTGATGGCTGTTGCTGGTCATGGTGTTGAGGGGTTCGGCCGCCGTCGCGGCACTCGTGTAACGGTTAGGTAGCGGTCGGTATAACCCTGACCGAACCGCGGTGAAAGTGAATCGCGGCCCACGAGACCGCGGTTTCTTCGCCGGGTTTTCGACCCGAAGGGAGGGGGTGTTCGGGGGGACAGCGCCCCCCGTCCGGCACCGTTTTGGGCCGGCGTCCGGAACCCGGAATCATGGACGACGCCATCCGCTACCGCGTGCGTTCGGTCGGCCGTCACTCCCCCACACCAGTGCTGAGGGACCGCCGGTAGATGCGCGCGTTCAGGCTGGCCTACGACGGGCGGGAATTCTACGGGTTCCAGCGCCAGCCCAACGTGCCGACCGTCGAGGGGAGGCTGCTCGCGACCCTCGCGGAGGCCGGGATCGTCGACGACGGCGAGACGCCGCCGGGGTACGCCGCCGCGGGCCGCACCGACGCCGGCGTCTCCGCGGTCGCCCAGACGGTCGCGTTCGAGGCGCCCGGCTGGTGTACGCCCGCCGCGCTCAACGGTCGGCTCCCGGGGTCGATCCGGGCGTGGGCCGCCGCGGACGTGCCCGAGGAGTTCCACGCGACCCACGCCGCCAGCGAGCGGAGGTACACGTACCACCTCCACGCCCCCGACGCGGACGACCGCACCGCGCGCGAGGCCGCAGACAGACTCTCCGGGGAGCACGACTTCCACAACCTCACCAGCGACGACACCGGGACCGTTCGAGACGTTTCGGTCCGGGTCGAACGCGACGGGGAGTTCCTCGTCGTCACCGTCGCCGCGGGCGGCTTCCCGCGGGGGTTCGTCCGTCGACTGGTCGGCGTGCTCGCGGAGGTGGCCGTCGACGGGCAGTCCCTCGCCCGGGTCGACGAGGTGCTGAGCGATGAGTCGCTACAGGGCGGCCGCGGCGTCCCGCGGATGGCGCCCGAGCCGCTGGTGCTGACTGGCGTGACGTACCCGGACGTGACGTTCTCGGTGGACGAGGAAGCGCTCGAGAGCGCCCGCGGCGTGTTCGGCCAGCGGCGCGTGGGCGCGCTGGAGCGCGTTCGCGTGACGGAGACGGTACTGGACGGGCTTGGGGAGTAGGGATCGGTGGTTACGGGATGGCGCCTCCGTCGGTGATCACTCCCACCCTTCAGGCCACAGCGACGCCGCCTTCATCCCCGTCTCGAACTCCAGTTCCCGGAACGCCTCGGCCAACTCCGCCTGCTCCAGCCGATCGGCGTCCATCGACGCCAGCTCGTCGACCAGCAGCGCGGTCAGGACGCCGTGCTCCCGGATGTTCCGGTCGTCGAGTTTGTCCAGCGTGTCGGCGTGGGTGTGCCCCCAGCCGCGGCCGGACTCGCCGCTGTCGCTGTGCAGTTGGACCGACGGCACGCCCGCGCGGACGAACGGCCACTGGTCGCTGAAGGGGTGGGGGTCGGACTCCACCTCGATCGGGTGGTTCGCGCGCTCGCTGACCGCCTCGGCTGCCTCAGCGGTCGACTCGGAGGTGTGGGTCAGCGCGATCAGGTCGCGAAAACGCCCGCCGCCGTCGACGTTCACCACCGCCGCCACGTCGTCGTGGTCGACCGACTCCGCGAGGTGTTCCGCGCCGAGCAGCCCCACCTCCTCGCAGCCGACGGCGACGACGCGCACGCCGCGGTCGAGGTCGGCATCGGCCTCGCTCAGTACCCGGGCGGCCGTGAGCACGGTTGCGACGCCGCAGCCGTTGTCCCGCGCGCCCTCCGCGATGTCGTGGGCGTCGTAGTGGGCCAGCAGGAGGATCTCTTCGTCGGTGTCGGGGCCGAGGCGCCCCTGGACGTTCTGGCTCCGGCCCGCCGTCGTCTCGGCGTCGACGGTGAGTCGGACGCGGGTGTCGCCCTCGGCGAACTCGGTGAGCCACGCGCCGGTCTCCTTGCTCACGCCGACGGCGGGGGNNNNGCGCCTCGGCCTCGCGCCCGAACGTGAGCGAGCCCGTCGGGGGGAGCTGGCCGGGGACGTGGTTGACGAACACGAACGCCGCGGCGCCCTGCCCGATCGCGTAGCCGAACTTCTCCATCCGGTGGATGAAGCGGCCACCCTCCGGCGTCGTCGTCGAGGCGACGACGATCTTCCCCTCGACGTCGAGTTCGTCGATCTCTGCGGGCGTGCCGTAGCCCGCGTCGACCAGTTCGCCCTCCACTTCGCCCGCGGGCGAGTACGGGAGCGCGACCGTCTCGAACTCCCGCTCGACCGGCGATCGAACGCGGAGCGAGGAGTCCCCGCACTGCCAGACCTGCATCTCGAAGGGGTCCTGCTCAACGTTCCGGGCGCCGGCGTCACGGAACGCGTCGGCGACGATCTCCGCGGCCCGGGCCTCGCCCTCGCTCCCGCCCATCCGGCTCCCGATCGCCGTGAGGTCGGTGAGGAACTCGCCCGGTCGGTCGTCGATCCACGTCCGCCCGATCGCGGCGTCGAATCCGTCCATGGTCCGGCGTGTGTGAGGGGGACCCAAAGACGTTCCGGGGCGAGGGCGACGGCGGGAGGAAAACACGGCAAAACCGACCACCTCGCCGGGTGAAGTGGGAAGACTTACCACCGGATTCGACACTACGGTATCACGATGAGCACTGTCCCCGAACGCGAGGACATCGACGAGGAGTACAAGTGGGATCTGGAATCGATCTTCCCGGATGAGGAGGCGTGGCAGGAGGCCTACGACGACGTGGAAGCGCGCGTCGACGACCTGCGGGAGTACGAGGGCCGCGCGACCGAGAGCGCCGAGACGCTGCGCGAACTGCTCGAGGCGTACGAGGACGTGATGCGCGACGTGTCGAAAGTCGCCGCCTACGCCCGACTGCGGTCGGCCGAGGACACCCGAAACCAGGAGTACCAAGCGATCGCGTCGAAGGCCGAGTCGCTGCGCTCGGAGGCCTCCAGCGCGACCAGTTTCCTCGAACCCGAGCTTCAGGAACTCGACTGGGACGAGGTCGAGTCGCTGATCGACGAGGAGCCCGCGCTCGAGGAGTACGAGCACTTCTTCGACGACGCGCTGCGGATGAAACCCCACACGCGCTCCTCGGAGGTCGAGGAGCTGCTGGCCGACCTCTCGGAGGTCACGAGCGCGCCGTCGGACATCTACGGGATGCTCTCCAACGCCGACCTCACGTTCCCCACCGTCGAGAAGCCCGACGGCGAGGAGGTGGAGATCACCCAGAGCAACTTCACGAAGCTCCAGAAACACGAGGACCGGGAGTTCCGCCGCGAGACCTACGAGCAGTACTACGAGACCTGGGACGACTACCGCAACAGCGTCGGCACCGCCCTCCAGAACAGCACGAAGAAGGACGTAAAGCTCGCGGAGGCGCGGAACTACGACACCGCCCGCGAGGCCGCCCTCGACAGTACCAACGTCCCGACTGAGGTGTACGATACGCTCGTCGACACCGTCCACGACAACCTCGACCACCTCCAGCGCCACGCCGACCTGAAGCGGCAAGCGCTCGACGTCGACGAACTCGGGATGCACGACCTCTACATGTCGCTGACCGGCGAGGAGGGGCCAGACATCACCTACGAGCAGGCGAAGGAGTGGGTCGTCGAGGCCGTCGCGCCGCTGGGCGAGGAGTACCAGGCCCGGATGGAGCAGGGACTCGAGAGCCGCTGGGTCGACGTGTACGAGAACCGGGGGAAGCGCTCGGGCGCGTTCTCCTCGGGCACGTACGACACCCAGCCGTTCATCCTGATGAACTTCCAGGACGACGTGAGTTCGATGTACACGCTGGCCCACGAGCTCGGCCACTCGATGCACTCCGAACTCGCCAGCGAAGCTCAGCCGTGGCAGTACTCCAGCTACGAAATCTTCGTCGCCGAGGTCGCGAGCACGGTCAACGAGACGCTGCTCACCCACTACCTGCTCGAGAACGTCGACGACGACGAGATCCGCGCCCACGCGCTCGACCAGTACCTCGAGCGGTTCCGCTCGACGCTGTACCGTCAGACGATGTTCGCGGACTTCGAGCAGCGCATCCACGAGCGCGCCGAGAACGGGCAGCCGCTCACCCCCGACGCGTTCGACGAGATCTACGGCGACCTGAAGGAGACGTTCTACGCGAACGCCGACGTGGACGACCTGATCGCCAAGGAGTGGATGCGCATCCCCCACTTCTACTACAACTTCTACGTCTACCAGTACTCGACCGGAATTTCGGCGGCGGTCGCGATCGTCGAGAAGATCCGCGAGGAGGGCGAGCCCCCGGCCGCGGACTACCGCGCCGCGCTCGAAGCCGGCGGCAGCGAGTACCCCATCGACGTGCTCGACATCGCGGGCATCGACATGACCAGCGCCGATCCCATCGAGTCCGCGCTGTCGGCCTACGGCGAGCGCCTCGACGACGCCGCCGAGCTGCTGGACCTGAACTAACGCGACTTTCCGTTTTCACGTTCCGACTGCGTCCCCGCCGACGCCCGTTCGCGATTGGCGGCCGAAGCGAGCCATTCCCCGACCCAAAGGCACATTTACGCCTACCCCTAAACCGAACCAGAGAGATGTCACGCAGCCCGTCCCTTCCCGACCGCCCCCGCTTGGACCTGGACCCCGAGATGTCACAGGCCGAGCGCCTGGAGGCGATCCGGGAACACTTCGAGCGGCTCGTTCAGGTCAATGAGGAGCTGAACGAGCGCCTCCAGGACGCCGAAGGGCGCAAGGAGGAGCTCCGCGAGGAGGTCGACCAGCTCAAGCGCCGCAACGAGACGCTCAAGACGTCGTCGCTCTATCTCGCGACCGTCGAGGAGCTGACCGACGACGGCGTCGTCATCAAGCAACACGGCAACAATCAGGAGGTGCTCACCGAGCTCTCCCCCGCACTCAAGGGGGAGGTCGAGGCGGGTGACCGCGTCGCCATCGACGACTCCTTCTCCGTTCAGGAGCTGCTCGACGACGAGACCGACGCCCGGGCGCAGGCGATGGAGGTCGAGGCGTCGCCGGACGTCACCTACGCCGACATCGGCGGCCTCGAAGACCAGATCCGCGAGGTGCGCGAGGCCGTCGAGGACCCGCTGATCAACGCCGAGAC
>NZ_JBHUDH010000020.1:1693-3955 GCF_042678005.1 Halolamina salina | reverse complement strand
GTGGGGATCCAGCCGCCGAGTGGCATCCTGCTCCACGGCCCGCCGGGGACGGGGAAGACGATGCTCGCGAAGGCGGTCGCCAACGAGACCGACGCGACGTTCATCAAGATGGCCGGCTCCGAGCTGGTCCGGAAGTTCATCGGCGAGGGCGCCCGCCTCGTCCGTGACCTGTTCGAACTCGCGTCCGAGCGTGAGCCCGCCGTGATCTTCATCGACGAGATCGACGCCGTCGCGACGACGCGGACGGACTCGAAGACCTCCGGCGACGCCGAGGTCCAGCGCACGATGATGCAGCTGCTCTCGGAGATGGACGGGTTCGACGACCGCGGCGAGGTGCGCATCATGGCCGCCACCAACCGCTTCGACATGCTCGACGAGGCGATCCTGCGACCCGGCCGCTTCGACCGCCTCATCGAGGTGCCCAAGCCCGACGTGGAGGGGCGCAAGCGCATCCTCGAGATCCACGCCGCCGAGCTCAACCTCGGCGACGACGTGGACTTCGACGAACTCGCCGAGGCGCTGGAGGGGTACTCCGGCGCCGACATCGCCGCCCTCACGACCGAGGCCGGCATGTTCGCGATCCGCGACGGGCGCGAGGAGGTCCGGATGACGGACTTCGAGGACGCCCACGAGAAGATCGAGGAGACCTCCGAGGAGGCGCCGACGACCGGCCCGGTCGCGTTCCAGTAAGGGCGGATGAGTGACGGCAGCGACCGCACCCCGATCACCGGTCCCCAACCGGCCCAGGGGCTGGCGATGGCGGCGCTGCTCGTGTTTCTCTGCGTACTGGTCTTCTACCTCGGCCAGCCGGGCTACACGCACGCGCGGCTGGCGCTGTTTCTCGCCCTCGGCGCCGCCGCCGTGCTGGGCACTTTCGGTGTCGTGACACAGCGAGCGCGGGTCGCCGCCGCGGGCGCCGCGATGCTGGCGCTGCTGGGGTTCTGGCAGGCGACGCTCTGGATCTTCGTGCTCCCGATGGCGGGCGTCCTCGCCGTGGCGGGCCTGCTGATCGCGCTCGACGAGCGCACGGTCGAGCGGCGGTAGCGTCGCCGCGCACACCACAAAGCGTTTCTCGGCGCCGACACCAGCGCCGGGCATGGTCCCCGGTATCGTCCCCGACATGCTGCTGGGCCTGCTGGCCCTGACGGCGTTCGCAGCCGTCGCCCTCCTCCCGGTACTGCTCTCCAGTGCGGTCCGCCGACTCGGCCGCCGATGGCCGACCGGCTCGCTGGGCGTGAACTACCTCGTCGCCGCGGCGGCGTTCGGCACCACCCACCTCGCGGGCATCATGGCCGCCGTCGCGCTCCACGGCGGGAGGCTCGAACAGGACGTGTTCAAGTGGGTCGCCGGCATCACGCTCGGGAACGCGCTGCTCTGGTGGCTCGCCGTCGCGGTCGTGCTCCCGCTGCGTGGGGTCTGGGAGCCGACGCGGGAGGGCGAGTGGGACGGCCGCATCGCGCTGACGGTCGGGCTCGTGAGCTACGCCGTCGCGACCGCCGTGGCGCTGCTGGCCATCGTCGTCGTCGCCATCGCGTTCTACGCCCCCTGGTAGCCGGGACCGCGAGTCCGTAGCCCCTTTCTCCGCCCGGCGCCGAGGTCGGCCGTGAGCAGCAGCATCCACGTCGTCGCCGGCGCCGGCACCGCGCCGACGGAGAAGGCCGCCTACGACGCCGCGCTGGCCGACGCGAACCTCCACAACTACAACCTCGTCCCCGTCTCCTCGATCGTCCCGGCCGACGCCGAGGTGGTGACCGTCGAGCAGGCGCCGGATCTCGGCCCGGCGGGGAACCGCCTCAACGTCGTGCAGGCCGAGCGGAGCGCGGTCGGCCCGGAGACCGTCGCCGCCGGCATCGGCTGGGCAACCGGTCCCGGTCCGGGGCTGTTCTACGAGGCCGACGCCGAGGCCGAGGCCGACGTGCAGGCCCGGCTGGAGGCGGGGCTCGCGGCGGGGCGGGAGCTCCGGGAGTGGACGTTCGACCACGAGGAGACGCTGATCGAGTCCGCCGAGGCCGCGCCCGGCGAGCACACGTGCGTGGTGGCGTTGGCGGCCTACGGCGAGAGCGAACCGATCTGTTGATTCTGTGGGTTAGGCGTCGTTCGTTTTGGTGGTGGTGAAGCGACGAACAGGGTCGGCAATACCGTGAAAGCCCCTGCCCGCTCGGTTTTGGTTCTGTGCTCCGAAAAGGAGATTCACGACAGCAACATCGTGAAAGCCCCTGCCCGCTCGACGGCTGCGACTCGCTGCGCTCCTCGCTTCGCTGC
>NZ_JBHUDH010000020.1:0-1635 GCF_042678005.1 Halolamina salina | reverse complement strand
GACCGACACCACGCTCGCCGAGCGGGCAGCCCCTTTCAGTCCCGCCCGACCGCACAGCCCACACACCTCCCCAGCCGACTCACTCGCTCACTCCGTTCGCTCGTTCGTCCCTCGCGCTGAGGCGCGGCACAGGGCCGCGCCCGTTTCGCGCCACCGCATCCGCCGGTAGTGAGGGGCACGTCCCAGAAAGACCAAAACGATCCGCCCGTAGGGCTATCCCATGCAGTGGCTCCCCGTCCTCGCGTACCTCGCGCTCGTCGCGGCGTTCACGGCGCTGGGCGCGCCGATCGCCGCGGGGCTGTTCCGACACCTCCCCCGGAAGGGCGCCGCCTTCGCGCTCCCGACCGCGCTGGTACCGTTTGCGATCCTGATCTTCTGGATCGGCCAACTCACGTTCGGCCTCCACACGCTGGTGCTCGGACTCGGAATCGTCCTCGCCGGCTCGGTTCTCGCGTGGCGCCGCGGCGCCCGCCCGGACTGGCCCGCGGTGGCGGCGATGTACGGCGTGTTCGTCGTCGGCTTCGGGATCATGCTCGCGTTCCGGGCGGCCGACCCCGCGATCACCGCCGCCGCCGGCGAGCAGTTCCTCCACTTCGCGCTGGTCAACACGCTCGAACGCGCCGAACAGCTACCCCCTGAGGACGTCTGGTTCGCCGGGAAGCCGCTGCGGTACTACTACGGCACCCAACTGCAGGTCGCGAGCCTCGCGATGCTGACGGGGACCGCGATGCGCTACGGCTTCAACCTCGGCATCGCGACGTTCTACGGGATGCTGTTCGTCGTCGCCGCGGGCGTCGGCGGCGCGCTCGTCTCCCGCCGCGGCGGCTCCGTCCGCGTCGGCGGCGTCGCGGGCGCGTTCTTCGTCGCGCTCGGCGGCGCGGCGACCACGGCCGTCCGACTCGCCACGCCGTACCTCCCGGACTCGATCCGCGGAATCGTCGAACAGGCCGCGTTCGGCTTCGTCGCCCAGCGCTTCGAGGGCGGCGACCTCGCGGCGACCGTCGCGAACCTCTCCAAGCCGCTGGACTGGGGCTGGTGGTACACCCGCTACGTCGTCCCGGGGACGATCCAGGAGGTACCGCTGTACTCCTTCGTGAAGGCCGACCTCCACGGCCACACGTTCGCGAACCCCTACGTGCTGTTCGCCGGCGCCCTCGCCCTCGCGTACTACGCCACGCCCGCGGCCGAGCGAAAGCGCCGCCTCGCGCTCCTCTTCGGGGGCCTCGGCGCCGTCGCCGGCCTGTTCGGCTTTATGAACACGTGGTCGCTGCCGACCGCCGCGGGGCTGGCCGCGCTCGCGGTCGGCGCCGCCGACGCCCACCCGGCGACGCTGCTGCGCGATTCGCTGGCCGACCGTCTCCAGCCCGCTTCCGACCCAGAGAACCGCGCTGACTGGCTCGCACACGAACTCTGGCGGGTCGCGCTCGCGGCCGTCGCCGCGGGGATCGTCCTCGCGATCGGCGTCGCGATCGCCTCGCCGTTCCTGATCTTCGGCCACGTCCCGAGCAACGAGGGGATCGGCTTCCTGCCGCCGCGCAGCCCGCTGCCCGCGTTTCTCGTGATGTACGGCGGCCTCGTAACCGCGTTCGCGGCGTACGTCGTCGCCCGGGGCTGGCCCGCGGTCGACGACCTCCC
>NZ_JBHUDH010000019.1:1561-4668 GCF_042678005.1 Halolamina salina | reverse complement strand
GGAGGCCGACCCCGCGGTCGGTCAGCAGCGCCGCCGCTCCCCCGACGAGCGCGAACGCCAGTAACGCGTGGCCGACGAACATTAACAGAGCTTCGCGGTTGCCGGTGATAAGTCTCTCGCCCGGCCGGGCACACCGGCTACGCCGTCTCGTCGTCGGATTCCTCCGCAGCCTCGTCGTCCGATTCGGCCGCCGCCTCGTCGTCGAATTCGCCCGTAGCCTCGCCGTCCGATTCGCCGGTAGCCTCGTCGTCTGCCTGCTTCAGCTTGGTCCACTTCTTCTCGATCTCGGCGTTCCCCCGGACCACCGTGTCGTCATTCTCGTCGCGGAACCGCGTCTTGCGGAGTTCGATCGACGTGACGGTGCCCGACACCTCGCCGACTTTCACGCGATCGCCCGGCATGAAGTCCGGGTCGCGCAGCAGGTAGACGCCGGCGACGGCGTCGGCGATCATGCTCGACAGCGAGTAGGAGACGCCGAGGGCGAGGAAGCCGGCGGCGGTCCCCATCGAGGCGGCGATCTGATCGAGTCCGACGATCGAGAGGAAGGAGAGCCCGATCCCGAACCAGAGGAACGCGGCGACGATGGTGCTGACGAACTGTCGGTACACGTCGGACTCCTTCGGGAGCGTGCGGCGGAGCGCGACCCTGACGATCGTCATCACGACTTTCGCGAGCACCGCCGCGATCAGTATGAAGACGATCCCCGAGAGGACGCGCGGGATCGCGCCCGCGATCCCCTCGATGAACCGATCGATCCCCTCCTGCACGACCCCGAACTGGAGCGACAGCATAGGCTATCTCTCGGGGGTCGAGCGTAAAAATCTGGTAGCCGAGCCCACCGTAGGGGCCGATCGCCGGCGACCGAGGATTAGGCTGCTCGATGCACTTCGTACTCGCCCTCGTCGTCGACGCCGATGATCGCCCACTCGCCGTCGGGGGACTGTTCGCTGAGGTGGTCGTCGAGTTCGTCCACGCAGTCGGTCCACGTCACGAGGCATTCGAGGCCGTACTCCGCGTCGAGGGCGCCGGGCCGGGCGGCGTCCTCGGCGCAGAGGGTCCGTACCCGGACGGACCGCCACTTCCGCTCCGCGACGAACTCCGGTCCGTCGCCGGAGACGGCGTAGCCGAGGCGTTCGAACACGCTCCGTGCTTCCTCGTTCGGTGGAACCGTACGCACCATACGGGCCGTATTTCGACTGCCACCCTGTTAAGTGTGTGGGAAGTTACCACAGAACGAACACCGTCCCCGGCTGCGGTGGGATTCTCGCGAGGCGACCGGCTGTAGCGGGTCGCATACCCCCGAAACGTTGATAACCATGTGTATCTTTGTCACGGGTGACGATGCCAGACACGAAAACCGGTCGCGAGCGGAAAGGGCGGAACAAGCGTCGACAGTTGGAGCACCGCCTCGCCTCCCGAGACGTGGAGACGGAGTTCGACGACGAGCTCCCCGAGCCCGACGCGGCCGACGCCGAGTACCTGGTGGATCCGGACGGGGGTGATCACCCCGAGAACTGACCGACCGCCGCGCCGACCACCCCTCTCCTCTCCTGCTTGCGGTTTCTGCTCTCCTCGTTTCGTCGTCGACCCGTCCCGTCAGCCGTATCTCTTCGACGCTTGCCCCCCGACCAGTAGCTTCGGCTCGGTTCTCGTGTCCAGTCGAGGGGGCGAGCGGTTCGCCATGGCTCCCCGCCCGGTGGACACCCCGACGAGTACATAAAGGCGCCAAATCTCGACTCGGTATACCATGCTACAGTAACACACGATTCGCTCCCTACCGGTCGCTTGCTGTCGATTTCTTCGGCCAATCTGGCTCGACGACGGGATCGATCTGGCCGCCACCAACGACACATTTATATAGAACCACGGACAATCTCTCTATACACATGAGTCAACGACAGCGAGGCGGAGGCCAGCCGATGATCATCATGGGCGAGGACTCCCAGCGAGTGAAGGACAAGGACGCACAGGAGTACAACATTTCTGCGGCCCGCGCGGTCGCCGAGGCTGTACGCTCGACGCTCGGCCCGAAAGGGATGGACAAGATGCTCGTCGACTCGATGGGCGACGTCACCATCACCAACGACGGCGTCACCATCCTCGAGGAGATGGACATCGACAACCCGACGGCCGAGATGATCGTCGAGGTCGCCGAGACCCAGGAGGAGGAGGCCGGCGACGGGACGACCACGGCCGTCGCGATCGCGGGCGAGCTCCTGAAGAACGCCGAGGAGCTGCTCGAGCAGGACATCCACCCCACCGCGGTGATCAAGGGGTTCCACCTCGCGAGCGAGCAGGCCCGCGAGGAGATCGAGGACATCTCGCGTGAGATCGACCCGAGCGACACCGAGCTGCTCGCGAAGGTCGCCGAGACGTCGATGACCGGCAAGGGCGCGGAGCTCGACAAGGAGCACCTCGCCCAGCTCATCGTCGAGGCCGTCGAGGCCGTCACCGTCGAGGCCGAGGACGGCAGCCACGTCGTCGACCTCGCCAACCTCAACATCGAGACCCAGAAGGGCCGCGGCGTCTCCGAGAGCGACCTGCTCAACGGCGCGGTCATCTCGAAGGACCCCGTCCACGACAACATGCCGAGCGAGGTCGCGGACGCCGACACGCTGCTGCTCGACGCGGCCATCGAGGTCGACGAGGCCGACGTGGACACCAACGTCTCCATCGACTCGCCCGACCAGCTCCAGTCGTTCCTCGACCAGGAGGAGCAGGAGCTCCGCGAGAAGGTCGACGCCATCGTCGAGACCGGCGCCGACGTGGTGTTCTGTCAGAAGGGCATCGACGACCTCGCCCAGCACTACCTCGCGAAGGAGGGCATCCTCGCGATCCGCCGCGTGAAGTCCTCGGACATCGGCTTCCTGAAGAACGTGCTCGGCGGCAACGTCGTGAGCACGTTCGACGGCCTGAGCAGCGACGACCTCGGCCACGGCTCGATCAGCCGTGACGAGGACGACGAGATGTTCTACGTCGAGGGCGACGACTCCCACGGCGTCACGCTCCTGCTGCGCGGCTCCACCGACCACGTCGGCGACGAGCTCGAGCGCTGCGTCGTGTACACGCTCGTCGACTATAGTGAGGCCGTCGTCATAGGAAACGTA
>NZ_JBHUDH010000019.1:0-1491 GCF_042678005.1 Halolamina salina | reverse complement strand
GCGACGACCGTCTCCGACGGCCGCGTGGTCGCCGGCGGCGGCGCGATCGAGGTCGAGCTCGCCAGCCGCCTGCGCGAGTACGCCGACAGCGTCACCGGCCGCGAGCAGCTCGCGGTCGAGGCGTTCGCGGACTCGCTCGAACTCGTCCCGCGCGTGCTCGCCGAGAACGCCGGGCTGGACTCCATCGACACGCTGGTCGACCTGCGCGCCGCCCACGAGGCCGGCGACGAGGTCGCCGGGCTGAACGTCTTCAGCGGCGAGGTCGAGGACACCTTCGAGGCCGGCGTCGTCGAGCCTGCCCACGCCAAGGAGCAGGCGGTCTCCAGCGCCACCGAGGCCGCGAACCTCGTGCTCAAAATCGACGACATCATCGCCGCGGGCGACCTCTCGACCTCGGGCGACGAGGACGAGGGCGGCGCCGGTGGCATGGGCGGCATGGGCGGCATGGGCGGCGCGATGTGAAATTCGGCGAGTAGCTAACTTCACACCCGCCCGCCGACCCGCGTACCGCTCTGTCGATCACGTTCTCCCGTTTTTACTGGCCGGTTACTCACCGCGAACGAGCGAAGCTCTCTCGGAGCGAGTGAGCGGGCCAAGAGCCGACCGGAGGGAGGCTCGCAGGCTTTTGGTCGAGCTTTTGCAAGGGCCCTCTGGGGCCCGCAGCAAAAGGTCGGTTCGCAGAAAGCACTTACCCCGACCGACCGAACCTCGAACTAATGCCCTCCAGACGCGCGTATCTCGCTACCCTCACAGCCGCAGGACTCGCCGGCTGTATCGGCGAGGAGCCCGCCACGGGGACCGATACGGACAGCCCGACGGCGACCACGGCACCCGGGACCGCTCCGCGCCCCGACGTGATCGTCGAGGCCGCGGCCGTCCAGTACGCCTACCGCCACATCGAGAACGTCGACTGGAACGGAATCCAGCCCGCCGACGGCCAGTTCGTGTTCGTCACCGTCGACGCCCGCCCGGCCGACTCTGTCCCCGCCCGCTCGGCGTTCACGCTGGTCGCCGACGGCGAGCAGTACGCCCCCGCGGAGCTGGCCCACCGGATGCCCGTCGACCTCGACGTGCCCGGGAGCGCGTATACCCCTGACCGCGAGGGTCCCGATCGCCGGGGCTGGCTCGCCTTCGAGACGCCCGCCCAACTCGACTCGGCGCCGACGCTGCGACTCGACCGCGACCCCGCGCCGGCGGAGTGGGAACTCGACGCCGACCTCGCGACGGCGCCGCCGCCCGCGTGGGAGTGGTCGGTCGACACCCCCGACACGGTCGCGCCCAACACGACGTTCGACATCGCGATCACCGCCGAGAACGTCGGCGACGGGCCGGGGACGTTCCGCGGCGCGGTGAACTTCTCCTACCCGCTGTACGCCCCGAGGGGGTTCGACATCCCGCTCGATCCCGGGCAGTCCGGCACCGAGACCGTCGGGGCCGAGGTCCGGGACGCCGATCCCGGCCGGGAGATCGACTACGGCGTCCGGACGCCCG
>NZ_JBHUDH010000018.1:1776-5471 GCF_042678005.1 Halolamina salina | reverse complement strand
CGTCCAGCTGTTCACGGAGCGCCGTCAGCGTCGATTCGAGTTCGTCGAGGCGGTCGCGGAGGTTATCTTCGGAGGGGTCCCGACGGTCGGTCATGTCCCCGCGTTGGGGCGGGCGCCCCATAAGCCTGCACCGCGGCCCACCGACACCGATGGGCCTTACTCCCGGGCGGTCGAATCGCCGGGCATGAGCGACGACGACGGCGAAACCGAACTGACGGCGGGTGGCGTGAGAGCCAGCTACGTCGAGGAGGCGGGCGAACGCCGACTGGACTTCGTGTACGAGGGCCGGACCGCCTCGATCGCCCAGAACGTCGACGGCTACGCCATGCTGAAGGTCCGAACCGCCCCCGACGGCGACGAACTCGAACGCTACTACGGGTTCGACATGGCGCTCGACCACGCCGCCGAACTGCTCGGCCTCGCCGTCAACGACCTCCCCGTCCCCGACCCCGCCGAAGACATGGGGATGTAGCGACCGGGCGAGCCTTTATCACCGATAGCGGGACCAGCCGTCCCGTGGCGCGACAGAACTGCTCACGGGAGCGTTCGTTCCCGGGCGCGTTCGCCGTTCGCCTGCTCCTCGTGAGCCTGTTGCTCGTCTCGCTGGTGGCCGGGAGTGGTCACGCAGCCGTTGGACGGAGCGCCGACGCCGTCGAACCCACACTCGAAACCGAGTCAGACGACGCTGCGGTGCTCGAACTCTACCCGGACCCGATCCGGAACGGCGACGCCGGGGAGTACGTGCTGGTCCGACTCCCCGAAGCCGGCAACTGGAGTCTCTCCGACGGCGATTCGACGGTCCCCCTGCGGAACCGATCGGGGAGAGTCCTGATCACGCCGGATCCCGAAGCCATCAGTGGCAACGCCGGCAAGGGCGCGACGGTCGTCGAAGGCTCGCTCGCGCTCGCGAACACCGGCGAGACGGTCGTGCTCCGCCGAAACGGCGAGCCGGTCCACCGCGTTCGCTACACCGAGACGACCGAGGGCGAGCGCTACCTCCCGGCGGTCGACGAGTGGCGGCCGCGCGGGCTCGACCCCCGACCGCCGATCGCGACCGGGCCAGCCAACGCGACCGCGTTCCTGCTCCCCGATTCGCCCGACGTGCCGATCGAGACGCTCCGACGCGCCGACGACCGCATCCTGCTCGCGGGGTACAGCTTCACGTCCAAGCGCGTCACCGAGGCGCTGCTCGCCGCCGAATCGCGCGGCGTCGACGTCCGAGTGCTCGTCGAGGCAGAGCCCGTCAACGGCGCCTCGGCACGACAGGCCCGGCTTCTCGACCGTCTCGCCGACGCGGGCGTCGAGGTCCGAGTCGTCGGTGTGGGCGCGAGCCGGTTCGCATTCCACCATCCAAAATACGCCGTCGCCGACGGCCGGGCGCTCGTGCTCTCGGAGAACTGGAAACCCTCGGGCGTCGGCGGCGCGTCGAGCCGCGGCTGGGGCGTCCGCGTCGAGAACGGCAGCACGGCCGACGAACTCGCGGCGCTGTTCCGGAACGACAGCGACGCGCCGGACACCCGGGCGTGGACAGCGTTCCGCGAGAACCGTCGGTTCGAGCCGATCCCGGCGGCGAACGGGAGCTACCCGACCCAGTTCCCCGCCGAGCAGGTCACCGCGAGGAACGTCACGCTCCTGACCGCACCGGGCAACGCGGAGTCGGAGTTGATTGCGGCGATCGACGCCGCCGAGACGCGTGTCGACGTGCTCCAGCCGAGCCTCGGCCGGGAGGACAACGCGCTCGTGCGGGCGACGCTGCGGGCCGCCCAGCGCGGCGTCGAGGTCCGGATTCTGCTCTCCGGGGCGTGGTACTCCGCCGAGGAGAACGAGGCGCTGGTCGCGTGGCTGAACGACTGGGCCGACCGCAACGACGCCCCGCTCACCGCGCGAATCTCCGAGCCTGACGGGCGGTACGAAAAGATCCACGCCAAGGGGCTGTTGATCGACGACGACCTCGCGGTCGTTGGGTCGCTCAACTGGAACGAGAACAGTGCGACCCGGAACCGCGAGTTGGCGCTCGCGCTTCACGGCCCGGAGCCGGTCGCGTTCCACCGCGAGAGCTTCGCGGCGGACTGGCGGGGCGGCAGCGGGGCGGGCAGGACGTGGCTGTTCGCCGCCGGCGCCGTCGCAGCAGTGCTGGTCGCAGTATTGGTCGCGACGCGGTCGCTCGACTTCGCGGCGGTGGAGAAGTGGGAGGAGTGAGCGTCGTAACCGTGGAGAGAATCGGCTGCCCAGTCGTCCAGCGCGGCTGACAGCGTGCCGCGGTGCCTAATCGTCCGTCGCGGCAGGCCGACGCCGCGACGATCAGTCGTCCAGCGCGGCGGCGGTCGAGGAGAGCGCCTCGTCGATCTCGGCGTCGGCCATCTTCTCGACCAGCGCGTCGATCACCTGCTCGCGGCGGCCCTTCACGAACTTGATCGAGCCGACGACGAGGTGGGNCCGCCGCCGGAGACGCCGGCGCCGGGCAGCTCCTCGTTCAGTTCCTCGACCATCTCGGGGATGTCCAGCCGCACGCCGTCGCTCCGCAGGACGGCGAAGTCCGGCCCGTAGCCGATCGTGATCACGGGGTCGCCCGTCTCCTCGACCTTCGTGTCGTGGAGTTCGCCGGTGGTCTTCCCCGGCGCGGGGTAGGTGAAGCGGTGTGCCCACTGATCGAGGTCGATCCGGTAGAGGTGGGCGTCGCTCTCGAGGGTCTCGTGTTCGACGTGGTCCTCGACGGCGTCGAGCTGTTCGGCCACGTCGCGCTCGGCGCGGTCGGCGAGGAACTCGACCAGCTCCTCGTGGCGGTCGCGGTCGTCACAGCCGACGTTGAGCACGTCGTTGACGACCGAGTGGCCGCTGGAGTAGCGCAGGAAGTGGGCGGCGTAGTCCAGTGCCTCGCCCACGTCGTCGAGGTCGTCGCGGTCGTACCCCTCCGCCTCGGCGAGTTCGACGTAGTCGCTCATCGCGTCGGCCCGCGAGCGGTCCGAGACGCCGGCGACCGCGG
Source organism: Halolamina salina (assembly GCF_042678005.1). Classification (GTDB taxonomy): domain Archaea; phylum Halobacteriota; class Halobacteria; order Halobacteriales; family Haloferacaceae; genus Halolamina; species Halolamina salina. The sequence continues at coordinate 2,488 of NZ_JBHUDH010000018.1, read as the reverse complement.
GGACGTGACGGAGGTCCTCCGTGATCTCGGGGTCGATCATGCGGGCGAGTTCGACGCACATCATCCCCGTGGTGATGCTGTAGTCCTCGTCGTAGAGGTAGGGGTTGACGTGGGCGTCGAGCAGCGGGTCGACCGCGTCCGGGTCGGGGTGGTGGTGGTCGACCACCGCGATGGGCATGTCGTAGTGGGCGAGGTTGCGGTACGCCGGGGTGTCCTCCTCGGTGCTCCCGTTGTCGAGCATCAGCAGGAACGGGAGCTGCTGGCCGTGGCGGGCCCGCCCCTCGAGCGCGAAGTTGAGGTCGCGGGTCACGTCCTCCATCTCGTAGAACGGTGCCTTCGCGGGGAGGCGCTTCAGCAGGTGGCGGCCGGCGTCGGGGTCGGCGTGAACCGACTCGATGAAGCTCTCAAGCGCACGCTGGACCGGGATCGCGGCACACATCCCGTCGCCGTCGGCGTGGTGACGCACCCGGATGGGGCGCCCTTCGAGCACCGTCCGGCGGAGCAGGCGGGCGAGCTCCTCGAGGTCGGGTCGGAGCTTCTCGAAGGCGTCCCACTCGATCAGCGGCTCGACCGACTCGGGGGCGGCGTGCTCGGCGCGGGCCTCGTCGAGGCGCTCGCGGGCGGCCTCGGCTTTCTCGCACGCCAGCACGCTGATGTCGTCGACTTCGAGCTGGCGGACGCCGTCGTGGAGGCCGACCTCGCCGCTCACGCG
>NZ_JBHUDH010000018.1:0-1733 GCF_042678005.1 Halolamina salina | reverse complement strand
AACGCGGCGGCGGCGACGATACCCGTGTCGTCGCCGACGTGGAAGATGGTCGGGCCGCCGGTCTGTTTGATCTGGGTGAGCTCGCCCTCGACGGTGACCGCCTCGCCGCGGCGGAGCTCCTCGACGGCGGTGATCTCGGGCTCGTGCTCGACGCGGACGACCCGGTTCTCGGCGGGATCGACCTCCTCGAACGCGATGTCGCCGTTCTCCCGAATCTCGGTCAGTCGGACGACCAGCTCGTCGCCCTCCTCGTACTCGCCGTCGAGGCCGGACTCGTGGACCAGCCCGGAGACGGTGTCGGAGACGTCGACGAAGACGCCGTAGTCGACGACGCCGTTGACGGTCACGAGGTAGCGTGCGCCCTCCGCCACGTCGTCCATCGTACAGTCGTCGTCGAGATCGTAAACCACGGTCGCGTCGTCGGGAACATCCCGACGGTCCGAGGGCGAACCGCCCTCGGGAGTGCCGGCGTCCTCGCCGGCTGAGTGCTCGGTCATACGGAAAACTCGGCGGTCGCGGGTGTTAAGTCTTCCAGTTCGAACACGACGCGCCCCCGCGGGCGTCCCGGAATCCTTAGTTAGCGCCGCCACCGAGTACCCGGAGATGGGACTGTTCCGGTCGGGCGATGTGGTCGGCATCGCCGACGACGCCCTCACGTTCGCGCTCGAAGCGTCCCGCGAGACACACCCCGACGAGTACATGGGGCTGCTGCGCGGGGAGCCGGCCGAGGAGTTCGGGATCGACCACGAGGGGCTGCTCGTGACGGACGTGCTGATCATCCCCGGCACCGAGTCCAACCCGATCAGCGCGACGATCAAGACCAACATGGTCCCCAACGACTTCTCCTCCGTCGGATCGATCCACTCCCACCCCAACGGCGTGCTCCAGCCCTCTCAGGCCGACCTCGCGACGTTCGGCAAGGGGCAGGTCCACATCATCGTCGGCCACCCCTACGGCCGCGACGACTGGGTCGCGCTCGACCGCGAGGGCAAGCGCCGCAGCCTCCCGGTGTACGACGTAGAACTCGACGACCCCGAGGAGTTCTTCGACTTCACGCAGGAGGACATCGACGCCGAACTCGGCCTCGACGGGGACGAGCCATGAGCGGGGACGGTCGGGAGACGACGGGCGGCGAACCGACCCGCGCGGTCGCACAGGGCACCTTCGACCTGCTCCACCCGGGACACGTCCACTACCTCCGCGAGGCCGCCGACCACGGCGACGAACTCCACGTCATCGTCGCCCGGAGTTCGAACGTCTCCCACAAGGAAGACCCCGTGCTGCCCGCCCGCCAGCGCCGGGACGTGGTCGGCGCGATCGACGCCGTCGACGAGGCACACCTCGGCCACGAGTCGGACATCTTCGTCCCCATCGAGCGCATCGACCCGGACGTGATCGTGCTCGGCTACGACCAGCACCACGACGAGGACGCGGTTGCGGCCGCGCTGGACGACCGCGGGATCGACTGCGACGTGGCCCGTGCGGGACCGCGGGAGCCGAAGTACGAGGACGAACTGCTCTCGACGGGCCGGATCGTCGACCGGATTCTGGAGCGGCGCGGGTAGTCGACGGTCGCTGTCGATCGATTTTCGCTCGGACGGTGTCCGTGGCTCCCAGCCGTCGGGCAGACGCGAAGCGGATAAGTATCGCCGGGCGCTACCTCGCGTAGTGACTTCAGACCGCCAGTTCGCCGGCCTGCTCGCGGCCGCCGCGATGGGAGTGTACCTCCTCGT
>NZ_JBHUDH010000017.1:3894-7642 GCF_042678005.1 Halolamina salina | reverse complement strand
GCCCACGTCACCGTCGATCGGGAGGTCGAGGTCGAGGCGGCGTTCGATGCGGCCGAGGCCGCCGGCGACGACGCCTCGCTCACCGACGTGTTGCTGCTCGCGGTGTCGGCGACGCTGGACGAACACCCCGAGTTCAACGCCACCTTCGACGCCGACAGCGAGACGCACACGCTGTACGAGGAGCACAACATCGGGATCGCGGTCGACCTCGAAGGCGGCCTCGTCACACCGGTCATCCCCGACGTGGGCGGGAAGTCGATCGACGAACTCGCCCGACAGCGAAGCCGGCTGACCGAGCGCGTGCTCGACGGCGAGTACGACGGCGACGACCTCAGCGGCGGGACGTTCACGGTGTCGAACCTCGGCGTCGTGGGCAGCGACTCGTTCACGCCGATCATCAACCCCCCCGAGATCGCGATCCTCGGCGTCAACCGCGTCCGCGAGCGCCCGGTCAACACCGACGCCGGCATCGAGTTCCCCCGACACATCACGTTCAGCCTCTCCTTCGACCACCGGGTGGTCGACGGCGCCGACGCGGCGCGGTTCCTCGTCACGCTCGACGAGACGCTTGCCGACGCGGAGAAACTGCTCGACTGATCGCCCCCGGATTTTCTGTTGTGTGGTACCACGCAACGTAGATTTATGCGCCGTCAGTCACACGACCGGACGATGACGAAACTCCTGACGGGCCAGACGGCGGTCGTGACGGGCGCGGCGAGCGGGATCGGGCGCGCGATCGCGCTCGCGTTCGCCGGCGAGGGCGCGGACGTGGTCGTCGCCGACCTCGACGCGGAACCACGCGAGGGCGGGCAGCCGACCGCCGAGCGTATCCGCGACGACACCGACGCCGACGCGACGTTCGTCGAGTGTGACGTGTCCGACCCGGACGCCGTCGAGGGCGCGATGGACGCCGCCGAGGCGTTCGGCGGCGTCGACGTGCTGGTGAACAACGCCGGCGTCGTGCGGGTGGAGTCGCTGCTGTCGGTCACCGAAGCGGAGTACGATCAGGTGATGGACGTGAACGTCAAGGGGACGTTCTTCGGCGCCCAGCGGGCCGCCCGGCGGATGGCCGAGGGCGACGGTGGCTGCATCATCAACATCTCCAGCATCGCCGGCCTCGAAGGCGCCGGCGACTACGTGACCTACTCCACCTCGAAGGGTGCGGTCCGGCTGATGACGTACGCGCTGGCCGACGCGCTCGGCGACGAGAACGTCCGGGTCAACGCGATCCACCCCGGCCCCGTCGACACGGGGCTGATGCGGGAGGACCTCGGCACCGACCCGGACGGCGAGAACCCGTTTCTCGCAGGGGTCCCCCGCGGACGGATGGGCGAACCCGAGGACGTTGCCGACGCCGCCGTGTTCCTCGCGAGCGACCGCGCGGATTTCGTCAACGGCTCGTCGCTGGTCGTCGACGGCGGGATGGTCAACACCCGGGGACAGCTCCTCTCGGAGTGAGGCGAGAATCGGCCGGAATCGCCCCGCTACCAAGCTTTTTATGCTATCTCCGCTCATTCCTACGCGTTAATCATTATCATGCCACAGTTCGACTTGGATTCAGCCGACGACAGGCGGAAGGCCCTCCGGAAGATGCTGCTGATACGGGAGTTCGAGAACCGGGTCAGCGAGCGGTTCGCGGACAACGAGATTCCCGGGTTCGTCCACCTCTCGCAGGGGCAGGAGGCCGTCGCGGTCGGCGCCTGCGGTGCGCTCGACGACGACGACTACGTCACGAGCACCCACCGCGCCCACGGTCACAGCCTCGCGAAGGGGCTGGAATCGGATCGGCTCATGGCCGAACTCTACGGCAAGGAGGCAGGCTACTGTGGCGGACGAGGGGGGTCGATGCACGTCGCCGACCTCGACACCGGGATGCTCGGCGCCCAGCCCATCGTCGGCGCCAGCGTCCCGCTGGGCACCGGGGCGGCGCTCACGGCCCACCTCCGCGACGAGGACTGGATGGCGATCGCGTTCTGTGGCGACGGTTCCACGGCCGCCGGACAGGTACACGAGGCGATCAACCTCGCGGCGACGTGGGGGCTGCCGATCGTCTTCGTCATCGAGAACAACCAGTACTCCGAGGGGATGGTGTTCGACGAGCAGCACAACATCGAGGACCTCGCGGACATGGCCGCGTCCTACGGGATCCCCGGTGAGATCGTCGACGGGCAGGACGTGGAGGCGGTCAACGACCTCGTCAACGATGCCCGCGACCGCGCGCTCGCCGGCGACGGGCCGACGCTGATCGAGGCCAAGACGTACCGCTACCGCGGCCACTTCGAGGGCGACGAGGAGCCTTACCGGTCCGAGGAGGAGGTCGAGGAGTGGAAGCGTGAACGCGACCCGATCGAGAACTACCGCGAGCGGCTGCTCGCGGAGGGCGTGATCGACGAGGCGACGTTCGAGGAACTACGTGAGTCGGTCGTCGAGGAGATCGACGCCGCCATCCAGTTCGCCCGCGACGCCGACGAGCCCGACCCGGAGGACGCCTACGACGACGTGTTCGCCGAGCCCGTCGACGACGTCGAGCGGTTCCACGATCGGCTCCGCGCCGACGGGGGTGGAGAATGAGCGGCGAGACCGAGCGACTGAGCCTCCGCGAGGCGATCCGCTCGGCGCTCCGGGAGGAGCTGCTCCGGGACGACGACGTGTTCATCATGGGTCAGGACGAGGAGGACGGCGGCTCCTTCGAGGTGACCGCCGGGCTGCACGACGAGTTCGGCTTCGACCGCGTGCGGAACACGCCGATTAGCGAGGCGGCACAGATCGGCTCGGGCGTCGGCGCCGCCGCGACCGGGCTTCGGCCGGTCGTGAACCTCAGCTTCTCGGACTTCATCGGCGTCTGCTACGACCAGGTGATGAATCAGGCCGGAAAGACCCGCTACATGTTCGGCGGCGCGAGTTCCGTCCCCATGACGATCCGGGCGATCGAGGGCGCCGGACTCAACGCCGCGGCCCAGCACTCCGGGACGGTCCACTCGATGGTGTCCCACCTCCCGGGGATCAAGGCGGTCGCCCCGGGCACGCCCGAGGCGGCGAAGGGGCTGATGAAGTCCGCCATCAGGTCGGACGACCCGGTGGTGTTCTTCGAGAACAAGACGATCTACGAGCGCCGGGGCGAGGTGCCGGTCGACGAGGAGTTCACCGTCCCGCTGGGCGAGGCAAGCGTCGAACAGGAGGGCGACGACGTGACCGTCGTCGCCACCCAGCGACTGCTCGGCGAGGCGCTCGCGGCGAGCCGGGAGTTCGACGACCTCGGCATCGAGGTGATCGACCCGCGCTCGCTCTACCCGCTGGACACCGACACGATCGCCGACAGTATCGAGAAGACGGGGCGGCTGGTCGTCGCCGACGAGAGCCCGCTCTCCTACGGGTTCCACGCAGAAGTGTTCGCGCGGTCGGCCGAGGACGCGTTCTGGCACCTCGACGCGCCGTTGCAGCGCGTCTGCGTCCCCGACACGCCGATTCCCTTCTCGCCGACACAGGAGGACGAGGTCGTGCCCGACGCCGACGACGTGCGCCGCGCGATCGAACGCACGCTCTGAGCCGCCTCAGCGGTTCACGGTGTGTATCGCCTCGCCGTCGACGTTCGCGGCGGCCTCCATCAACGCCTCCCCCAGCGTCGGGTGCGCGTGGACGGTGTGAGCCACGTCGGCCGCGGTGAGTTCGTTCCGAACCGCGAGCGTCAGTTCGCCGATCAGCTCCGACGCCTCCGGGCCGACGATCTGGGCGCCCAGCAGCGTCCCGT
>NZ_JBHUDH010000017.1:3147-3824 GCF_042678005.1 Halolamina salina | reverse complement strand
GCCCGGCACAGGAGACACACTGCCCCTGCCGGCAGGCGTAGGGAAGGTCGAACCCTTCCTCCTCGCCGGCGGTGAGCGCGCGGCCGTTCCCGCGGAACGACATGCGGCCGACAGTGACCTCCCGCTCCGCAGCCTCCGGAGCGACCCCGACGGTCGCGATCTCGGGCTCGGTGAACACGACGCTCGGGACGGGGCCGACCGGCCCCGGATCGCCGCCGGCGATCGCCTCGACGGCGTGGAGCGCCGCGTGGCTGGCCTCGTGAGCCAGCATCGGCTCGCCCGCCACGTCGCCGACGGCGTAGATGTGCTCCTGACTGGTCCGTCCGTTCTCGTCCGTGACGACGAACCCGTCGTCGTCGACCGTCACGCCCGCGGCGTCCGGGTCGACCGTGTCGGCGACCGGGCGGCGACCGACGGCAACGAGCACGGCGTCGGCTTCGTACTCCTGCTGGTCCCCGTCCTCGGTCTCGGTGACGACGACGGGCGCGCCGGTGATGTCCTCGTACCACTCCTGTGCGGCCTCGCCGAAGGAGAAGGAGATCCCCAGCTCGCGGGCGCGCTCGGCGACCGGCTCGACGAGTTCGTCGGCGTAGCCCGGCAGCGGGTCGTCCATCGCCTCGAGGACGGTCTCGGCGATCTCCGCGTCGGAGGCCCCCTCGTCTTCGAGGTCGATTATC
>NZ_JBHUDH010000017.1:0-3079 GCF_042678005.1 Halolamina salina | reverse complement strand
ATGTAGCCCGCGCCGACGACGAGCAGGCGGTCGGGACGCTCCGAGAGGTCGAGCACGTCGCGGGAGCTCAACACCGGCTCGTCGTCGAACGAGAAACCCGGAAGCTCGATCGGGCGGCTCCCGGTCGCGATCACCGCGTGCTCGAAGGAGAGCGTCGTCGAGTCGACGGTCAGCGACGGCGGGTCGATCTCGACGGTGTGGTCGTCCTGGAAATGGGCGGTCCCCTCCCGGTAGGTTACGCCGTTGGCGTCGAGGAGCTTCTCGACGCCGCCGGTGAGCCGGTCGACGACGGAGTCCTGCCACTCGCTCAGCTCGTCGAACGCGACCGTCGGCTCGGCGTGGACGCCGCGATCCGCCATCCGTCCGACCCCGCCCGCGGCGCGTGCCACGTCGATCAGCGCCTTCGAGGGGATGCAGCCGTGGTTGAGGCAGACGCCACCCGGTTCGCCGCGCTCGACGATGGTGGTTTCGAGGCCCCGCTGTGCGGCACGGATCGCGGCGACGTAGCCGCCCGGCCCGGCGCCGATCACGACCACGTCCGTCCGTTCGGTAGACATGGCTCTACCTTGGGTCAGTGTGGCATAAAGCCAGTCCCGCCGGCAACACTGGATCCGGGACGGATTCGGGGTTTCGATATCGCTATTAGTGGTTTACGAAGTGGGTTCAGCGAGCTACTCCCCCTGCCACTCGGGATCGCGGTCTTCGAGGAACGCGTCGATCCCTTCGTCCTTGTCGGCGGTCGCGAACAGCTGGGCGAACAGTTCGGCCTCGTACTCGATGCCGTCTTCCAGCCCCATCTGCGAGGCGGCCTGCACGGACTGCTTGGCGAACTCCAGCGCGACCGGGCTGTTCGCGGCCATCGACGACGCGAGGTCATTCACTGCGTCGTCGAAGTCGTCGTCGCCGTGGACCTCGTCGACGAGGCCGATCTCCCGGGCTTCGTCGGCGTCGATCAGCTCGCCGGAGAGGATCAGCCGCATGGCCTGCCCCTCGCCGACCAGCCGGGGGAGCCGCTGGGTGCCGCCGCCGCCGGGCATGATGCCGAGGTTAATCTCCGGCTGGCCAATTTTGGCGTCCTCGTGGGCGAGGCGTACGTCACAGGCCTGGATCAGTTCGCAGCCGCCGCCGAGGGCGTGCCCGTTGATCCGGGCGATCACCGGCATCGGGCAGTCGGCGACGTGTTCGTACACCCGCGGGCGCTTGCTGGCCTCGCGCTGTTCGAGCGCGTCGCGCTCCCGGAGCTCGGTCACGTCGGCGCCGGCGGCGAACGCCCCGGCCTCCTCCGCGCCGGTGAGCACGACTGCCCGGACCTCCTCGCCCTCCACCGCGTCGATCACGTCGGCGAGTTCCTCGCGTAGCTGGGCGTTCAGCGCGTTCCGGGCGTCCGGGCGCCGGAGCGTGATCGTGGCCACGCGGTCGCCCCGAGCGCCGACCTCGGCGTCGACGGTCTCGCAGTCGGCGGCGATCTCCTCCAGCGTCATTCTCCACCCCAGTCGCCGCTGGTGCCGACGATCTCACCGTCCTCCCAGACGTAGAACCCCTCGCCGGTCTTCTTCCCGAGCTTGCCGGCCCGGACCTTCCGTTTCAGGATCTGCGGCGGCCGGAACCGCTCGCCCAGCTCCTCCCGGAGGTGTTCGAGGATGTCCAGCCGCACGTCCAGCCCGACCACGTCGCCCAGCGCGATCGGCCCCTGCGGGTGGTTGTAGCCCAGCTCCATCGCGGCGTCGATATCCTCGGGCGAGGCGACGCCCTCCTGTACCATCCGCATGGCTTCGACGCCCAGCGCGACGCCGAGCCGGGAGGAGGCAAAGCCCGGCGAGTCGGTCACTTCGACGGGCGTCCGGTCGATCCCCTCGACGAACTCGTGGGCACGCTGGACGGTTCGGTCGCTCGTCTGCTCAGCAACCACAATTTCCACCAACTCCATGATGTGCACGGGGTTGAAGAAGTGCAGACCGACCGCGCGGTCCGGGCGGTCCAGCGCGCTCGCGATCTCCGTCAGCGACAGCGAGGAGGTGTTGGAGGCGATGATCGCGTCGTCAGCGACGTGGGACTCCACGTCCTCGAACGTCTCCTGCTTGATCTCCATCTGCTCGGGGACGGCCTCGATGACGATATCGGCGTCGCCGACCGCGTCTTCGAGCGAGGTCGTCCCGGTGATGCGATCGAGCGTCGCCGCCTTCTCGTCCTCGGTGACTTTGTCGCGCTCGACGCCGCCTTGGAGGTTCGCCTCGATGGCGTCGAGCCCGTCGTCGACGAACTCCCGCTCGATGTCCCGGAGCCACACGTCGTGGCCCGCCATGGCCGATACCTGGGCGATCCCGTGTCCCATCGTGCCGGCGCCGAGTACGACTACGTGCATGCGCCGGAGAGGGGCCGGAGCCGAGAAAAAACCGCGTGACACGGAGTTGCTGAAGATCGCCGAGGCGCTCGGCCGACTACCGCCGTCGCTCGACCGGCCGTAGTTTGAACCCGTAGCGGATCACTCCCTCCTGCGTGTAGATCCGACGGATCGTCGCCTCGACGCGCGTGCCGATCTCGACGTCCTCCCCATCAGCGAGCACTTGCGAGGGCACGCTCACGCTGCCGCCGTCGGGACCGTCGAGCGCGACGATCGCGCTCACGAACGGGCCGCTCCGGGACTGCTGCTCGACGAACTCCGGCGGCGCGCCGCCCTGGGCGATCGTGGTGGTCGCCTCGACGGTTCCTTCTCCGGGCAGTTCGACCCGTTCGTACTCCTCGACCTGGGCGTGGCAGTCCCCGCAGGCGCCGCCCGCCGGGAAGTTCAGCGCGCCGCAGTCCGGACACCGTCCCGCGACCAGTCGGTGGCGCTGCGGCGTCGTGCGCTGCCACGAGGGGACGCTGACGTACGCGCCGCCGCCCTCCGGCTCGCCGGTCGTGATCTCGCCGCGCCGGCGGAGGTACTCGGCGTAGGAGAGGTCGGTCGTTCCTGACAGCGCCGCATCGACGGGGATCGAACCGTCGATCACGAGCGTGTTCGCGCCCGCGCCGCTGCCGTACGCCGCGAGCAGCACGCGCTCGGCGCCGTCGGCGAACGCCGACGCGGCGCCGAGGAACG
>NZ_JBHUDH010000016.1:27884-32882 GCF_042678005.1 Halolamina salina | reverse complement strand
CTCGCCGACCCGGCCGCCGTCGTCGCCGGCGTGCTCGCGCCGCTGCTGGTCGGCGGCTGTGTCGTGCTCGCCGAGCCGGGGAGGACGGCAACAGAGCCAGCCGGCGATCTCGCGGTCGCAGCGGGCAACGCCCCAGAGTCGGCGACCGTCGAACCGAGCGAGATCGTGCTTTCCCGGGACTGACCGGCGGCGGATCGACCCGACGGAGCTAGCGGCCGTGGTCGCCACCGGGCGATGGTTTAAGTCCGGGTGCCCGGAAGAAGCGGCGGAACATGAGTACAGTTGGCAGATACTGGTCCCGGTATCGGTCGGTACCGATCGTGTATCGCATCGGGGCGGCGTTCCTCCTCGGCTCGATCGTCGGGCTCGCGGTCGGACAGCCCGCGACACGGCTCCAGCCGCTGGGGGACCTGTTCGTCCAGATGCTGAGCATGCTGATCGTCCCCATCATCGTGTTCACGCTGCTGATGGGGGCGAGACGGCTGACACCGAGCAAGCTCGGTCGGATCGGTGGGCAGGTCGTGGGACTGTACGCCGTCACGTCCGGGCTCGCCGTCGCCTTCGGGCTGCTGGTGGCGAACCTCATCAACCCCGGCGAGAACCTCGAACTGACCGGCGGCGAGGCGATGGAGGCCGAGGCGCCCGACATCGTCGAAGTGATCCTGGGGATCGTCCCCTCGAACCCGATCGGCGCGATGGCCGAGGGCGACATCCTCCCGGTCATCTTCTTCGTCATCGTGTTCGGCTACGCGCTGGCGGTCGTCGAGGAGTCCGAGGGCGTCTCCGAGCAGGTCAGCGAGGGGATCGAGAGCTTCTACAACCTCGCGGAGGCCGGCGCCGAAGCGATGTTCAAGGTCGTCTGGGGTGTGATGGAGTACGGCGTGCTCGGCGTGTTCGCGCTGATGGCGTCCGTGTTCGGGCAGGCGGGCGTCGACGCGATCGTCCCGTTCGCGCTGCTGATCCTGACGCTGCTGCTCGCCGTGAGCCTGCACATCGCCGTCGTCCACCTGGCCGGGCTGGTGATGCTGCTCTCCGGTCAGTCGCCGATCAAGTTCCTGCGCGGCGGCCGCGAGGCGCTGATCACCGCGCTGTCGATCCGCTCCTCGTCGGGGACGCTGCCGGTGACGATGAACGACGCCGACGAGAACCTCAAGATCGACGAGAGCGTCTACAGCTTCTCGCTCCCGCTGGGCGCGACGATCAACATGGACGGCACCGCGCTGTACCAAGGAGTTGCGGCAATCTTCGCCGCGAACTTGGTCGGCGTCTCGCTGACGCTGCCCGAACAGTTCACGGTCGTCGTCGTCGCAGTGCTCGCAAGCATCGGCGCCGCGGGCGTCCCGGGGACGGGGCTGATCATGCTGACGCTGGTGCTGACCCAGTTGGGGCTGCCGCTGGAAGTGGTCGGGTTCGTCGCCGGCGTCGACCCGATCCTCGATCGACTGCGCACGATGACCAACATCTCCGGCGACCTCGCGGTGACCACGGTCGTCGCCAAGTGGAACGGGGCGGTCGACTTCGCGAGCGGCGTCTGGGGCGGTGAGGGGGCGAGTGCCTCACCCGCCGACGACTGACGGTGTCGCCGTGACGAGCAGTCGGCGACGACTGACGGTGTCGCCGTGACGAGCAGTCGGCGACGACTGACGGTGTCGCCGTGACGAGCAGTCGGCGACGACTGACGGTGTCGGTGAGGCGAACAGCCACCGACGACTGGCCGTGAAAACGAGCGGGTCGGCCGCTACGACGCGTCTTGCAGTTCGTCGAACGCCTCGGGGTTCTCCATCGAGGAGAGGTCGCCGGGGTCCTCCCCTTTGTACGCCGCCTCGATCGCGCGGCGGATCACCTTGCCGGACTGCGTCTTCGGGAACTCATCGACGAACAGCACCTCGCGGGGGCGGAACGGCTTGCCGTGCTCCTCGCCCACCAGCGCCCGTAGCTCCTCGGCGAGTTCGTCGCTCGGCTCGACGCCCTCCTCGGGGATGACGTAGGTCACGACCGCGGTGCCGGTGGTGTCGTCGGGGACACCCACCGCAGCGGCTTGATTCACGTCGTCGTGTTCCACGAGCACGCCCTCGATCTCGGCGGGACCGACCTTCCGGCCGGCGACGTTGAGCGCGTCGTCGGCGCGGCCGTGGAGGAACCAGAACCCCTCCTCGTCCTTCTGGGCGAAGTCGCCGTGGTCCCAGAGATCGTCCCACGTCGACCAGTACTCCTCGAGGTAGCGCTCGTCGCCCGACCAGAGGCTCTTGGTCATCGACGGACAGGAGTCACGCGCGACGAGGTAGCCGCGCTCGTGGTCCTCCTTGACGGAGTTGCCGTCGTTGTCGACGATGTCGATGTCCATCCCCAGCCCCGGGCCGCCCAGCGTGCCGGGCTTGAGGTCGTTGATCGGCAGCGGCATCAGGAAACAGCCACAGATCTCGGTGCCGCCGGAGATGTTGATGATCGGCGCCTCGCCGCCGCCGACCTGCTCGTAGTACCACATCCACGACTCGGGGTCCCACGGCTCGCCGGTCGAGCCGAGCAGTCGGAGACTGGAGAGATCGTACTGCTCGACCACGTCGTCGCCGTGCTTGCGAAGCGCGCGGATCGCGGTCGGGGAGACGCCGAACGTGGTGATCCCGTGTTCCTCGATCATCTCCCAGAACCGCCCCGGGTGCGGGTGGTCGGGCGCGCCCTCGTACATGAACGTCGTGCCCGCGAAGTGGTGGTTCCCGATCAGCGTCCACGGTCCCATCATCCAGCCGATGTCGCTGACCCAGAAGAAGCGGTCGGACGCCTTCTGGTCGAAGCCGAAGTGGATCTCCTTCGCACATTGGATCAGCACGCCGGCGTGGGTGTGGACGATCCCCTTCGGCTCGCCCGTGGTGCCGGAGGAGTACAGCAGCATCGACTCCTGATCCGACGGCAGCGACTTGGTGTCGTACTCGCCGTCCTGCTCGGCGACGGTGTCGCCCCACCACTCGTCGCGGTCGTCGTTCCACGGAACCTCGACGTCGGGGTTCTCACGATCGCCGAGCCGGTCGAACACGACCACGTTCTCGATGTGGCCGGCCTGCTCGATCGCCTCGTCGGCGCCTTCCTTCAGCCGGATGGGGTTCCCGCGGCGGTAGAAGCCATCGCCGGTGAACAGCACCGAGGGCTCGGCGTCGTCGATGCGGGTCGCGGTCGCCTCGACGCCGAAGCCGGAGAAGATCGGCACCGCGATCGCGCCGACCTTGAAACAGCCGTAGAGAATCGAGATCACCTCCGGCACCATCGGCATGTAGAGGCCGACGGTGTCGCCGGTCTCGATCCCGGCCTCCTCGAGGTAGTTCGCGACGCGGTTTGCCTGCCGGTAGAGGTCGTGGAACGTCCGCTCGTCGACCTCGCCGTCCTCGCCCTCCCAGATGCAGGCGACCTTGTTGCGCTCGGGAGCGTCGGCCTCGGCGTACCGGTCCAGCGTGTTGTGGGCGATGTTGATCTCGCCGCCGGGATACCAGTCGGTGAACTGCGGCCCGTCGCTGTCGTCACGGACGGTGTCGTACTCCTCGTAGAACTCCACGTCGAGGTAGTCGGGCATCTCGTCCCAGAACCAGTCGACGCCCGACGCCGGCTCGCCCTCGATCTCGGTCGTGGTGCGCTCGATCAGCTCCTCGTAGTCGTCGATGCCGTACGCCTGCATGAACTGCCAGACGTTGGTCGACTCCACGAACTCCCGATCCGGCTCGTGGACGACCTCGTCGAACCCCTCGCTCGTTTCCATACGTCGGGCGTTTTGGGGGAGCGGGGAAGTAACTTACTCGACGGCCTTCCCCTGCGCTCGGCGCCAAAGGCGCCTCGCTGGCGAAAGCCTCGTCACCCCCTGCGGTCGCTCCTCGGCCCACTCGCTCACGTCCGTTCGCTCGCGTCTGCAATCTGGCTACTCCCGCCACTCCTCCCGCAACAGCCCGTAGTGGATCGTGTCGACGTACTCGCCGTCGATGAACCGGTCCCGGCGGACGCGTCCCTCCTGCTCGAAGCCGAGCGACTCCAGCAGCCCCCGCGAGGCGTCGTTGAAGTCGTACGCGATCGCGCCCACGGCCGGGTGGTCGTACGTCGCGAACGTGTAGTCGACCGCGAGCCCCACCGCCTCGCTGCCGTACCCCTCGCCGTGGTACTCGGGCGCGAGCCAGTAGGAGAGCTCCGGCCGGCGGTAGCTCATGTCCTCGACGCCGACCCAGCCGAGCCGGGTGACCGCCGACTCCTCAGGCGATCCCGGTCCGGCGTCGTCCAGACAGACGAGGAACTGATCCCCCTCCGACTCGGCCACGTCGCCGAGCTCGGCCCGGCTCCGCAGGGGGTTCCCGATCGGGATCCGAATATCTGGGTTGGCCGACGCGCGCTGACAGAACGCGCAGTCCTCCTCCTCGACGGTCCGGAGCGACACCCGTTCGCCCCGACTGACGATGGCTCCAGGCATGGTTCTCCCTCCGATGGCCGGGAGATAGGCTTTGTGTGACCGCCGCGGCCGACGGACGGCCCACGCAGTCGAGGGATTCTGCAAATTGTGGGATGTCTGGAGACGCTGGACGCGGCGGAACGTTCGAAAAACGGGGAGAGCGCGGAGCGCTTACTCGTCGTCCGCGATCCGGTCGGCGTCGATCACGTCGACGGCGGCCACGCGGTCGCCGTCCTCGAGATCCATCACCGTCACACCCATCGTGTTCCGGCCGACGATCGAGAGGTCCTCCACGGGGCAGCGCATGATCTGCCCGTCCTCGCTCATCGTCACGAGGTGATCGCCCGGCCCGACCGCGTCCAGCGCGGTGACGCGGCCGTTGCGGTCGTTGGTCTTGATGTCGATCAGCCCCTTCCCGTTGCGGGACTGGACGCGGTAGGCGTCGAGGTCCGAGCGCTTGCCGTAGCCGTTCTCGGTCACGGTGAGCAGCCACGAGGAGCGGTCCTCGTCGATGCCGGCGACGGCGGCGACCTCGTCGTCGTCTCCACGACGGACCGCGGGTCCGTCTTGGTGAAGTC
>NZ_JBHUDH010000016.1:26152-27792 GCF_042678005.1 Halolamina salina | reverse complement strand
ATGCCGGCGACGGCGGCGACCTCGTCGTCGACCTCGAGGTCGACCCCGCGGACGCCGCGGGCGGTCCGACCCATCGCGCGGGCCTCCGTCTCGTCGAAGCGGATCGACATCCCCTCGCGGGTGGCGATCACGACGTCCTGCGAGCCGTCCGTGACCTCCACGTCGGCGAGCGCGTCGCCGTCCTCGAGGTTGATCGCGCGGATCCCCGTCGAGAGGATGTTCTGGAACTCCGAGACGCCGCTGCGCTTGATGTAGCCGCCGCGGGTCACCATCGTGAGGAACTGCTGTTCCTCCTCGTCGCCCTCGGTGTCGATGTCGTCGGTGTTGACGACGGCCTCGATCTGCTCGTCGTCGCTCAGATCGAGCAGGTTCACCGCGGACTTTCCGCGGGCGGTCCGGGACATCTCCGGCACCTCGTACGTCTTCAGCTTGTACACCTGCCCGTGGTTGGTGAAACAGAGCAGGTAGTCGTGGCTGTTGGCCACGAACACGGAGGCGACGGAGTCGCCCTCCTTCAGCCCGGTGCCGATGATCCCTTTCCCGCCGCGGTTCTGGGCGCGGAACTCCTCCAGTTCCATCCGCTTGATGTAGTCGTCCTCGGTCATCACGACGACCTGCTCGGACTCGGGGATCAGGTCCTCGTGGGTGACCGTGCCGGTGTCCTCGATGAACCCGGTGCGGCGCTCGTCGCCGTACTCCTCGGCGACGGCCTCGAGCTCGTCGACGATCACCGAGTCGAGCTCCTCGTCGCTGGCGAGGATGGTCTCGAGGCGATCGATCGTCGCCTGCACGTCCTCGTACTCCTCCTCGATCGAGGTGCGCTCCATCGAGGTGAGCGAGCCGAGCTGCATCCGGACGACGTGGGCGGCCTGCTCCTCGCTGAACCCCCACTCCTCCTGCAGCATCGCCTTGGCGGCGTCGCGGTCCTCGCTGTTCTGGATCGCCTCGACCACGTCCTCGGCGTTCTCCAGCGCCTTCAGCCGGCCTTCGAGGATGTGGGCGCGGTCCTCGGCTTCGGCGAGGTCGTACTGGCTGCGCCGACGCACGACCTCGCGGCGGTGCTTGATGTACTCCTGGAGGGTCTCCTTCAGCGTGAGCACCTTCGGCTGGCCGTCGACCAGCGCGAGGTTGATCACGCCGAACGTCGTTTCGAGGTGGGACTCGAGCAGCTGGTTCTTGACGACCTCCGCCATCGCGTCGCGCTTGAGTTCGATCACGATGCGGATGCCGTCGCGGTCGGACTCGTCGCGCAGGTCGCGGATCCCCTCGATCTTCCCCTCGTTCACGTCGTCGGCGATCCGCTCGATCAGGCGGGCCTTGTTCTCCTGGAACGGGAGTTCGGTGACGACGATGCGGCCCTCCTCCTCGTCGACGTCGAACTTCGCGCGGATGCGGACCCGGCCGCGACCGGTCTTGTACGCCTGGTGGACGCCGTTCCGGCCGACGATGTTCGCGCCCGTCGGGAAGTCCGGCCCCTCGACGTGCTCCATCAGGTCCTCGACGGTCGCCTCGGGGTTCTCGATCAGCTCGATCGTAGCGTCGACGACCTCCCGGAGGTTGTGCGGCGGGACGTTCGTCGACATGCCGACCGCGATCCCCGAGCTACCGTTGACGAGCAGGTTCGGGAACGCCGCGGGCAG
>NZ_JBHUDH010000016.1:15418-26123 GCF_042678005.1 Halolamina salina | reverse complement strand
CCGGCTCCGTGAGCCGGTCGTCGTAGTTGCTGGAGAAGTCGACGGTGTCCTTCCCGATGTCGTCCAGCAGCTCCTCGGCGATCGGCGCCATGCGCGCCTCCGTGTAGCGCATCGCGGCCGGCGGGTCGCCGTCGATCGAGCCGAAGTTCCCCTGCCCGTCGACCAGCGGCGCGCGCATCGAGAAGTCCTGTGCCATCCGGGCGAGCGCGTCGTAGATCGCGCTGTCGCCGTGGGGGTGGTAGTCCCCCATGGTGGTCCCGACGATGGAGGAGGACTTCCGGTGGCCGGAGCCGGAGGTGATCCCGTCCTCGTGCATCGCGTAGAGGATGCGCCGGTGGACCGGCTTCAGGCCGTCCCGGACGTCCGGGAGGGCGCGGCCCGCGATGACCGACATCGCGTAGTCGATGTAGCTCTGCTCCATCTCGTCCTCGACGCGGACGTGCTCGACCCGGTCGGCCGGCTCGTCCCCGTCGTCGGGCGTGTCCGTGCTCATATGTCCACCCACTCGGCGTCGGTCGCGTGCTCCTTGATGAACTGTTTCCGCGGGTCGACGGCGTCGCCCATCAGCACCGAGAACATCTTGTCCGCGGCGGCGGCGTCGTCGAGCGTGATCTGTTTCAGCACCCGGTTCTCCGGGTTCATCGTCGTCTCCCAGAGCTGGTCGGGGTTCATCTCACCCAGCCCCTTGAACCGCTGGACCTGCGTGGGGTTGCCGTCACAGACCTCCTCGATCACCCGGTCCCGCTCCTCCTCGCTCATCACGTCGTACGTCTCGCCGCGGTAGCGGATGCGGTACAGCGGCGGCTGGGTGGCGTACACGTAGCCCGCCTCCAGCAGCGGCTTCATGTGCCGGTAGAACAGCGTGAGCAGCAGCGTCCGGATGTGGGCGCCGTCGACGTCGGCGTCGGTCGCCATGATGATCTTCTCGTAGCGGCAGTCCTCGATGTCGAACTCCTCGCCGATCCCCGTGCCGACGGCGGTGATGATCGCGCGGATCTCGTCGTTCTCGAGGATGCGGTCGAGACGGTGTTTCTCGACGTTGAGGATCTTCCCCTTGATCGGGAGCACGGCCTGGAACGAGGAGTCCCGGGCCTGCTTGGCGCTCCCACCCGCGGAGTCACCCTCCGCGATGAACAGCTCGGCCTCGCTGGGGTCGCGGCTCTGACAGTCCGCGAGCTTCCCCGGCAGCGCCGTCGACTCCAGCGCCGACTTCCGGCGGGTCAGCTCCTCGGCCTTCTTCGCGGCCTGTCGAGCCTTCGCGGCCTCGGCGGCCTTCGCGACGATCTTCTTCGCGGTGTCGGGGTTCTCCTCGAGATACGTGCCCAGCCCCTCGTGGACCGTGCTCTCGGTGATCCCGCGGACCTCGCTGTTGCCGAGCTTGGTCTTGGTCTGGCCCTCGAACTGCGGGTCTGGGTGTTTGACCGAGACGACGGCGGTCAGCCCCTCGCGGACGTCCTCGCCCTTGAGGTTGCCGTCGACGTCGCCGATGAGTCCCTGCTCGTTGGCGTAGTCGTTGACGACGCGGGTGAGCGCCGTCTTGAACCCCGTGAGGTGGGTGCCGCCCTCGCGGGTGTTGATGTTGTTCGCGAAGCTGTGGATCGACCCCTGTAGCTCCTCGGTGGCCTGCAGCGCCACCTCGACCTGGACGCCCTCCTCCTCGTCCTCGAAGTAGATCACGTCGTCGTGGATGGGCGTCTTGGTCTCGTTGAGGAACCGCACGAACGCGCGGATCCCGCCCTCGTAGAGGAACGTCTCCGACTGCGGTTCGTGGTCCTCGTCGTCGCGTTCGTCGGCGAGTTCGATGTGGACGCCGCTGTTGAGGAAGGCGAGCTCGCGGAGCCGGCTCTCCAGCGTCGTGAACTCGAACTCGGTGGTCTCGAAGATCTCCTCGTCGGGCCAGAAGCGGATCGTGGTGCCCGTCCCCTCGTCCTCCTCGAGGTCGCGGACCCGTTCGATGTCGCCCTGAGGCTCACCGCGGTCGAACTCGTGGCGCCAGACGGCGCCGTCGCGTTTGACCTCGGCGGTCAGGCGTTTTGCGAGCGCGTTCACCACGCTCACGCCGACGCCGTGGAGGCCGCCGGAGACCTGGTAGGACTTGTTGTCGAACTTCCCGCCGGCGTGGAGGACGGTCATGATGACCTCCAGCGCCGGCCGGTCGTACTCCTCGTGGGTGTCGACGGGGATCCCGCGACCGTCGTCGGTGACAGAGACGGAGCCGTCGTCGTGGATCGTCACCGAGATGCGGTCGCAGTGACCCGCCAACGCCTCGTCGATGGCGTTGTCGACGACCTCGTAGACGAGATGGTGGAGCCCACGGTCGTCGGTGGACCCGATGTACATGGCGGGGCGCTTCCGGACGGCCTGGAGACCCTCCAGGACCTGGATCTGGCCCGCGCCGTAGTCGGCGTTCTCTTCTGACATAGCGCGTACTCTCTGAGAGGCGCCCCCGCCGGATAAAGGACCCGCACGCGCGCGGGGGCGCGTGAACGAAAACTCGCTGCAGGCGTAGTGAACTTCGGGGATTCCCAAACCGATCCGACGCAGCCGAAAACTGAGTTCGGGGGTGGGGCGAACGGCCCGATCGCCGCCGCTCTCGCGGCGCGCGCGAGCGGCGCGGCCGTGGCCGCGCGTGGCCCGCCGAAATCGCGTCGTTCTCCCGGAGTTTCAGTTTCACCGAGCTACGGAAGGGACTTTACGTGGGGGACGGGTACCCGGAGTACAGAATGACCTCGGAGCAGACGACACTCGGCGAGGGAACCACCACGGCCGAGGAGTTGGCCGAGGGGCAACGCGAGATCTCCATCGCCGAGTTCTTCGAGAAGAACAAACACATGCTCGGGTTCGACTCGGGCGCCCGGGGGCTGGTGACGGCCGTGAAGGAGGCCGTCGACAACGCCCTCGACGCGACCGAGGAGGCCGGCATCCGGCCCGACATCTACGTCGAGATCCGCGAGGTCGGCGACTACTACCGCCTCGTGGTCGAGGACAACGGGCCCGGGATCACCAAGGAGCAGCTTCCCAAAGTGTTCGGGAAGCTGCTGTACGGCTCGCGGTTCCACAAGCGCGAGCAGAGCCGCGGGCAGCAGGGGATCGGAATCTCCGCGGCCGTGCTCTACTCCCAACTCACCTCCGGCAAGCCCGCGAAGATCACCTCCCGCACGCAGGGCAGCACCGAGGCGGAGTACTTCGAGCTCATCATCGACACCGACACCAACGAGCCGGAGATCGGGACCGCCGAGACCACCTCGTGGGACCGCAGCCACGGCACGCGCATCGAACTGGAGATGGAGGCCAACATGCGCGCCCGGAGCCAGCTCCACGACTACATCAAACACACCGCGGTCGTCAACCCCCACGCACGGATCGAGCTCCGGGAGCCGGGACTGGACGAGCCGCTGAAGTTCGAGCGTGCGACCGATCAGCTCCCCGCGGAGACGAAGGAGATTCGGCCCCACCCCCACGGCGTCGAACTCGGGACGCTGATCAAGATGCTCGACGCGACCGACTCCTACTCCCTCTCGGGGTTCATGCAGGAGGAGTTCACCCGCGTCGGGAAGAAGACCGCCGACAGCGTCCTCGACAACTTCCGCGACCGTCACTTCGGCCGCGAACTCGGCTGGCCCGCCCGGAACGGCGCCCCGACCGCCGACGTGGAAGCTGACATCGAGACCGCCCTCCGCGAGGCCGTCTCGAACAAGGGCGCCGACGCGACCGACGTGTTCGCCGAGCGAATCGCGAACAGCCTGACCGAGCGCGAGCGGACCACCTACTCCGGGCTCGTCGAGATCGTCGGCACCGTCGCCGACGAGGTCGGCACCGAGACGGGCAAGACGTTCGGCTCGACCGTCCGGGAGAACGCCGTCGAAGCGGCGTGGAGCGAACTCACTCGGTTCGGCTCCGACGACGAGGGCGACGACCTCGACCGACTCACCCCGACGCTGTACGAACTGGTCGACGACGCCACCTCGACGCGGAAGGACGACGCCGCAGTCAACGGGCTATCGGAGCGGCTGGCCGAACGCTTCGTCGCGCTGGGCGACGACGACGGCCCGAACCGGATGCGGCTCACCCTCGGCGACCTGAAGACGCTCGTCGACGAGGCCGCCGACACCACCGAGGAGTACGACGACGAGACGTTCGGCGACACCGCCCGCGAGAACGTCGTCGAGTCGCTCTGGTCCCGGATGCAGACCGTCCCGGACGACCCGCCGAACGTGAGCGAGATCGCCGGCGACCGCGACACCGCCTCCGAACTGCTGGAGGCGATGCGGGAGACGGACATCCTCTCGCCGCCGACGGACTGTCTCGCCCCGATCACCGAGGAGCTGGTCGAGGCCGGCCTCCGGAAGGAGTACGACGCCGACTTCTACGCCGCCTCGACCCGGGACGCCGAGGTCCACGGCGGCGACCCGTTCGTCGTCGAGGCCGGGATCGCCTACGGCGGCGACATCCCCGCCGACGGGAGCGTCGAACTACTGCGCTTCGCGAACCGCGTGCCGCTCGTCTACCAGCGCGGCGCGTGTGCGACGACGAACGTGGTCAAACGCATCGGCTGGCGGAACTACGGGCTGGATCAGCCCGGCGGCTCGGGGATGCCCTCCGGGCCGGCGGTCATCTCGATCCACGTCGCGTCGACGAACGTCCCGTTCACCAGCGAGTCGAAGGACGCGCTGGCGTCGGTGCCCGAGATCGAGGACGAGATCGAGCTCGCGATCCGGGAGGCCGCCCGCGAGCTGAAGTCCTACCTCAACAAGCGCCGCTCGATGGCCAAGCGCCGGGAGAAACAGGACGTGCTCGGGCGCATCCTCCCGCAGATGGCCGAGAAGGTCGCCGAAGTCACCGGGCGCGACCACCCCGACATCGAGGGGGCGATGGCCCGGATCATGAACAACGTCGGCGTCGACCGCGAGCGCGACGGCGAGACGGTGACGTTGGTGGTCGAGAACCACTCCGACCGGAACGAGAGTCTGGAGATCACCGAGATCGTCTCCGCCGAGCCCGAGGGGCTGCCCGACGGCGTCGACGCGATCGAGATGGACGAGGAGTGGTTCGTGAACTGGAACCCCGACGTGGACTCGGGCGAGACGGTCGAACTGGAGTACAGCCTGCCGACTGACGCCGACGCCGACGCGACCGTCGACGGCGTCGACGACGAGAAACTCACGGTGAACGCATGAGCACGAAAGACCTGAGCGACGCTGAGGCGCGGGAACGGCTGATCGATCTGGCCGCGGAGTTCTACGACCAGTTCGCGGCCGGCGAGATCCCCCGGATGGAGCTGCCCACCCGGACGAAGAGCAACATCGAGTACGACCCCGAGAAGAGCGTCTGGGTGTACGGCGACCGGAAGTCCACCCGTTCGGCCAACTCCGTCAGTGGCGCCCGGAAGCTGCTGAAGGCCGCCTACACCATCGAGTTCCTCGCGAACCAGTTGGACGAGGACCGCTCCTCGACGCTGCGAGAGCTCTACTACCTCTCGGAGTCGTGGGACAACGAGGAGGCCCAGTTCAACGGGCAGGACGAGTCGAACAACCTCGTCGAGGACCTGGAGATCATCACGGGCGTCACCCGCGAGGACTTCCACATGCGCCCCGAGGAGTCCGGCGCGACCCTGATGGGGCCGCTGAAGCTGCGCGAGCAGACCCGCCGCGGCGAGCGGGAGATCCACTGCCAGCTCGACGTGGGCGAGGGCGGCTACCAGATCCCGAACAACCCGGACACGATCGAGTTCCTCGACCACGACATCGACTTCGTGCTCTGTGTCGAGACGGGTGGGATGCGGGACCGCCTGATCGAGAACGGGTTCGACGACGAGTACAACTGCCTGATCGTCCACCTCAAGGGGCAGCCCGCGCGCGCGACCCGGCGGATCACCAAGCGGCTCCGCGACGAACTGGACCTGCCGGTCGTGGTGTTCACTGACGGTGACCCCTGGTCCTACCGGATCTACGGCTCCGTGGCGTACGGCTCGATCAAGTCTGCCCACCTCTCGGAGTACCTCGCGACGCCGGAGGCCCAGTACGTGGGGATCCGCCCGCAGGACATCGTCGACTACGACCTGCCGACTGACCCGCTGTCGGACTCGGACGTGAACGCGCTGGAGTCCGAACTCGAGGACCCGCGCTTCCAGACGGAGTTCTGGGAGGAGCAGATCGAACTCCAACTGGACATCGGGAAGAAGGCCGAACAGCAGGCGCTCGCCTCCCGAGGGCTGGACTTCGTGACGGACACGTACCTGCCCGAGCGACTGGAGACGATGGGCGTGCTCTAACCTTTTCGGCCGGTTTTCGCCGAGTAGATGGCTCGTGCGTTCGATCGCTCCATCGACGTGTTCGATCTCGATAGTGACAAATCGATATAGCGGGTAACGGTTCAAGACCGACACTCGTGGGTCGAATCAAGCGCGCTGGAGTCCGAACTGGACTCGCCCGGGTGTGGACGACACCCGACAGCGAACGACAGCCTTACGCCCCACAGCGGAGAACCGCGAAAGCATGTCCGACGCCGAAGACGAGATGCAGTACCACGTCGAACTCGAACCCGGCGACGTCGCCGACAGCGTCCTGCTCCCCGGCAACCCCGAGCGGGTCGACAAGGTAACGCCGCTGTGGGACGACCACGAGGAGGTCGCCCACCACCGCGAGTACCGCACCGCGACCGGGAGCTACGACGGCGCCCCGATCTCCGTCACCTCCACCGGGATCGGCTCGCCGTCGGCGGCGATCGCCGTCGAGGAGCTGGCCCGCGTCGGCGCGGACACGTTCATCCGCGTCGGCTCCTGTGGCGCGATCCAGCCCGAGATGGACGTTGGCGATCTGGTGATCACCCGCGGCGCCGTCCGGCAGGAGGGCACCAGCAAGGAGTACGTCCGGGAGGACTACCCCGCGGTCGCCGACGAGGAGGTCGTCTCCGCGCTGATCGCCGCCGCCGAGCGACTGGGCCACGACTACCACGTCGGCCTCACGATGTCCGCCGACTCCTTCTACGCCGGGCAGGGTCGGGAGGGGTTCGAGGGGTTCGAAGCCGCCGGCAGCGAGACGCTCGTCGAGGACCTGAAGGAGGCGAACGTGCTGAACATCGAGATGGAGACGGCCGCCATCTGCACGCTCGCGAACGTCTACGGCCTGCGGGCGGGCGCGGTCTGCTCGGTGTTCGCGAACCGCACCACGGGCGAGTTCATGACGGAGGGGGAGTCCGTCGCCGCCGAGACGGCGAGCCTCGCGGTGAAGCTGCTCGCGAAGATGGACGAAGTGAAGGAAGAGGCCGGCGCGGACCGCTGGCACGCCGGCCTGAGTCTGGACTGATTACTGCGCGACCGCCCAGAACCGCACGCTCTGGGGCACTTTCCAGAGCACGTCGGGCAGATCGCTCTCCGCTGGCTCGTTGTGCTCGACTTCGTGGTTGTGGTGTTCGAGCAGTCGCCGGACCTCGAAGCCGGCGTCGACGAGGCCGTTGTGGAGGTCCGCGACCGTGCGGTCGAACACCATCAGCGTCTCCTCGAACGCCTCGTCGATCTCGATCTCCCGCGGCCCCTCGTCGACGTAGCTGTGTTCGAGCGTCCCGGACTCCTCGTCCAACGCCTCGTGCAGCGGGTGCAGGACGCTGAACACGAACACGCCGCCGTCTCGGAGGACGCGGTGGGCCTCCGCGAACGCGCGATCGACGTCCTCGACCATCTGGAACGCCGCCTCCGAGGAGGCGACGTCGAAGCGATCGTCCGGGAGCGGGAGGTCGGTCACGTCGCCCTGTACGAACTGGGCATCGACGCCGTACTCGTCGCGGAGCTGCCGCGCGTACCGGAGCTGCTCGCCCGAGAAGTCCACCCCGACGACGGGATCCGCGCCGAGTTCCGCAGTGCCGACGCTGCCCTGTCCGCCGCCACAGCCGAGTTCGACGTACGCCTTCCCCTCGACGCTCTCCAGAATCCCCGGCTGGGGGCCGCCGGGGGCGTCCGCGGCGAACGGCGAGGGCGCCGGCGGGAGTTCGCCCTCGTCGGTGTCCGAGCGCCAGATCGCCTGGAAGTCGTCGCTCCACTCGTCCCAGAGCCGTCGGTTCGACTGATGGAGGTCGCTCATGGCGCCCGCTGTGGGCGGGCGGGGTATCAGTTTTCCGTCCCTTCGAGACGGCGGCCCACGGCGTCAGCGGAGGTCCGACCACGCACCCCAGAACCGCTGGAGCGCGGTGAGGTGGCCGACGACCGCGAACAGCACGAGCAGCAGTTCGACCGCGCCGAAGCCGGCGACGATCTCGCCGGGCAGCACGAACGCGACCACGCCGACGATCCCCACGAGCGCCAGCCGGTCGGCGCGGCCGAGCAGGCCGCCGTACTCCCGGCCGAGCCCGACCGCCTGGATCTGCGTGCCAAGGTAGGAGGTGAGCAGCACGCCCGTCACCGCGAGCAGGCCGAGCGCGTAGGCGTCAGCGCCCGCCGCGAGCCCGGCGATGATGAGCACGTCCGCGTAGCGATCGAGCACGTGATCGAGCAGGTCGCCGCCCTCGGAGTCGGTGCCGAGGCTCCGGGCGAGCGCGCCGTCGACGAGGTCGAGCCAGCCGTTCGCGAACACGAAGAAGCTGGCCGCGAGGTAGAGCCACAGCGGCCCCTGGCCGCCCGCGAGCGCGAACGCGCCGCCGGCGGCACCGGCGAAGACGAACGCGATCACGCTCACGCCGTCGGGCGTCAGGCCCAGCGCCTCCGCGGCGTCGACGAACGGGACGAGCAGCCGGTCCGCGATATCGCGGTACTGATCGAGCGTCACAGCGCCCCCGTGAAGTCGACCGTGCCGGCCGACGGCTCGCGCTTGCCGCGCAGGACGGCGATGGCGTCGTCGACGACGGCCTCGACCGGCCGGTCGGTGGTGTCGATCTCGTAGACGTTCTCCTCCCCGTACGCCCGCACCGCTTCGCTGAGCACGATGTCCAGCGCCTCGCTCTCGGCGTTCTCGGCGATCTTCGCGTCGGGTTCGTCACGCTCGGCGAGGCGCTCCTCAAGTTCGTCGGGGTGACAGCGCAGCACGATCGCAGCATCGGCGTCGAAGTGGTGTGCGAGGTGGGAGTCCAGTAGCCCGGACCAGTCGCCGAGGTACTCCCGGATCGCGTCGAGGTCGGCGACGAGCGAGCCGCGCTGCTCGTCCTCACCCTCGTGAAGCCCCTCCTCGCGGATCAGGTCGTTGAGGTGATGGACGGGGATGTCGAGGCGTTCGCCGACCGCCTCGGCGACGGTGGTCTTCCCCGTCCCGGGCGTTCCTGTGAGCGCGACGCGGTCGAACGCGAGGTCGTCGGTGTCGCTCATGCCGTCGCCTCCAACTCGGCGAGCACGTCGTTTAGCGTCTCGACCGCCCGCCGGGTCTCGGCTTCGGTCCCACAGGAGATCCGGATACAGCCCGGCAGGCCGAAGGAACTGCAGTCCCGGACGATCACGCCCTCCCGCTGGGCGGCCTCGGCGACGGCGCTCCCGTCGCCCACCTCACAGAGTACGAAGTTGGCCTCGCTGTCGAACGTCGGCGCGTCGAGGTGGTCGTGGATGTGCTCCCGCGCCCGCTCGGCGCTCTCGACGGACTTCTCGACGTGTGCGCCGTCGTCGAGTGCGGCTATCGCGGCTCGCAGCGCCATCTCGCTGGCGGCGAAGGGGGTCGAGACCTTCGCGTAGGCGTCGCCCCACGCGGCGGGGACGAGCGCGTAGCCGATCCGCAGGCCGGCGAGCCCGTACGCCTTCGAGAACGTCCGCAGGATCGCGAGGTTCTCGTAGTCGTCGAGGAGGTCGGCGGCGGATGGCTCCTCGGCGAACTCGCCGTAGGCCTCGTCGATCACGACCAGCGAGTCGTCCTCGACGCCGGAAAGCAGCGCCTCGATCTCCTCGCGGGCCATCGTCGCTCCCGTGGGGTTGTGCGGCGACGTGACGAACACCATGCGCTCGCCGTCGTAGTCGTCGAGCACGGTGTCAGCGGTCATCTCGAACTCGTCGGCCTTCGAGAGCTCGTAGGTACGAACGTCGCCGTGGTGGTAGCGCGCGCTCATCCCGTAGTAGGAGAAGCCGGGATCGGGGACGAGCACCGGGTCCGCGGGGTCGAGCATCGCCCGGGAGAGGTAGTCGATCGCGCCGTCGGCGCCGGGGCTGACCCAGACCTGCTCGGTGTCGAGGTCCCACTTCTCGGCGAGGTCGGCCGTGAGGTCGGTGTGGGCCGCCTTGGGGTAGACGGATATCTCGTCGGCAGCGTCCCGTACGGCGTCGACGGCCGCGGGGCTGGCGCCGTGTGGGTTCTCGTTCGAGGAGAGCTTCACGAGCTCGTCGGGATCGAGGCCGAGGTCGCGGGCGACCTCCTCGACCCCCCGTCCGGGGACGTACTCGACGTGGGCGGAGAGGTCGCGTGGTTGCATATCGCGACGTTCTCGGTGGTGGGGGATAAGGCTCCCGCCCTCGAACGAGGTCGTGCTTTCGTTCTTTGGGGAAGGTGGCTTCGCTGTGGGGTAACAGTGCCTCTCTACGACGGGTACTGGGACGGTAACAGTATCTCTCGACACGGGTACTGCGACGGCAACAGCATCTCGATCGTTGGCATCTTGTGACCGCACCGCCCCGCACAGCCACACACCTCCCCAGCCGACTCCCTCTCTCGCTTCGCTCGATCGGTCGTCCCTCGCGCGCTCGTTCGCGCACGGAGGCGTCGTGCGGGCGACCCACGCGTCGCCCGCACGGCCAGCGAGACCT
>NZ_JBHUDH010000016.1:14246-15368 GCF_042678005.1 Halolamina salina | reverse complement strand
GGCCGGCACCGGTCGCCGGCCCGCGGGGGAGGGGTGGGGACTCGGCGCTGCGCCGGGCTTCATGCCCGGCACACTGCGGTCACAAGTGGTCATGCTCACTCCGCGGTCGTGTTCGCTGTCAAAGAATCGTGTTCGCGGTCGAAGAACGAACTGACTACGTCACCACGAGCGACGGCGCTCACCACGGAACTGAAAATCTACCAGCTACCGCTGCTACTCAGCGTCCTCCTCGATCAGCCGCGTCTCGACGGCCGCCTGCACGACCTCTGACACGTCGCCGAGGCTGTTCGAACTGTTCGCGACCACGCCGTTCAGCATCGCCTCGTGGTCGCGTAGGCCGGCGACGGTCAGCTCGTCGTCCTCGGGCACGTCGTACGCCTCGGCGACCGCCTCGACGACCACGTCACCGCGGTCCTGCTCCTCCTCGCCGACGGCGTCGAGCAGGCCGCCGAACACGTCGTCGGCCTCGACCTCGACCCGGCGCTTCAGCGTGCCCGGCGACTCCACGTCGCCGCCGAGCAGGCCCGCGAGATACCCCTTCACGGAGCCGACGACGTACTCGTCGAGCGTCTCGTCGAGCGACTCGGCCCGCCGTGTGGCGAAGGCACGCACGAACCGATCGATCTCGATATCGAGCGACGAGCGGTCCTCTTCCTCGCTCTCGTAGTCGTCGGTGCTCGCCTCCGGGGTCACCTCCGTCTCGCGCTCGGGAGCGTCCTCGCTGCCGTGATCGTCGGCTTCCGGCGTCACGCCGGTGTCGCGGTCGGTCTCCTCGTCGCCGCCGCGGGCGTCGGCTTCCGGCGTCACGCCCGCCTCCGAGTCGGCGTCCTCGCCCTCGGTGGCGTCGGCGCCGTGGCTCCGCCGGCCGCCCACGTTGTTGCCCGTGCCGAGCGTGTTGATTCGCCCCTCGATGTCCCGTCGTCGGTCGTTGCCGCCGTTGTCAGTCATGGTTGAAGCACCGCGTGCGTGGCCGGCGGGCGCCGCTCTGACCGCACCCACGGCCGTGTGCTGCACACACAGGCCCCTCGGGGCAGAGTGAGAAAAAGTCAGCGGAGAGTGACGGGAGGTCAGTCCGCCCGGATCGACGCGGCCCGCGAACGCGCCCGGTCGACGACCGCCGGC
>NZ_JBHUDH010000016.1:7666-14239 GCF_042678005.1 Halolamina salina | reverse complement strand
CCCGGCCGGCCGGCGAACCGAACGCGGACGCGGTCGCCCTCGTACTCGGCGTCGGCGCGCCCGTGTTCGTGCGCCCACGCGAGGAACGACTGCGTCTCTCCCGTGTTGGGGAGGTCGAACCGGACCTCCTCGGTCGGCAGCGTCCCGGCCACGGTCTCGCGCAGGCGGTCGATCCCAGTTCCCTCGGTCGCGCTGACCGCGAGCACTGCGGTGGCCCGATCGCCGGCCACCGACTCGGCCGCCCTCCGGCGCCGCTCGACTGCCGCATCGTCGAGGAGGTCGACCTTGTTGAGCACGATCAGGAGCTCGCCGCGCGGGTCGTCGAGTTCCCCGAGCGACACCCGGAGCTTCTCGCGCATCGCCGAGAGCGAGTCGCTCGCGTCGGCGATCAGCAGCGCGGCGTCGCTGTCGGCGACCGCATCGAGCGTCGCGCTGAACGACGCCACGAGGTCGTGCGGAATCCCGTCGACCAGCCCGACGGTGTCCGTCAGCNNNGCAGCCCCCGTCGGCCGCCGATCGTCGCCCGCCGGGTGGTGGTGTCGAGCGTCTCGAACAGGCGATCCTCGACCGCAGCTTCGCCGTCGAGATCGTCGTGTTCGGGGGATATCCCCTCGATCGAGAGATCGTCCGCCAGTCGGCGCAGCAGCGTCGACTTCCCGGCGTTGGTGTAGCCCGCGACCGCGACGAGGTCGAACCCCTGTTCCCGGCGCTCTGCCCGGCGCTCGCCGGCGCGATCGGCCAGTTCGTCGAGCTTGTTCTCGACGGTCCGAATCCGCCGCTCGGTGTCGACCACGCGGGAGCCGGTCTCGGCGGCGCGCTGCATGTGGGTTCGCTCCTCGGTCTCCCTGATCCGGGGGAGCTCGTACCGCAGCCTCGCGAGTTCGACCTGCAGGCGGGCGGCCTCGTCGCCGGCGCCGGACTCGAAGATCCCGAGCACGAGCCGGTGCCGGTCGACGACGACCGTTCCGTCGGGCAGGAGTGCAGTCAGGGAACTGTACTGGCCGGGGCTGAGTTCGCCGTCGAACACGACCGCGTCGGCGCCGGTCTCGACCACGCGACGGGCGAGCGCCTCGGCCTTCCCGCGGCCGAGGTTGTACTGGCCGTCCTCCTCGCGGCGCTGGGTGAGCGCGTCGACGACCTCGTAGCCGGCCGTGGCGGCGAGGCGCTCGATCTCGGTCGTGTCGGGCTGCTGGTCGGCGTCGCGGGCGACAACGACGGCAGTGCGGTCGGGGTCGCCGTCGGCGTCACTGGCGTTCGCTCGCTGTTCGTCCGTCTCGGCTGGTGGTGAGTCTTGCAACGTTGGTGGGGGTGGGTCCCCACCGCTGACGGGCGACGACGGCGGGAACGACCCGCGGCCGGCGGGAGACCCGAGGCTGTCGGGGAACGGTGCCACAGGTGGTCTCCCGCCGCTCACAGCGTGGTCGCGGAACCACGGATGCCGAGGCTGTCGCCTCGCTGCCGTCACGTGAGCCGCGCGGGCTCAGGAGAAGTCGAGCTTCATCGGCTACGCGCTACTGGCGTTGGATTCCGCAAAAAGGTTCGGTCGGTGTGTGACGGCGTCGCGTGCCGACTACGGCGTTACTCGTCTTCGAGCTCGTCGACGATCTCCTCGGCGTCGACGTCGGCGTCCTCGAGGTCGCCCTCGATGTCCTCGAGCTCCTCTTCGAGCTGCTCGGCGCCGCCCATACCGCCCATCATACCGCCCATGCCGCCCATCATGCCGCCGCCGGTGCCGTCGAAGACCTCCTCGACGACCACGCGGTCGAGGTCGAGACGGTCCATCAGGTCCTGTGCGACCTGACTCTTCTGGAACATCCACTGCTGGTTCATCTGCATCTGCTGGGTCGCCTCGATGTAGAGGGTGCGCTGCTCGACCTCCTCGGTCTCGGTGGTCTCCTCGCCGTCCTCGTCCTCGGTGGTGACCTCCTCCTCGACCGTCTCGGTCTCGATACGCAGGTCCGGCTCCATCTGGAGGTACATCCCCAGCAGGCCGGCGGCCTTCTCCTCGTCGTCCTCGACGACGTCGACGATCTCGTACTCGTACTCGAGATCCTCGCCCGCAAGCGGGTGGTTGAAGTCGACGCGTGCGCGGCCGCCGATCACTCGCTCGACGTAGCCCTGCTCGCCGTCGATCTGGACCTGTGCGCCGGGGCGACGGTTCTCCTCGTCGAGCTTGTTGGCGCTGACGGTGCGGACCTGCTCCTCGTCGTACTCGCCGAAGCCGTCCTCGGCGTCGATCTCGACGGTGCCCTCGTCGCCGACCTCGCCGCCGAGCAGCGCGTCGTCGACGCCGGGGAACACGTGGCCCTCGCCCACGACGATGATGCGCGGCGAGAAGTCGTACTCGTCGTCGTCGATGCCGGCCTCCTCGGCGACCTCCTTCCGGGTCGTGTCGACGACGCGGTCGTCGCTGACGGTGCGGACGTTGTAGTCGATGCGGACGAAGTCGCCCTCCTGGATTCCCGACTCGGTCTCGGCTGCCTCGGCCTCGCTCTCGGCGTCGGCCTCGTTTTCGCTCATACGTCTACGGTCACGTGTTCCACTCTTAAGGACAACGTTTCGGGGCTGGACGCCCCCGACGCCGCCGGCCGCGGGATCGGACCGTCGCGGCCGAGAGGCCACGCTTTTCGTCGCCGCCGCTCTCTCCGCAGCCATGTACGAGGTCGAACTCAAAGTCGCGGCCGACCACGATCCCGTCCGCTCGGCGCTTTCCGACGCCGGCGCCGAGCCCGTCGATCACGTCCGACAGGTCGACACGTACTACGACGCTCCCCACCGCGAGTTCGCGGAGACCGACGAGGCGCTCCGGCTGCGGGAGGAGACCGACCTCGACGCCGGCGAGACGACGACGAAGCTGACCTACAAGGGACCGCTCGTCGAGGCCGAGTCGAAGACCCGCGAGGAACACGAGACCGCCGTCACCGACGGCGACGCCGCCGCGGGGATCCTCGACGGGCTGGGGTTCGAGCCGGCCGCGACCGTCGAGAAGGAGCGCGAACGGTTCGATCTCGACGGCTACACCGTCACCCTCGACGCGGTCGACGGACTCGGCTCGTTCGTCGAGATCGAACGCGAGGCGCCGGAATCCGAGATCGAGGCGGTGCGAGAGCAGGCACAGGAGCGACTCCGCGCGCTCGGTCTCGACCCCGACGACCAGATCCGTACGTCCTACCTCGGCCTGCTACTCGACGCCGATGCTTAACAGTAATTTCCGTTCCCCGGATCGTTTCCGAAGGTTATAGACCCCGCGCCGCGGAAGAGGGAGCAATGACGCGGAACGTTCAGGTTTCCGAACTCGACCGGCGGGCGGTCGAGGACCAGCAGGTCGAGATCGTCGAGCGAAAGGGGATCGGGCACCCCGACTCTATCTGCGACGGCATCGCCGAGAGCGTCTCCCGGGCGCTCTCACAGCTCTACCTCGATCGCGTCGGGAAGGTGCTCCACTACAACACCGACGAGACTCAGCTCGCCGCGGGGCGTGCGGCGCCGGCCTACGGCGGCGGCGAGGTGATTGAGCCGATCTACATCCTGATCGTCGGCCGCGCGACCAAGAGCTACGAGCGCGACGGCGAGACGATCGAGCTGCCCGTCGACTCGACGGCGCTGGCGGCCGCCCGTGAGTACCTCCAGGAGCAGATCCCCGAACTGGAGTACGGGACCGACGTGGTCGTCGACATCCAGCTCGGCGAGGGCAGCGGCGACCTACAGGACGTGTTCGGCGAGGAGGAGGTCCAGGTGCCGATGGCCAACGACACCTCCTACGGCGTCGGCCACGCCCCCCTGACCGAGACGGAGACCATCGTCCACGAGATCGAGCGCGGCATCAACGGCGAGTACGCCGCCGAGAACCCCGAGGTCGGCCCGGACGTGAAGGTGATGGGCAAACGCGAGGGCGACTCGATCGACGTGACCGTCGCCGTCGCGATGGTCGACAAGTACATCGAGAGCCTCGAGGCGTACAAGGCCGCGGTGAAGGAGGTGCAGGCGTACGCCGAGAGCGTCGCCCGTGAGCACACCGACCGCGAGGTCAGCGTCGAGGTCAACACCGCCGACGACTACGACGCCGGCTCGGTGTACCTCACCGTCACCGGCACCTCCGCCGAGCAGGGCGACGACGGCTCCGTCGGCCGCGGGAACCGCGCCAACGGCCTCATCACGCCGAACCGACCGATGAGCATGGAGGCCACCTCGGGCAAGAACCCCGTCAACCACATCGGGAAAATCTACAACCTCCTCTCGACGGTGACTGCCGAGGACGTGGTCGCGGAGGTCGACGGGATCCGCGACCTCCAACTGCGCCTGCTCTCCCAGATCGGCCGACCGATCGACCAGCCCCACGTCGCCGACGCGCAGGTCGTCACCGCCGACGGCGTCGACGTGGCCGACATCGAGGACGAGGTGAGCGAGATCGTCGACGAGAACCTCGCGAACGTCACCGAGATCACCCGCGAGGCGATCGAGGGCGACATCTCGACGTTCTGAGCGCGCTCCCCCCGACGCCGCCGGGGCGATGAGTGACCGCTCGACCGATCCCGACTGCCAGCTCCTCCGACCGATCGGCTCCGTCGACGACGAGCCAGTTCTCACACCGCTGAACGAGCGTGGCCTCCACCTCGGCAACCGCCACGCCGCCGACCCCGACCGCCACGACCGTCGTTTCGACGCCGTCGTTTCCGTCTCGACCGACGCGTATCCCCTGACCACCCACCACCACCCGCTGACCGACGGCGAGGGGAACGACTGGACTGCGTTCGCGGCCGCCGTCGACGCCGTGAGACGGCTCTCGCGGACGGGCGACGTGCTCGTCAACTGCAAGGCGGGGGTGAGTCGGAGCGCCGCAGTGTTGGCGACCGCCGTCGCCGCCGAGCGCGGCGCGTCGTTCCGGGACGGGCTCGCGGTCGTCGAGGCGGCGCGCCCGGAGGCGGTGCCACACCCGGCGCTGGTCAAGCTGGGGGTCGTCTACCTCGCCGCGAGGGGGTAGCTCCCGGGGCCGCCGCGCATTTACCGGGGGCGGTCGAGAGAGCCGCCCATGCAGACGCTCGAACTGACCGCCAG
Organism: Halolamina salina; assembly: GCF_042678005.1. Classification (GTDB taxonomy): domain Archaea; phylum Halobacteriota; class Halobacteria; order Halobacteriales; family Haloferacaceae; genus Halolamina; species Halolamina salina. Next base: position 9,184 of record NZ_JBHUDH010000016.1, on the reverse strand, counting down.
ACTGCTCGCGGGAGTGGGGCTGATCCTCGCGAACGGCTTCTTCGTCGCGATCGAGTTCGGCCTCACTCGCGCCAGACAGTTCTCCAAGGAGGAGTTCCTCGGCGACGGGGGGAGTAAAGGTCTGGAGCGGGCGTGGGAGATGACCCACGACCTCGAACTCTACCTCACCACCTGTCAGGTCGGGATCACCGCCTCCAGCATCGCGGTCGGGATCGTGGCCGAGCCCGCGCTTGCGGCCATCTTCGAGCCGATCTTCCAAGGGAGCGCGCTGGCCGGCGTCGGCGCGGGCGCGTTCATCGCGTTCCTGATCATCAACCTCGTCCACCTGACCCACGGCGAGCAGACGCCCACCTATCTCGGCGTCGAGCGCTCCCGGCTGGTCTGTCGATACGGCGCGACGCCGCTGTACTGGTGTAACCGGGCGATCCTGCCGATCATCAAGCTGGGCGACTGGGTCGCGAAAGCCACGCTCGGCCTGTTCGGCGTCGAGATGACCGGCGCGTGGCTGGAGGCAGAAGAGGACGCAATCGAGTCCCGCGCCGACCTGCGGAACCGGCTGGGATCGGTGCTCACGAAGGGCGACGTCTCCGCGGAGCGCCGCGAGGAGATCATGAACGCGCTCCAGATCGGCGACCGCCCGGTGAGCGAGGTGATGGTCGAGGACGAGGCGATCGTCGCGCTCTCCACCGAGGTCGACGCCGAGGAGAACTTCCGCCGGATGGAGGAGCACCCGCACACGCGCTACCCCCTGATCGGCGAGGACCTGAACGACTTCCGCGGGATCGTCTACTTCCCGATGCTCGCGCGCTACCGCGACAGCGTCGCGGAGGGCGACGTGGACTTCACCAACCTCTCGGCGCCGCCGATGACTATGTCCCACGACACCAGCGTCAGCAACGCGATCGACCAGTTCCAGGTCGAGAGTCAGGAGCTCGCGCTCGTGCTCGAGGACGGCGAGGTCGTCGGGATGGTGACGGTGACCGACCTGCTCGAGTCGATCACCGGGCAGATCGAGGACCCGCTCGACGACGTCTGACCGGGCTCGGTCAGTCGTCACCGCTGGCGCGCCGGTAGAGTGAGCCGGCGTAGCCGAGCGCGACGAGCGCGAAGCCGGCGGCGGTGAACGCCGTCGCCCACCTGTTGAAACCGGCGTCGTACACCAGCAACGCGATACCGACGAGGATCGTGTCCGTCGAGAGGGCCATGGCCGGGAGTCCGTCGACGCGGCAGTAAGGGTTCCGCTCGCGACCGGGGAAGGAAACACCCATGCGCGCCCGCCCGCTACCCCGCCCGTGCAGCAGTCACCGGAGCTCGCCGTCGTCCGCTACGGGGAGGTGGGGATCAAGAGCGACAAGGTCCGCGGGCAGATGCTCGACCGCCTCGCCGACAACGTGCGGGCGGTCCTCGACGACCGCGGCATCCCCGGGGAGGTCGAGCGCACGTGGTCGCGGCTCCTGATCCGGGCAGCCGATGGGGACGACGGATTCGTCGCCGACGAGGCCGCCCGCGCGGCCGCCG
>NZ_JBHUDH010000016.1:0-7504 GCF_042678005.1 Halolamina salina | reverse complement strand
ACCTCGACGACCCCGACCGGACGTACCGCCTCGACGTTCGCGAGGACGAGGCGTTCGTCTCCGCCGTCGAGTACGACGGGCCGGGCGGGCTTCCCGTCGGGACGCAGGGGAAGACGGTCGCACTGTTCTCGGGCGGGCTGGACTCCCCCGTCGCGGCGTGGGAGCTGTTCAAACGCGGGCTGGAGGTCGTCCCCGTCTACCTCGATCTCGGCGACTACGGCGGCCCGGACCACCTCGCCCGCGCGACCGAGACCGCCCGGACGGTCGCGCGCTCGGCGCCGCACGTCGACACCCGACTGCGCGTCGTGCCCGCGGGCGACCTCGTCGACGATCTGGCCGCCGAGACGGGACCGACGCGGATGCTCTCGCTGCGGCGCGCGATGCTCCGAGTCGCGGAGGCCGTCGCCGAGGATATCGGTGCCCACTCGATCGCGACGGGGGAGTCGATCGGCCAGAAGTCCTCCCAGACCGGCCCGAACGTCCGCGTCACCGACGCCGCCGCGAGCCTGCCGGTCCACCGCCCGCTGCTCACGCGGGACAAGCCCGAGATCGTCGAGCAGGCCCGCGAGATCGGCACGTTCGTCGACGCGACCGTGAACGTCGGCTGTGAGCGCGTCGCCCCCGACTATCCGGAGACCAACGCGACGCTCGCCGCAGTCGAGGCTGCCGAGCCAGACGACCTGCTCGACCGCGCGGAAGCGCTGGCCGACGAGCGCTCCGTGGTCTCCGACGACTGAGGACAGCGCCGGACCGCAACCCACTTCTTCCGCCCCGGCGACCCCCCGACGATGGCGCAGGTCTGTCTGTTGGGCGAGCCCGAGAGCGACCTCCGGTACGAACTGCTCTCCCGGGAGACCGCCCGGGAGGCGCTCTCGACGTACGAGCTGTGGGAGCCCTACGCGAACAGCCTCGCGCTCGACACCGTCTCGATCGGCGCCGCGGTCTCGCTGTTGAACGATCTGAACTGGTATCTCGTCCGGTTCGTCCGGGCGGCGCTGGTGCAGTCGGACTCGGTGTCGGAGACGGAGTGGCTCTCCCGCGAACTGGCGACGGCGATCCGGGACGGCGAGGTCGACCCCGCGGAGACGGGCGAACTCCTCCAGGTGTACGGCGTCGAGGACGGTCGGCCGGAGAATCCCGTCTTCGTCGAGCGGGAGGGCGACTGGACCCCCGAACGCGAGGGGTACGACGAAGTGTTGGTGGTTCGCGTGACCGAGTCGGAGTTCGACGGTTAGCCGTCAGACTGCCACTGGCAGTCCTCTGCCTCCTCGGCCTCGAACAGCCCGGTGGACATGTAGCGCTCGCTGGAGTCGGGGAACACCGTCACCACCAGCGGGTCGTCGACGCCCTCGTCGGCGAGGCGCTGGGCGGTCCGGCGGGCGGCGACGTTGGCGGCGCCGCTTGATTGGCCCACCAGGATCCCCTCCTCGCGGGCCAGACAGCGACACTCCCGCTCTGCGGTCGGCAGGTCGACTGCCTCGACGGCGTCGATCAGCTCCACGTCGAGGTTCGGCGCGACGAACCCCGGTCCCATCCCCTGATAGTCGTCGTGGCCGGACTCACCCGTCGAGAGCACGGCGTTCTCGGCGGGCTCGACCGCGACGACTTCCATCTCGGGGAACTCCTCCAAGAGCCGGCGGCTCGTCCCCGTCAGCGTGCCGCCGGTGCCGACGCCGGCGACGAACGCGTCGACCTCGCGGTCGTCGACCTGGTCGAGAATCTCCGGGCCGGTCGTCTCGTAGTGTGCCCGGGGGTTGGCGGCGTTCTCGAACTGCCGGACCTGCACGTAGTCGCCGGTCGCTTCGAGTTCGTCGGCGCGGTCGCGGGCGTCGCTGATGTCGCCGTCGACCACCTCGATGTCGGCGCCGTAGGCGCGCATGATCCGCCGCCGTTCGGGGGATTTCGACCCGGGGATGACGATCCGCACGTCGTACCCCTTCACCGCGCCGATCAGCGAAAGCCCGATGCCGGTGTTCCCACTCGTGGGCTCGACGATCGCGTCGCCCTCGCCGAGTTCGCCGGCCTCCTCGGCGGCCCGGATCATGTACAGCGCCGGGCGATCCTTCGCGGAGCCGCCGGGGTTCTTCGACTCCAACTTGGCGGCGACGGTGCCGATCGGTGACGCCACCTCGACCAACGGCGACCCGATGGCGTCGATCACGTTCGCGTCCATCTACCCCGACGTACCCGGGTCAGGAGTAAAGGGGTAGCGACACCGGTTTCCGGGCCGCCGCCAGCCGTCAGAGATTTTTACCCGCAAGAGAAGCGTTCAACCATGAGCACCGACAGCGCGATCGATAAACTGCCGGTCGGCGCCGGCGCTGCTGCCGGCATCGGCGCGTACCTGCTCGGCTACCTGCTCACCTACGTCTGGCAGAGCGGCTCCATCGAGGAGCGGCTGTCGGCGTACAACTTCATCGCCGAACTGTTCGGCGGCGAGCCGATCGCCGTCTGGCAGGGGATCGGCTGGCTGTTCTACAACGCCCACTTCGTCGCCACCCGGATCGACGGGTTCGGCGGTACGCAGTCACAGAACTTCATCGCCGGCAGCGACGGCGGTGCGATCACGCTGCTGTACGCGGTCCCGATCGTCCTGCTGCTCGCGGCGGGACTGCTGACCGCGCGACTGGCCGACGCGGACGAACCGGGCGACGGCGCGATCGCCGGCGCCGCGGTCGCGGTCGGCTACTTCCCGCTGGCCCTCATCGGTCGGTTCCTGTTCTCCTACCAGGGGTCGGCCGCGCCGGATCTGATCACGGCAGTGCTGCTCGCCGGGCTGGTCTACCCCCTCCTGTTCGGCGCCGTCGGCGGCGTGCTCGGGAGCGCGTTCGGCGACTGATCGGCAGTTCGGCGGCGATGAACGGCCACTGACGTATGACTTATCCTCGCCCGGACCCATCTTCGTGTATGGCTAACGCAGAGACTGACGCACCCGAATCGACGCTCTCGACGCTCCAGCCGGACCCGACGTGGAGCGCCGAAGCCCACGAGGAGACGGTCGACGCCCTCGCCGCCGACGGCCTCACGTTCCGCATCTGGGGCGGCGACTGGTGTGGCGACTGCCGCCAGCAGCTACCAGCGTTCGCGGCCGCACTGGAGGCCGCGGGCGTGCCCAACGAGCGGATCCACGCCCACGCGGTTGAACGCGTGGACGGCGAGAAAGTCGGCGAGGGCATCGAGGAGTACGGGATCGAACTCATCCCGACCGTGATCGTCGAACGCGACGGGGAAGAGATCGCCCGGTTCGTCGAGAGCGAGGACCGACCGATCGCGGTCTACCTCGCCGACGCACTCTCCGAGTGAGTTCGGGGGTCTCTGAGGCTCCCGGCCCGCCGTGGTCCGCGCGTATCCGCTGAGCACGGAGAACGAACCGATCTTCCCGCGGAGAGCAGAACTTTTTCGCAGGCCGGAGAGGCTCGGCACGACGCCGTCGGTACCGTGCCGGCAGTCGATCCGGTGGACATGCCCGACGGGGAACCGCCTTCAGGAGCCATGGGTTCCACCATTCGGGAATTACGGGAGGGTACTTGTCGGCGACGTGTTTAGGCTGATACATGGCGTTTGTCGTTCCCTTCGACGGGTCGGAGCTCGCGGAAACGGCCCTCGTTCGTGCCAGCGAATTCAGCGGTGTCATGGACGAACGGGTGGTCGCCGTGACAGTGATCCCGAAAGGGGACACGGAGTACGCGAGAGAACACGGCTGGATCGACGCGGACGAGCCGTTCGACGTGGAGTCAGTCGTCACAGCCCTGCACGAACGGGTGACAGAACTCGTTCCGGTGGCGAACTTCCGGCACGAAACCGTGGGGCGGTACGCCTCCGCCGGAACCATCTCGAAACACCTCCGGAAGATGGCGAACGAGGAGGACGCCTCGATGGTGTTCATCGGCAGCGAGAACGCCGGGGATATCGTATCCGGGATCAGTAGCGTGGGGGCGGCCGTCGCGGCGGAGGAAACGTACGACGTGGTGATCATCCGGAACCGGACCCAACCTAAGGTCGACGCACTCAGAGACGTCCGAGAGCATCGACAGCGGAAGTCGGACTTCTACCGATGACTCCCCCGAAGGGGCCTTCCGTCCCCGTCGCTGCAGACGCCCCACCGACCCCGTTTCACTCCGAGTCGGATCGTGAAACGCGTCTCGGCGTACTCGCTCGATCCGGAGGGTACAGCCCGGATACGGTGTGTGTTACCACACCCTACTCAGCTTTTTACTGTCGGCTGTACGACCAGTAATCGAGGTGACGACGACGTGCTACTCGACTCACTGAGCGTGCTTCTCCCCGGGCAGGGGACCCAGTCACGCGACCGCCGTTCGGTCGTGGACGAGGGGTTCCGTGCCCGGTTCGCGCGCGTCGTCGCCGCCGTCGTCGGGTGGGCGATCTGACGCAGGCCGCCCCCCGACGACCCCGTCCCGATCCCGGCCCGTTCGGGCGCTGACGCTCGACCACCGGGTACGGCGACGTGGCCCGTATCGCCCCGCTGACGCACACCCCTCCACAGACGATGTACACACCACGGAACACGCATCCGGCGTATCGCCACCCACCCACCTTCGGAACGATGCTGCTGCTCGCCACCCTGCCGCCGGCGATGGTGTTCGCGGCGGCGTTCCCCGCGGCCACCGTCGGCCTGCTCGTCGGCGCCGTCGCGGGGGCGACCCTGCAGCGATAGCTCGCTCCCCTCGCGGGAGTCAGTGACTCGAGAGGGTCACGCGGATCGTTCTACAGGTTTTCTTCGACCCAATCCAGCGCCACCGAGAGATCCGTCTCCGGCGGCGAGCAGGTGCGCGAGCGACACGCGTACACCGTCGGCTCGCCGTCGCGGGCCTCCCGGCCGGCCCAGATCGGCGGCGCCTCGTCGAGCCCGAGTTCGTCGAGCCACGCCTGAAGCCCCGCCTCCGTTGGCGGCCGTCGGGCGACGACGGCACCCGGAAGGTGGCGATCGGCGAGCGTCTCGCGCCACGCGTCGGGCAGTTCGTCGGCGGCGACGGTGAGTTCGAGCGAGCCGCGCTCGGCCGCGTCGGCCGCCATCGCGAGCGTGGCGTGCTCGACGGGGCTGGCCTCGATCCGGCCACGGTGGGTCGCGAGCGTCTCCCGGGCCACTTCGCCGAGATCATCGCTGGTGAAGTGGTCCAGATCGAGCAGCAGCGCGACCGCGGCGCCGACGCTGGAGGGCGTCGACTGGTCGGTCAACTCCTGCGGCCGCGCGACCAGCTCCTCCCCGTCGTTCGGGGAAAGGTAGAGCGTCCCGTCCTCGGGATCGTAGAACGAGTCGGCGACGACGCCGGCGAGATCGAGCGCGAACGCGAGCGGTTCCACGTCGCCGGTCGCTTGGTACAGCTCGAACGCGCCGCGCCCGAGGAACGCGTAGTCCTCGAGGGCGGCGTCGATCCCCACCTGCCCGTCCTTGAACCGCCGGGCGAGCCGGCCGGAATCGGCATCCCAGAGTTGGTCACGGACGAACGCCAGCGCCGACTCCGCACGCTCGATCCGAGCATCGTCGCCCAGCACGAACCCCGAACGGGCGAACGTCCCGATCAGCAGGCCGTTCCAGCCCGCCAGCACCTTCTCGTCGCGGAGCGGGCGCGGGCGCCCCTCGCGGGCCGCAAAGAGCGTCTCGCGGGCGCCCTCGAGCAGGTCGCGGATCTCGTCCTCATCGTCGGGTGCCTCGACCGTCTCGCCCGCGACCTCGATCTCGGCGCCGACCAGCTCCTCGACGGGCACCGTCTCGTTCAGGACGCTCGTACCCCCCTCGAAGTTGCCGCCGGAGACGACGCCGTAGCGCCGACAGAACAGCGTCGCCGCCGGCTCGTCGACGTGCTCGCGGACCTCTTCGGGCGTCCAGACGTAGAACGCCCCCTCCTCGCGTTCAGGCTCCTCGCCCTCCTCGAGCCGGGAGTCGGGCGTCTCGCTCCGTGCGTCGAGCGTGCTGAAGAAGCCGCCCTCGGGGTGGGAGAGCTCCCGTTCGGTAAAGTCGAGCGTCTCCCGGACGATCTCGGCGTATCGCTCCCGTCCCGTCGCGCGGTAGCCCGCGAGGAACGCCGCCGGGATCGTGGCGTTGTCGTACGCCATCTTCTCGAAGTGCGGGACGGTCCAGTCCTCGTCGACGCAGTAGCGGTGGAACCCGCCGCCGAGGTGGTCGTACAGCCCGCCGCTGCCCATCGCCCCCAGCGCGTTCTCGGCGACCGTCAGCGGCTCGGCGTCGCCCGACAGCGACGCGACGCGGAGCAGGAGTTCGACTCGCCCGGGCTGGGGGAACTTCGGGCTCCCCTGCCCGAACCCGCCGTGCTGGCGGTCAGCGCCGCGGATCGCCGCCGCCGCGGCGTCGTCAAGGATCTCGCTGCTCGGGGGTCCGGTGTCACCCTCCGGGGACTCTGCGGGCGCCATACGGTCCCGCGCGGCCGAAGTCCACTGCTCGGCGCGGTTTTCCATCTCCTCGCGCTGTTCGGGATCGTTCCACGAGTCGGCGATCTGCTGGCAGAGCTGCTCGAAGCCGGGGACGTTCCGCTGGGGCTGCGGCTCGGGCGGGAAGTACGTCCCGACGTAGAACGGCTTCCCCTCCGGCGTCAGAAACGCCGACAGCGGCCACCCGCCGCCGCCGGTCACGAGCTGACAGACCGTCTGGTAGACGCGGTCGAGGTCGGGGCGCTCCTCGCGGTCGACTTTGATCGGGACGAAGTTCTCGTTCAGGATCTCGGCGACTGCGGGGTCCTCGAAGGACTCCTCGGCCATGACGTGACACCAGTGGCAGGCCGAGTAGCCGACCGAGAGGAAGATCGGCACGTCGCGCTCGCGGGCTTCCGCGAGCGCGTCGTCGTCCCACGGCTGCCAGTTCACGGGGTTGTCGGCGTGCTGCTGCAGGTAGGGGCTGGCCGCCCCGGCGAGTCGGTTCCGCGCGTCGCCGCTGGGCGAGTCGGTCATCGTCGGAGAGAGCGCACGGAGGGGGAAGTAGCCGGTGGTCGCGGCGCTACCCGGCCGCGCGGTAGACGACCACGCCGTCGTTCTCGTAGGCGCGCTCCCAGTCCGGCGACGCCGCAAAGGAACGGTCGAGCGTGCCGAACGTCACCTCCGGGTGGCCCCGAACCGTGTAGGCGCCCTTCGGGAGGTAGACGTACTCGGGGTCGACGCCGGCGGCCGCCAGTTCGGCCTCGACGCAGGCCGCCGAATCACACCGCGAGATCGCCTCGAACGACTCCAACTGCGCAGTGTACGCGTCCGGCCCGCGCCACTCTACGCCCCACGGACCGACGAGTATCGTCCGGTCGGCCAATGCGGGGAACCACTCCGCGGCGTCGCCGAGCACGACGAACGTCGCGTCCGGCGCCGTCTCGCGCTCGGCCCACTCCATCGCCGCCACGTCCTCGTCGTCGAGGAACTCGGGGGTGGATGGGTCGCTCGCGAGCGTCATCTCGTGAGCGAGATACGTCCCGCCCGCGACGCTCGCGAGGAGGAGACACGCCGCCGCGGCGGGCTCGCGCCGGTCCACTGCGGCCGTTCCGGG
>NZ_JBHUDH010000015.1:0-2286 GCF_042678005.1 Halolamina salina | reverse complement strand
CATACCCCAGTCCGCTATAGCCGGCGTCGACGAGCCACTCGTGCGTGGGGATCGTCGTCTCGGGATCGTGGCCGTCGCGCTCGCGAGCGGTCGCGATCTCCGTCCAGTAGAAGTCCTCGAGTTCGTCCAGCGACTTCCGCGACCAGTGGATTTGCTCAGGCACGGTTCTCACCCGAGTACAGCCGGTTTTCTTCGGGGTTGGGGTAATCTGAGGATGGCATTTCCGTACTGCTCAGTCTATCAGCTAACTACTTGATAATTCCGGTTGTGCAACTGTGGGCAGGACACAACTGCAACCAGTAAGAATACAGGGAATCGGGGCGAGAATACGATAAATGAGATATCGCTATATGGAATCTGTCGGCTCGATTCGCTGTGGGATACCCCCTTCCTTCGGGTGTGAAACCGGCTCCCCTCTGGTGGTTTTCCGCGTATATTTTCACTTTCAGCGTGGTGGAGTCAGGTTTACATTAAAAGGGCCGGTAACTACCTGTACAGATGTCCGACGACAACGGCTCTAACGACAGCGGCGATGGCAGTAGTGACAAAGAATCGCTCGGCAAACAGCAGAGCCATAACTCCAAGGGCGTTAAAGAGGGAACCACAGCAGACGGTTCTAAAAGCGTCGAGAAGTCGAAGGGAACTACAGCTGACGGGAATGCCGGCGAAGAAGGAGGGCACGGTGTCATTCGCCCGTCTGCACAAGGCGACTCGGATGGCAGCGATTCAGGCGGTGACTCGGGCGGCTCTGACGAGTAATGCCTCTCGTTTCTATTCAGAATCTTTTACTGGCGCTCATCGTCGTAGTCCCCGGATTCATCTCTACACATTTTGCCGTGACACTCGCCGTCGTCAGGACGAAGATCTCCGAAACGAGACTCCTAATGTTGAGCCTCGCCGCGAGTCTGTTTGTCGATTCGCTCTTCCTCTCTATCCTCGAAGTGTTTGGGGCCTCAATCACAGAACCCCAAGACATCAGTGAGGTGTTTTTCACCCCTACCTTCCAAGCTAAATACGTTCTCGGATTGCTGGGCTTCTCTGTAGCCGTTGGGGCCGTGGGAGGTGTAATCTTGGCCGCTGATCACCACGACCGAGTTCGGAATTGGCTCTGGAAAAGACTCGACGGGGACAGACGACGAAACTTCCACGAACCATGGGAAGGCACACTCGACGAAGCAGCCCGTGTCCAGGTGCTCACCTCAGATGGCGCGATTGCAGTTGGGGCTATCAAACAGTACAGTGATGACGGCAAAGAGAAACAAATCTCACTCACAGGGGTGGATTGGCACTTCCCCGACCAAGGATGGGTTGACTCAGATACAGATATTGAGCTTCTATTCGGTGAGGACATCGAGCAAGTGACTGTAGTTGATACAATCGAGAACGCAGTTGGCCCGTCCGAAGAAGAAGACCCCGAGTGAGGCTTTTTGAAGTGTGCGAATTCATACTCTAGTGAGATGAGAGAAGCCGCCCTCAACGCCAGCACGCACCAAGAGCCGGTGCAGAAGGCAGTCGCATTTCACGAACAGCGCGTCGAGGAGATCGTCGACGGCGATCACGAGCTGGATGATCGAGAGCCACAGCTCGTCGCGCACATGATTCCCGAAGGGTACCCAAGCGGGGGTTCGCTGGCGGCAGGGGAGAATATCGACGAACAGATTCCTCATTTCGAGGGACGTTCAGCATGGAGAGAACAACACGAACACGGCCAGATCACTACCCGCGCCGCCAAATCAGGGGAAACAGAGGCCTACAATCTCCGAACACCCGTAAGTGGAATTGAAACCGTCTCAGCCGGCGAAATCTGGGAACGTGGGGACCACAATCTGTTCGTCGCAAGCAGCACCGAGGCGAAGCTTGCAGCTACAGCGAACTGGGCTCAAGAGCAATTCGGAGAGGAGTACGAGTCAGACTGGATGACCGTTCTCGTTACACTCATCGGCGTCAGGGGTGAGCAGGTCCGAATTCCGGACAATGTTCGAATGTCGGTATCTGTGTCGGAAGCCGTATTCGAAAGCGACCGCATCGACCCGCGGCCGGTGAAAGTACCGCTTGAGTCCTGCACGCCAGCAGAGACCTACAACAAACTCTCGCCGCTATTCGACCGATTGTGGGCTGATACAGGTCTTGAAGGATCAGTATTCTACTCAGATGGTTCAGAAGCCGAGCGAGAAATACGCGGCTTCCTCGGCTGACTCGACACTACCTCACCTGCTCCTCTCGGACCGTCCGAAGATCGCGTGCCAGTCGCTCGTTGCCCTCGCGCACGATCACCAGCAAGCCCCG
>NZ_JBHUDH010000014.1:20316-26945 GCF_042678005.1 Halolamina salina | reverse complement strand
GGCGACCGGGCGCGGGTTCGGCGGCGCCGACGGTGAGGCCGACGCCGACCGCGTCGAACTGTCGGCGCTGGGGTCGCTGTTCGAGTGAGGCCGTGATCGGAAGGGCGCGGGCGGTCGGGCCTGCTCGCCACGGATCCGTCCCACCACCTTTGTGACGGGGCGTCGAACGGACGGGCATGAGCCTGATCGCCGAACTCCGGATCTCCGGCGAGCCGTTCGCACTGAGCCGGGCGCTCGGGGCGGCCCCGGGGATGCGCGCCGAGACCGAGTACAGCGTCTCCGCCCCGGCCGGACCCGTCGCGTTCCTCTGGGCGTGGGGCGGGGAGTTCGACGCGTTCGAGGCGGCGCTGCCCGACGACCCCACGGTACGGGAGTTCGAGCCGATCGAGGACGGCGGCGACCGACGGCTGTACGAGGTGGTGCTCGACGACACGGCCGACCTCATCGATCCGGGCGTGTTACACCGGCGCACCAGCGCCTCGCAGCTCAGGATGGTGACCGGCGCGAACTACGCGGTCGTCACCGAGCGGCTCCCCGATCACGAGTCGCTGGCGTCGTACATCGCCCGCTGCCGCGACCACGGCTACGCGGTGGAACTGCTCCGGGCGTACCCCGCCGACGACGAACACGAGCGGTACGACCTCTCGACGAAGCAGATCGAGGCGCTCGGCGCGGCGCTGGAGGCGGGCTACTTCGAGACTCCCCGCCGGACCGACCTCGGAACGCTGGCCGAGCAGTTCGACATCTCCGAACAGGCGCTCTCCGAGCGGCTCCGCCGCGGCGTCGCCGCGGTGTTGGAGTCGACGATCGGCGAACTCGGCGACGGCGAGCGACCCCGGCACCGAACGGACCGGCACACGTGAGCCGGGGTCGACCGGTATAGTTTATAAAACCCGGATCACACAAGCCAAAGGACTACCCCCGGTCGCGTCGAACTGTTGAGTGTCCACCGGCGTCCTACGCCGGATGGGCTGCCTCTGACACTGGGGTGTGACCCCCTTCCCGTCCACCCCTTTTCGTTTCGCCCCATAACCTTAGTAACAGGCCGCCGAAGCGAAAACTGTGAGCCTCATCGCCGAACTCCGTCTGGCCGACGCGCAGCTGGTGCTGCGGCCGTCGCTGGAGGCGGCGCCCGAGATGACCCTGAAACGGGAGTGGGCGACCGCCGCCGACCGGACTTCCGACCCCATGCTGTTCGTGTGGGCCTCGGGCGGGGACTTCGAGGCGTTCGAGGCGGCGCTGCCCGACGACCCGACGATCGGCGAGCACGAGTGTATCGACGACCGCGGCGACCGACGGCTCTACCGGGTGACCGTCAACCGTGAGATCACTACCAACCCCGCCCCGATCGACCGGGAGACCGGCGCCTCGCGGCTCTCGATCGAGACGACCGTCGACGGCGCGGTGCTCGAAGTGCGGCTCCCGAACCGTGAGGCGCTGACGGAGTACATCAGCCGCCTCCGGGAGAACGGGTTCACCGTCGACCTGCTGCGCGCCCACGACGCCGACGACGGCGGCGGCAGCGAGTACGGGCTCTCCGAGAAACAGGCCGAGGCGTTACAGGAGGCGCTCCGGGCGGGCTACTTCGAGGTGCCTCGCGAGACGGATCTGGAGAGGCTGGCCGATCGGTTCGACATCTCCGAACAGGCGCTCTCCGAGCGGCTCCGCCGCGGCGTCTCCTCGGTGCTCGGGGCGACGGTCGGGGAGCCGGAAGAGTCGCGGGTCGGCGTCGGGAGCGAAGCGCCGTCCGCGCTCGGCGGCGCGGCCGACGACGAGTAGCCTACAGGAAGCTCTCGACGTGGTCGGCGACCTCCTCGGGGGTGTCGCCGACGGGGACGCCCGCGTCGTTGAGCGCGTCGATCTTGCTCTCGGCGGTGCCGGTGCCGCTGCCGGAGACGATGGCGCCGGCGTGACCCATCCGCTTGCCCGGCGGCGCCGTGCGGCCGGCGATGAAGCCGGCGACCGGCGTCTCCATGTTCTCGGCGATGAACTCCGCGGCCTGCTCCTCGTCCTCGCCGCCGATCTCGCCGCACATCACGACCGCCTCGGTTTCGTCGTCCTGCTCGAACAGTTCGAGCGCGTCGATGAACGAGGTGCCGATGATCGGGTCGCCGCCGATCCCGACGGCGGTGCTCTGCCCGATCCCGCGCTGGGTGAGGTTGTCCACGACCTGATACGTCAGGGTGCCCGAGCGGGAGACGAGGCCGACCTTCCCCTCCGCGAAGATGTTGCCCGGCAGGATGCCGAGCTTGGCCTCGCCGGGGGTGATGATGCCCGGACAGTTCGGGCCGATCAGGCGGGTGTCGACCTCCGAGAGGCGCTTGTTCACCTTCGCCATGTCCTGCGTGGGGACGCCCTCAGTGATCGCGACCGCGAGATCGACGGGGGCGTCGAGCGCCTCGAAGATGGCGTCGCCGGCAAAGGCCGGCGGGACGAAGATCACGGAGGCGTCGCCGTCCTCCTCGATCGCGGCTTCCTCCACGGTGTCGTAGACGGGGACGCCAGCCGAGGTCTGGCCACCCTTGCCGGGGACGGCGCCGGCGACCACGTTGGTGCCGTACTCGATCATCTGCTCGGCGTGGAAGTTCCCCTCCCCGCCGGTGATTCCCTGTACCACCACGCGCGTGTCGTCGTCGACGAGAATGCTCATTCGTTCACCTCCTCGGCGTCAGCAACCGCACGCTGGACCGCCGACTCCAGCGTCTTCTCGACCGTCACGAGGTCGGTGTTCAGGATCTCCATGCCCTCCTCGGCGTTGGTCCCGGCCAGCCGGACCGTCACCGGCTTGGGGATCTCGTCGAACTGCTCCAGCGCCTCGTTGATCCCCTTGGCGACCTCGTCGCCGCGGGTGATCCCGCCGAAGATGTTGAACACGACCGAATCGACGTTCTCGTCGGAGAACACCATGTCCAGCGCGTTCGTGACGCGCTCGGCCTTGGCGCCGCCGCCGATGTCGAGGAAGTTCGCGGGCGTGCCGCCGTAGTAGTCCACGAGGTCGAGCGTCGTCATCACGAGGCCGGCGCCGTTGCCGATGATGCCGACGTTGCCCGAGAGTCGGACGTAGTCGAAGCCGTACTCGCCGGCCTTACGCTCTAAGTCGTCCTCGTAGCTGTCCTCCTCCATCTCGGCGAGTTCGGGCTGGCGGAACAGCGCGTCCTCGTCGATGTTCATCACGGCGTCGGCGGCGATCACGTCGTCGTCGGCCGTGATCATCACGGGGTTGACCTCGATCTCGGAGGCGTCGGAGCTCTCGTAGAGGTCGAACAGCGTCCGCAGGATCGACGCGACCTCGCCGGCGAACTCTCGGTCGACGCCGGCCTCGTACACGACCTTCCGGGACTCGTAGGGGTGCATGCCGAAGGCGGGGTCGACGTGTTCGCGGGCGATCGCCTCGGGGGTCTCCTCGGCGACCTGCTCGATGTCGACGCCGCCTTCCGTCGAGACCATCGCGACCGGCTCGCCGGCGGATCGGTCCATCGTGACGCCGACGTACAGTTCGTCCACGAAGTCGACGCCGGCCTCCACGAGCACGCGCTCGACGGTGTAGCCCTTGAGGTCCATCCCGAGGATCGACTCGGCGGCCTCGCGGGCCTCGTCCTCGCTCGTGACGATCTCGATGCCGCCGGCCTTCCCGCGGCCGCCGACGTGGACCTGTGCCTTGATCGCGGCGGGGAAGCCGATCTCCCCCACGGCCTCGACGACCTCGTCGACCGAGGAAGCGAGCCGGGACTCCGGCACCGGGATGCCGGCGTCGGCGAACACCTCCTTGGCCTGATACTCGTGTAGTTTCATCGCCTAGAGGAACTCGGGAGCGTGGGGCGCATAATCCCGTCGGTACGCGACGACGTGACGGGCGTCACGGGAACCCACACCCTGCCGCGACCGACGGGTCCTTGTCGCGGGCGACGGAGGAGTCGACGATGGCAGACGCGCTCGCCGCGCCGCCGGTCGTGTACGCGCTCGCGCTGGTGCCGGCGCTGCTGTGGGGGTTCTCGCCGGTGCTCTCCAAGCGCGGGATGGCCGCCGGCGGCACCTCGCTGCAGGCGTCGCTGGTCGTCGTGATCGTCGACAGCGGACTCTATCTCCTCGCGCTCGCCGCGCTCCGGGGCGGGAACGCGTTCGCCGGGCTGTCGGTCGAGACGGTCGGCGTGTTCGTCGTCGCCGGCGTGTTCGGCACCGCGCTCGGCCGCCTCGCGACGTTCGCGGGCGTCGACCGCGTGGGTGCGAGCGTCAACAGCGCCGGCGTCTCCGCCCGCCCGCTGTTCGCGACGCTGCTCGCGGTCGGCTTCCTCGGCGAGCCGGCGGCCCTGACCACCGCCGTCGGCGTCGTCGTGCTCGTCGTTGGCCTCGCCGCGCTCGCGCTCGGGAAAGGCGGCGACATCGGCGGCTGGGAACCGTACGAACTGCTGTTCCCGGTCGGGGCGGCGGTCTGTTTCGCGATCGGGAACGTGCTCCGGCGCTACGGGCTGACCAGTTCGGGCGTGACCTCGCTGGAGGCGGTCGCAATCAACGAGTTGGCCGCACTCGCCGTGCTCGCGGGCTACGCGGCCGCCCGCGGGCGGCTGGGTGAGTTCCGCGACGCGCCCCGGGAGACGTGGGCGTACTTCGCGGGCAGCGGGACAATCACCGCGTTCGCGCTGCTGTCGCTATTCGCGGCGCTCGGCCACCCGCAGGGGACGGTTGCGATCGTCGACCCGCTGGCGGCGACGGCGCCGCTTTTCACCACCGCGTTCGCGTACGTTCTGCTCGGTGACCTCGAACGGGTGACCCGCGGCGTCGTCGTCGGCGCGGCGCTGATCGTGCTCGGGGTGGCGCTCGTCACCGCGGGGCCGGCGCTGGTCGGCTGACGGGGGAGATGACCCGCCCGACGACCACGAATTAATGTCGGCCCGGCACGTAGCCGGCGCATGGCCAAGTACTCGACCGGGAGCGGTGGCGGCGGCGACGACGGCGACGCGTGTGAGCTCTGCGGGACGGAGTCGTCGTCGCTCCGGAAAGCCAACGTCGCGGGCGCGGAGCTGCTCGTCTGTTCGGACTGCGAGCCGATGGGCGCCAACCGCCACAAGGACGAGAAGAAACGCGAGCAGGAGGGCGGGACGCGGGACGGCGAGCGCACGAACCGCAAGAAACGCGCCGCCCAGAACACCGCGAAGCTAATGGACTCGAACGAGCCCGACACCGAGTGGGTCGAGGGGACCGAGTACGACGAGGACAGCCTCCCGTACCTCGTCTCCGACTACGGCGACCTGGCCACCGAGGCCCGGCAGGACGCCGGCCTCACGCCGGAGGAGGTCGCCGACGAACTGGAGATCGACGAAGAGGACCTGCTCGCCGTCGAGGAGGGGCGGGCGGTCCGTGCCGACGTGAGCGGCAGCGTGATCGCGAAACTGGAGGACCGGTTCGGGATCGAACTGTCGGAGTAGGCACCCCGGCTGCGAGCGCGGAGATAGCCGCAGCCCACGGATTTTTGCTGGCCGGGCTGTTTCCCGCAGCCATGCAGACGCTCGCGCCGGACAACCCCGAGACGCTCTCTTTCGACACCGAGGTCGCGGCCGTCGACGGCCGCGAGCTACTGCTCCACGAGACGTACTTCTACCCGGAGGGCGGCGGCCAGCCCGCCGACCGCGGCGTGATCGACGACGTGGACGTGGTCGACGTACAGAAATCCCCCGACGGCGTCGTCCACACGCTGGCCGAGGCGCCCGACCTCGAGAAGGGCGAAACGGTCCACTGCGTCGTCGACGCCACGTTCCGCACCTACTGCAAGCGGGCCCACACTGCGAGCCACGTGCTGTTCGGCGCCGGCCGGCGCGTGCTCGACGACGTGGGCTACGCCGGCTTCGACATCGGCGAGGAGACGGTCCGCGTCGACTTCACCGCCGACACCGAGATCACCGACGCGCGGATGGTCGAGATGGAGCGGCTCGCGAACCGCGCGGTCTGGGACTCCCTGCCCGTCTCGTGGGAGTACCAGAGCCCCGAGACCGCCCGAGAGCGCGAGGAGGTGGCGTTCAACACGAAGACCGAGGAGGGCGCGATGGCCGACGCCGACGAGGTGCGCATCGTCACGGTCGAGGGCTGGGACGTGGCGGCCTGCGGCGGCACGCACGTCTCGAACACGCAGGAGATCGGCCCGATCCACGTGCTGAACCGCTCGAACCCCGGCGAGGGCGCGACCCGGGTGGAGTTCGCGGTCGGGCCGAAAGCGATCGACGGCGCCGCCGAACTCCACGACGCGGCCCGCGAGGCCGCGACGGACCTCGACGTGGCGCCGCCGGACATCCCGGGCGCCGTCGACCGACTGACGAGCGAACGCGACGAACTCCGCGAGGAGGTGGCCGACCTGAAGTCCGAACTGCTCTCCTACCGGCTCGACGACCTCGACCCCGTGGAGCGCGACGGCGGGCGCTGGCTCGTCGGCGCGGTCGAGGGCGCGACGCCGAACGACCTGCAGGGCGAACTGGAGCAGTACGTCGGCGAGGAGATCGATGGCGTGGCGGTCGCCGGCACCTCCGGCGAGACGTTCGTCGTCGTCGCGACCGACGGCGACAGCGACGCCAACGCGGTCGTGCAGGACGTGACCGACGAGTTCGGCGGCGGGGGCGGCGGCAGCCCGACGTTCGCACAGG
>NZ_JBHUDH010000014.1:18885-20294 GCF_042678005.1 Halolamina salina | reverse complement strand
CCGCTCGAAGTGGTGGGCTACCTGCGGAACGACGACTGAGGCCCCGGAGTCGGACCGTTTTTGCGCCGCCCGGCCCATCAGTCGGCCATGCAGATCCAGACCGACTCCGCGCTGACCGACGAGCAGCGCGCCATCCGGGACGCCGTCGAGGAGTTCGCCCTCGAGGAGCTCCGCCCCGAGGCCCAGCGGCTCGACGACGAGGAGACGTTCCCCGAGGACGCGTGGGACGACCTCGCCGAACTCGACCTCACCGGGCTGACCGTCCCGACGGAGTACGGCGGCTTCGACGCCGACAGCGCCACCTACGCGGTCGTGAGCGAGGCGGTCGCCTACGGCCACCTCGCGGTCGCGACCGCGCTGTCGGTCCACTGCCTCGCGACCTCCTGTATCGCGGAGTTCGGCAGCGACGAGGTGAAAGAGGAGTGGCTGCCGGAGATGGTCGACGGCCGGCCCGTCGGCGCGTTCTGTCTCTCCGAGCCCGGCGCCGGCTCCAACCCCGCGGAGATGACGACCACTGCGGAGAAGACCGAGGACGGCTACCGCATCACGGGCGAGAAGCAGTGGATCACCAACGGCGAGCGCGCCGGCGTGTACATCGTCTTCGCGAAAACGGATCCCGAGGACCGCGGGTCGATCACGCAGTTCCTCGTCCCCGCCGACTACGACGGCGTCGAAGTCGGGAAGAAGGAGCACAAGCTCGGCCTGCGGGCCAGCGACACGACGGGGATGACGTTCGACGGCGTCGAGGTGCCCGAGAAGTACCGCCTCACCCCGGAAGGGAAGGGCCTCTCGGCGGCGTTCAAGATCCTCACCGGCGGGCGACTGGGGATCGCCTCGCAAGCAGTGGGCGTCGCGCAGGCGGCGCTGGACGAGGCGATCGCCTACGCCGGCGAGCGCGAGCAGTTCGGGAAGCCGATCGGCGACATCGGCGCGATCCGGCAGAAGATCGCCGACATGGCGACGCAGGTGGAGGCCTCACGGCTGCTCTGCCGGGAGGCCGCTCGGCAGGCCGACGCCGGGGAGGATTCGCGGGTGATCGCGTCGATGGCGAAGTACTTCGCGAGCGAGGCGGCGATGGACGTGACCAACGAGGCCGTGCAGATTCACGGCGGCTACGGCTACATGAGCGAGTTCGACGTGGAGCGGTTCTACCGCGACGCGCGGATCACGACGATCTACGAGGGGACCAGCGAGATTCAGAAGACGATCATTGCGCGGGATCTGCTGGATTAGGTGGGTTCGTCGGTGCTACTGTCTCCGTAGGAGGTGACAGCAACAGCAGCTCGATGCTTGGCCACTTGTAACCGCAGGGTGCCGAGCACGAGGCTCGGCACAGCGCCGAGTCCCCACCCCTCCCCCGCGGGCCGGCGACCGCTGCCGGCCCGCGGCGTCCACCGCCACCGCACCGC
>NZ_JBHUDH010000014.1:4534-18865 GCF_042678005.1 Halolamina salina | reverse complement strand
AGTCGGCTGGGGAGGTTCGTGGGCTGTGCGGGGCGGTGCGGTCGCAAGTGGTCAACGACCGAGGTGCTGTTGCCGTCGCGGTCGCTGTCACAGTCCCCGTCGAAACCCTTCGAGAAACCAACTACGCAGAATCGTCCGACTGCTGCCACCGCGCGTACAGGTACACGCAGATTCCCGTCATGACCCACACCGGCGCGCCCACGCGGACCGCGAAGGAGACCCGCGACCCCCAGTCCGGGAGCGCGACCTGCGTCGACAGCAGCGCCACCACCGGCGCGCCGACGACGATCGTCAGCACGAACGTCACCTGCATCACCCAGCCGAAATCGACGCCGTCGGGGTCGGTCGTGGCGACGCGTTCGGGCATCAGATCCGGTCGAGGAACGACTCCAGCGTGCTGTTGAACGCCGCGGGCTGTTCGAGCATCGCCAGGTGGGCGGCGTCGTCGATCGTCGCGAGTTCGCAGTCGGGGATCGACGCCGCCAGCGCCTCGTGGTAGTGCGGCGGCGTGAGCTTGTCGTGCTCGCCGACGACCGCCAGCGTCGGGACGTCGATCTCGTCGAGCCGGTCGCGCACGTCGAAGCTGTGACAGCTCCGGAAGTCCCGGGCGGTGACCGCCTGCCCGGTCTCGCGCATCGCCGCTTCGCTGATCTCGACCAGTTCGTCGTCGGGGTCGTGGAACAGCCGGTCCGAGCCGTGGAGGAACTCCACCGCGCGGTCGAACTCCGACTCCAGCCAGACGAGCAGGTCGTCGAGCACGGGCAGGCGTGCACCCGTCCCCGCGAGCACGAGGCCGTCGAGATCGAGGCCCCGATCCAGCGCGACGAGCATCGCCACCGCGCCGCCGAGAGAGTTGCCACAGAGCACGCGGTCGCCCGTCTCCTCGGCGACGGCGACAACGTCGTCGGCGTAGCCCGACAGCGCCTCGTACCCCGGCTGTGCGGTCAGCGACCCGCTCTCGCCGTGGTCGCTCAGGTCCAGCGCCGTCACCGGCGTCCGGTCGGACAGCCGGGACTGGGACTTCCAGACGCCCGCGCTCCCGCCGCTCCCGTGAACACAGAGCAGCCCCGGCCCGTCGTCGGTCCGCGCCGAACGACGGTACGAGATCCCCCGACCGTGGTGCGAAACCCGCTTCATACTGTCGTGTCACTCGCGGCGAGCATAAATCCGCGGGACCGCGGGCCGCCGGACTCGAGAGGAGCGGGGTCGGTCCGAACCGCTACCTCACCCGTAATCGGACACCCCGGCGCAGTCGTGCGGTTTTCTGGCGACAGATTTAAATAGATACGACGATTACTTGGAGTTAGCTAATGACCACTCACCAACGCAGTATCAGTGACGAGGAGTTCGGTCGGGTCTACGAGTACGACGACACTCTCGTGGTCGCGATCGATCTCGCCGACGCCGAGGGGGAGGTCGCCGTCGACACGGTCGGCGAGACCGCCATCGTCGTGGTCGAGGCGGCGGACGGCACGGTTACCGAACGCGAGTTCGAACTCCCGGGGGAGGCGCGTGAGACGACCGTCAACAACGGCGTGCTGACCGTGGAGGTGGCGAAATGAAGCTCACGGTCAAGCCGCTGAAGCAGAAGGACGCCGGCCGCCGGCTGGCGGCGGTCGACCGCGTCGCCGCCGACGAGATGGATCTCTCCGGGGGCGACTTCATCCGCATCGAGGGCCAGCAGGGCGCCGCGATCGCCCGCGTCTGGCCGGGCTACCCCGAGGACGACGGCACGGGCGTCGTGCGTATCGACGGCCGGCTGCGACAGGAGGCCAGCGTCGGCATCGACGACCGCGTGGAGGTCGAGGCCGCCGACGTGAACCCCGCCGACAGCGTCACCGTGGCGCTCCCCCAGAACATGGGGATCCGCGGCGACATCGGCAGCCTCGTCCGCAAGGAGCTGTCGGGCCAGCCCGTCACCACCGGGCAGGACGTCCAGCTTCCGCTGGGCTTCGGCCTGATGGGCGGGCAGGGACAGGCGGTGCCCCTGAAGATCGCCGAGACCGACCCCAGCGGGACGGTCGTGATCACCGACTCCACCGAGGTGGAGATCAGCCAGCAGCCCGCCGAGCAGATCCGCGAGGAGCGCGGCGGCGCGTCCGGCGCCGGCGGCTCGGCCACCGAGGGTCCCGACGTGGCCTACGAGGACATCGGCGGCCTCGACGACGAGCTCGAACAGGTCCGGGAGATGATCGAGCTCCCGATGCGCCACCCCGAGCTGTTCAGCCGGCTGGGGATCGAACCCCCGAAGGGCGTGCTGCTGCACGGCCCGCCGGGCACCGGGAAGACGCTGATCGCGAAGGCCGTCGCGAACGAGATCGACGCCTCGTTCCACACCATCTCCGGCCCCGAGATCATGTCGAAGTACTACGGGGAGTCCGAGGAGCAGCTCCGCGAGGTGTTCGAGGAGGCCCAGGAGCAGAGTCCCGCGATCATCTTCATGGACGAGCTGGACTCCATCGCCCCCGCGCGTGACGAGGCCGGCGGCGACGTGGAGCGCCGCGTGGTGGCCCAGCTCCTCAGCCTGATGGACGGGCTGGAGGAGCGCGGCGAGATCGTCGTGATCGGCGCGACCAACCGCGTCGACGCCATCGACCCCGCGCTGCGCCGCGGCGGCCGCTTCGACCGCGAGATCGAGGTCGGCGTGCCGGACACCCACGGCCGCGAGGAGATCCTGCAGGTCCACACGCGCAACATGCCGCTGGCCGACGACGTGGATATCGAGGCGCTCGCGGAGAACACCCACGGGTTCGTCGGCGCGGACCTCGAGTCGCTGGCGAAGGAGTCGGCGATGATCGCGCTCCGGCGGTTCCGTCCCGAACTCGACCTCGAGGCCGACGAGATCGACGCCGAGACGCTGGAGCGGCTGGACGTGACCGAGGACGACTTCAAGAAGGCGCTGCGGGGCATCGAGCCCAGCGCCCTGCGCGAGGTGTTCGTCGAGGTCCCGGACATCACCTGGAACGACGTCGGCGGCCTCGAGGGCACCAAGGAGCGACTGCGCGAGACGATCCAGTGGCCGCTCGACTACCCCGAGGTGTTCGAGCAGATGGACGTCGACAGCGCGAAGGGCGTGCTGCTGTACGGCCCGCCGGGCACCGGGAAGACGCTGCTCGCGAAGGCCGTCGCCAACGAGGCCGAGAGCAACTTCATCTCGGTGAAGGGGCCTGAGCTGCTGGACAAGTACGTCGGCGAGTCCGAGAAGGGCGTCCGCGAGATCTTCAGCAAGGCCCGCGAGAACGCCCCCACGGTGGTGTTCTTCGACGAGATCGACGCCATCGCGGCCGAACGCGGCCAGAACACCGGCGACTCCGGCGTGGGCGAACGCGTCGTCTCCCAGCTGCTGACGGAGCTCGACGGGCTCGAGGAGCTGGAGGACGTGGTGGTCGTCGCGACCACGAACCGCCCGGACCTGATCGACAGCGCGCTGATCCGGCCCGGCCGGCTGGACCGCCACGTCCACGTCCCCGTGCCCGACGAGGACGCGCGCCGCAAGATCCTCGACGTCCACACGCGGGACAAGCCGCTGGCCGACGACGTGGACCTCGACGACATCGCGGCCCGCACCGACAACTACGTCGGCGCCGACCTCGAGGCGCTGGCCCGCGAGGCGTCGATGAACGCCACCCGGGAGTTCATCAACAGCGTCGACCCCGAGGAGGCCGCCGAGAGCGTGGGCAACGTCCGCGTGACGATGGCCCACTTCGAGGAGGCGCTGGACGAGGTGGTCCCCTCGGTGACCGAGGAGACCAAAGAGCAGTACGAGGAGATCGAACAGCGCTTCAAGCGCAGCGAGCCTGCCGAGGAGCAGGAGCCCGCCGCGCCGACGTTCCAGTAACGGCGTCGCGAACGCCGTAGACCGCTTTTCCGGGTTTTCGACGGGGAGCTACGCCTCGGGCAGATCGTACTCGACGCCGGTCAGATTCTCGGATACGTCCCAGAGCCGTGCCGCGGTCTCCTCGTCGTACGACGCCGGGCTGGACTCCTGTTTCTCCGGGGCGCCGCGCATGTTCATCAGGCCGCCGGGGCCGACGTACTCGCCGCCCGCCACGTCGTCAGCCGTCGCCGCGTACAGCATCGGGAGCGCGCCCTGCTCGGCCGACTGCGCGAGCAGGGCGTTGGCCGCCTTCATCGCCAACAGCCGCAGCCGCGACCCCGACTCCTCCGGGCCGCGGAACTGGAGGTTCGTGTCGGCGAACCCGGGGTGGCAGCCGACGCTGACGGTGTCGGCGCCGACGGCGTCGAGCCGGCGATCCAGTTCGTAGGCGAAGAGGAGGTTCGCCAGCTTGCTCTGAGCGTAGGCGCCCCACTTGTCGTAGGACCGCTCGCGCTGGAGGTCGTCGAAGTCGATCTCGCCCTGCTCGTGGACGCCGCTGCTCTGGGTGACCACTCTGGTCTCGCCCGCCGTTTCCCGGAGGTCGTCGAGCAGGTGGCCCGTGAGCGCGAAGTGGCCGAGGTGGTTGATGCCGAACTGTCGCTCGAACCCGTCCGCGGTCTCCCCGCGGGGGACCGCCATCACGCCGGCGTTGTTACAGAGAACGTGCAGGTCGTCGAAGTTCTCCCGGAAACTGTCGGCGAAGCGCGCGACGGAGTCCAGATCCGCGAGATCCAGTTCCATCACGGTCAGCGATCCCGCGTCGGGCGCCGACGCCCACGCGGGACCGTCGGCGAGCGTCGCCCGGATTTCCTCGGCGGCGGCCTCGGCCCGGTCGAGGCTCCGGCAGGCCAGCACCACGTCCGCGCCGTGGCCCGCGAACGCCTCGGTGGCCTCGTAGCCGAGCCCGCTGTTCGCGCCGGTGACGACGACGGTGCTGTCGGTCTGCTCGGGCATCGACGACCGATCCCAACTCATGGCTGAACGGTCGGTCAGGACCCGGGTAACGGTTCCGGTGGTTCAAGCCCGCGTGAACGCGTAGAGTATCGAGAGCAGGCCGGCCGTCGAGATACCGAAAAAGGCCAGCAACGGGACGAGTTCGTTCCGAGTGACGAACACGACGGTCAGCGTCGAGACGGCCTGCTGGACCGTCGTCACGAGGGCGATACCGACGCCCAGGAACAGCACCGCACGGTCGTCGTTACGCCGGTAGCCACGGTAGGCCTGATAGCCGATGTAGGCACCGAGTAGCAGTACCGCGACGGTGACGGCCATCGTCGCGTACTCGATCGGGGCCAAACCCCGTGGGACCAGTTCGCCGAGACCGCTAGCCGGCCCACCTGCCTGCAGGAGGTTACTCACCGTGCATCACCCCGACGACGATCAGGAGTCCGGCGAGTTGGGTCGAGCGGACGAGCAGCGGCACCCACGACCCGCCGGGCACGACGGCGCCGAAGCCGAGTCGCATGAGCGTCGGGACGGCTGTCACGAGCACGATTCCGGCCGCGAGGCGGAGCGCCGTCCTGTTCCCGTCGCCACGGCGGTACCCGCGCACGGCGACGACTACGACTGCCAGCGGCAGCGCTACCCACAGCAGGAAGCCGACTGCGAGCACGGCGTCGACGGGAGTGATCTGGAGCATCATCGGAGGTCGTCGAACGCCGCGGTGAGGCGGTCCGCGGGGTCGCTCGGTTCGCGGTCGATTCGCACCTCGAACCCGTCGGCAGTCAGTTCCGCGACCACGCAGTCGAGCCGTGCGCGGTAGGTTTTGTAGTGGTGGCCGTCGAGGTCGAGTTGCTGCTGTTCGGTTACGAGGTCGTGGTCAGTCAGGCGGGAGAGCCGGTCGTACACCGTCGACGGCGCAGCGTCGAGTCGCTCGGCGATGTCGTCGGCCGCGAGTTCCTCCCGATAGGTGAGCACGAGCGTCGCGCGTGCGTACTCGTCGTCGAGCAGCGCGACGACGTCGGCGTCGTCGGCGTCGATCGCGACGACAGTGCTCCCCTCACCGGACATTGCGCCCATCTGTAGTGTCGAGGTCCGTAAACGTGCAGGGTCGGTCGTTCGGGTCGCGGTGGTCGCTGCAGGTGTCACCGGCGACGCTACTCGACGGGGTCGGCGCTCCCCGTGGACTCGCTCGCGCCGGCGTCGCCGCGACTGAACACCGACGACCGGGCCAACAGCCAGCCAGCGACGACCAGCCACCCGACTGCGCCGATGACGCCGCCGGTCCCCGGACCGACAGCGAGGTTCGGCGTCTGCTCGGCGACTGCGGGTCCCCAGCGAGAACTCGTGTTGAACGCCGCGTGCCCGACGGCCGCGGGCCAGACGCTGCCGGTCCGGTAGGTCGTCCACGCGAGGAACGTCCCGTACAGCGTCGTGACCCACGCTATCGCCGCCATCCCGAGCCACGTCGCGTTCGGGTAGTTCACGCCGAGGTAGATGAACGGGAAGTGCCAGATTCCCCAGAGTACGCCGGTAAGGACCGTCGCCGTTCTGGTCCCCAGCGGCGAGAGCTTCGGCAGGAGGTACGCGCGCCAGCCGACTTCCTCGCCGAGCAGCATCACCGCGCCCAGCACGAGGCTGGCGAGAGTCACCGCGGCGACGGTAGCGAGGCCGACGCCGATGCCGAGGCCGCCGACGCCGACAGCCGTCACGTACGCCGCGAGCGGGTCGGCAGCGAGGGACGCCGGGAAGACGGCGAAGTAGACGACTGCGCCGACCACCGCCAGCACGAGCGGGACGAGAGCCGCGACGAGGTACGTCCGCCAATTGCCCCGGAAATCCGGAACGAGGAGCAACTGTTCGACGCCCAGCCCCTCGTCGGTGAGCCAGCGGGTGAGAAGCGTGGCGAGGGCGGGGGTGAAGCTCGCGGCCACGATGATGGCGTTGTACGTGGCCGCCGAGAAGTTTCGGTCGGCGACGGTGGCGCCCTCGAGGAGGAGGTAGCCGGCCGCGAGCCAGTGGAGGCCGAACGCGATAGCGAGGAAGACGCCCAGTTTCCGGGTCGGAAGGGTCGCGGGGACGACGGCGGCGAAGCGATCGTGGATCGCACTGTCTCGGGTCATGGACAACTGAACGTACGCCAGCCACCCGTAAACGCCCCGACACAGACTTCGTGGGGCGCGAAGTCGGCAAACAATTTATCAGGGAAGACGGCGCGACCGGCGACGGTGACGCGCTGCGGGCGCTCGTCGACGAACTCTGAGTAGTGCAGTTTTCAGTCGCGATATCGGGGCCGAGTGAACTATCCTCCCCGGTGAACAACCGTTCAGTAATCCATGACCGTAATCCGGACCGACGACCTGCGGAAGTCCTACGGCGACGTGGCCGCGCTCGACGGCCTCTCGCTGTCGGTTGAGTCGGGGGAGCTGTACGGGCTGCTCGGCCCCAACGGGGCGGGGAAAACGACGACGATGAGCGTGCTGACGGGTCAGACCGTCGCCGACAGCGGCGAGGCCGAGGTGCTCGGCGTCGACCCCGAGGCCGATCCCGTCGGCGTGCGCGAACGGGTGGGGATCCTGCCGGAGAAGGAGTCGCCGCCGAGCTTCTCGACGCCGCGGGAGTACTTCCAGTTCGTCGGCGCCGTCCGCGGGATGGCCGACGGAACGGTCGACGAGCGGACTGAGACGTGGGCCGAGCGCCTGAGCTTCGCCGAGAAGCTCGACACGCTGTCGACGGACCTCTCCCGTGGGCAGCAACAGAAGACGATGATCGCCGGTGCATTCCTCCACGAGCCCGAGGTGGTGTTCATCGACGAGCCGCTGGCGAACCTCGATCCCATCGTACAGGAGCGCGTCAAGCGCTTCCTCACGAACTACCGCGAGGCGGGCAACACCGTCGTCGTCTCCACTCACAACGTCGACGTGGCCGCCGAACTCTGCTCGCGGGTGGGGATCGTCAACGCCGGCGAGCTGGTCGCCGAAGTCGTGCCGAGCGAACTGGCCGCCGACGAGACGCTGCTGGACGTGTTCGTCGAGCACGTCGACGACGAGACGGAGTGGGCCGGCGATGAGTGAGGGCGCGAACCCCGCCGGCGGCGAGCAGCCGAGCCGGTGGGAGCGCGACAGGGTGGTGTTCCGCGAGATGCTGCGCGAGGAGTGGCGCCTCCACAGCGAACTGCTCGGCGGCGGCCGCTTCGGCGCGTTCCCGCTGCTCGTGGTCGCGCTGGTGGCGGGGGCGGTCTGGCTGCTCGACTACACCGGCACCGACCCCGGCGCCGTCGTCGCGGGGATGCACGCGCTGGCGCTCGTGTTCGGCCTCCACACCGGCTCGATCGGCTTCGTCGGCCGCGACGCGGTGGGGAACGTGCTCGGCGACGTGACGCTGCTCGTGTTCTCCGGGCGCACGCTGCCGCTCTCGCAGGGGCGCCTGCTGGCGATCTTCGTCCTCAAGGACGTGGTGTACTACGCCGCGCTGTTCCTGCTCCCGATGGCCGTCGGCGTCGCCCCCGCCGCGCTCGCGGGCGCCGGGGTCGGCCTCGGGGCGGTCCCGCTGCTGTGGGTCACGCTCGTCACCACGTTCGTGCTCGGGATCGGACTCACGATCGCCGGCGTCGGCCTCTCGGCGACGGGGCTGCCGGGGCGTGCGCTGCTGCTCGTGCTGCTCGGTGGCGCCGCCGCCGCGTGGTACACGGGCGTCCCGGTGCTCAGCTACACGCCCTACGGACTCTATCTGGATCCGGGGCTCGTCAGCGCCGCCTCCGCCGCCGCGTTGATCCTCGCGGCCTACGCCGTCGGCGCCGCGACGTTCGATCCGCAGGTCCAGTCGGCGGACCGCAGCGTGGGGCCGGAGTTCCGCCGCTGGCTCGCTCGCGTCGACGATCCCGTGGCGGCGAAGACGCTGCTGGACGTCCACCGTAGCTCCGGCGGCTTCGGGAAGGTGCTGTTCTCGGCGGCGATCCTGCTCGGCGTGACCGCCGGACTGGTCGATCTCGCGTCGGAGATCACCGGCGTCGCCCCCTCCGTCGGCGTCTCTTTCGGCGCCGTGCTGGGGCTGACCGGGTTCACGACGTACAACTGGCTCACGACGAACGACGACGTGGAGAGCTACCTCGCCCACCCGCTCGACGCCGAGGCCGTGTTCCACGGGAAACTCCGGGCGTTCCTGCTGCTCGGCCCCGCCGTCGGAGTGGCGTTCTACGCACTGGGAGTGCTCTGGCGCGGGACGCCGCTCGCGGAGGCCGTCGTCGGCGCCGTCGTCCTCGTCGGCGTCGCCACCTACGTGTTCGGGCTGACGATCTACCTCGCCGGCATGTCGCCCAACGAGTTCCTGTTCGACACGGGGCTGTACGCGGCCTTCGGCGCTGCCGTCGCGATCCCGCTGGTGCCGATCCTCGTGGTCGCGTTCGCGCTCGCGCCGGTGTCGGCGGCGTTGTTGGTGGGGTTGGGCGTCGGTGGTGCGCTGTTGGGCGCCGTCGGGATGTGGCTCTACCGGCGCTCGCTCTCGAAGTGGGGCGCGTACCACCGGGCGTAGCCCCCAAGACATTTGCCGGCGTCGGGCCAGCGCAGAACCGTGTTCGACGCTGACGACCCCGGAACGGTCATCAACGAGTTTCTCGTCGCGCTGTTCGTCCCGGGAATCCTCCTGTTCGTCGGGCTCTGGGCGGCGTTCAGGCTCGTCCTCGACGGGCCGCTGCGGTCGATGGGGCTGGCGCCCATCCGGGCGGCCGACGGCGCCGGCGCCGTCGCGAGCGGCTACGGTCGGTTCGCCCTGTTGATCGTGGTGACGGCGCTGCTGTTGCTGCCCTACGTCGCCGCCTACCGACGGTTCGTCCGCGACTCGCTTCGTGCCCGGGGGATCGTCTGAGCGGCACGGCGACCGGGCGGCGGGCGCCCCGCCCGATTCACACCCTTTTTGCGAACCGCCCCGGTATCTCCCGCCAATGGACGAGGATCTCCGCGAGCGGGTCGAACGGGAGGCCGAGAAGCACGCCCTGTTCAACGCGCTCGAACACGGCAGCGACGCCGAGGTCGGCCCGATCATGGGGCCGCTGATGGGCGAGAACCCCGACTTCCGCCAGCACGGCGACCAGATCGCGGGCGTCGTCGCCCCGGTCGTCTCGCGAGTCAACGGGATGGACGCCGACGAGCAAGAGGCTCGCCTCGAAGAGCTGGACGAGGCGCTGTACGAGGAGCTGATGGCCGAGGAGGAGGAGGACGACCAGATCCTCCCCGATCTCCCGAATGCCGAGGAGTACGACGAGATCCGGATGCGCGCCGCGCCGAACCCCAACGGCCCGTGGCACCTCGGCCACGCCCGGATGCCGTCGGTGATGGGCACCTACACCGAGGAGATCTACGACGGCCACTTCATCGTCCGGTTCGACGACACCGACCCCGAGACGAAGCGGCCGGATCTGGACGCCTACGACGCGATCCTCGACGACATCGAGTACCTCGGATTCACGCCCGACGAGGTGCTCAAAGCCTCCGACCGCGTCGAGACGTACTACGAGTACGCCCGGAAGCTGATCGACGCCGGCGGCGCGTACACCTGCTCCTGTTCCGGCGAGACGTTCTCGGAGCTCAAAAACGACGCCGAGGCCTGCCCGCACCGCGACAAGGACATCGAAACCGTCCACGAGGAGTTCGACGCGATGGTCGACGGCGAGTACTCCTCCGGCGAGATGGTGCTCCGGGTGAAGACCGACATCGAGCACAAGAACCCCGCGCTGCGTGACTGGGTGGCGTTCCGGATGGTCGACACCCCGCACCCGCGTGAGGAAGCCGCGGAGTACCGCTGCTGGCCGATGCTCGACTTCCAGTCCGGCATCGACGATCAGCTCACCGGCGTCACCCACATCATCCGCGGCATCGACCTGCAGGACTCCGCGAAGCGCCAGCGGTTCGTCTACGACTACTTCGACTGGGAGTACCCCGAAGTGCTCCACTGGGGCCACGTCCAGATCGACGCCTACGACGTGAAGATGAGCACGTCGACCATTATCGAGAAGATCGAGAACGGCGAGCTCTCGGGCTGGGACGACCCCCGCGCGCCGACTATCGCCTCCGTCCGCCGCCGCGGCATCCGCGGGCAGGCGCTCGTGGACGCGATGCTCGAACTCGGCCTCTCGACCTCCGACGTGGATCTCGCGATGTCCACCGTCTACTCGAACAACCGCGAACTGATCGACGACGACGCCGACCGTCGGTTCTTCGTCCGCGACGGCGTCGAACTCCCGGTCTCGGGCGGCCCAGACGTGGCCAATCCGCCGCTGCACCCCGACCACGAGGACCGCGGGACCCGCGACATCCCCGTCGGCGACGCGGTGCTCGTCGAGGAGGAGGACCTGCCCGAGGAAGGCGGCAAGGTCTGGCTCAAAGGGTTCGGCCCCGTGAAGCGCACCGACGACGGCTTCGAGCACACCGACGACGACCTGGAAGTCGTGAAAAGCGGCGACGTGGACGTGATCCACTGGGTGCCCGCCGAGGAGAGCGTCGCGGTACGACTGCGGACGATGGAGGGCGACGAAACCGGGCACGCGGAGCCGGGGTACGCCGAGTACGACGAGGACGAGATGGTGCAGTTCGAGCGCGTCGGCTTCGCGCGGGTGGACGAGCAGAACGAGGACGGCGAGTCGGTGGCGTACTTCGCGCACCCGTAGTCAGTCGCATTCGGCAGTTCTCGGCCGTCAGGACGCGATGAGGACGACAGCGACGATCGCCAGCCCGATGCCGGCGACGTTCGCTGCGCTGAGGTCGGCCTCGAAGTAGAGCACGCCGACGATCACGGGGATCACGAAGTACAGCGCGGCGATCGCGGAGACGATCGCGACGCTTCCCCGCTCGAGCGCGGCGTAGAAGCTGATCGAACCGATCGCGAGAAACGCCCCCGACAGCAGCGCGAACCCCACGTCCGTCCCGGTGCCGGAGATCGGCCGGCGCATCCAGAGCACGTAGCCGCCGACGAGGGTTATGCTCGCCACGTAGGAGAGGAAGACGGCGTTCACCGCCGACAGCGACCGGGTCGCGACGCCGGCAGTCACCGCCCACCCGCCGAACAACACCAGCGCGCCGAACGCGAGCACGATCGCGAGACTGATCACGTCGAGGGGAGCCGAACCGGACGGACAAAATCTTCGTTCTCGGCGCCGGTCCGTTTCGGGTCTACGACCGGTACTCGACCACTTCCGCCAACAACTCCGCCGTCCACGGCGGCGTGTCCGCGTCGTCGATCACCGACTCCGCGCTGCACCACTCGACGGCCGCGACCTCGGCGGGGTCGGCGACGCGGGCCTCGCCGCCGGCGTAGTCGGCGGTGACGACGACGTTCAGACCGTCGGCCCGTAGTCGAGTTCGAACGTCGTGCTGGTGACCTGCTCGACGTTCTCGATCTCGACCCCGGCCTCCTCGCGGGCCTCGCGCTTCGCGGTCGCTTCGAGCACGTCCGACTCGCCCGGCCCGGCCGCCACCTTCCCGCCGGGGAACCCCAGCATTCCGGGCGCGTGCTCCTCGTCCTCGCTCCGGACGATCACGAGGTACTCGGTCCCGTCGGGGGTCTCGCGGGCGATTACTGGGTCAACGTTGACGACGTACCTGGGGTCGGCCATCCCTTTCGACCCGGCAGGGAGACGCCTTCACCCTATCGGCGACCAAGTATTTCCCTCGGGGGAACAATCGGTGTCCCATATGGGAGTACTCGATACGTTCGGAACGCTCGCCAGTGCGCTGATCGCCGGAGCCGTCATGCTCGCGTTCGCCATCCTGAGCCTGTTCGTCACCGTGTTCATCGTGGACATGGCGGCGGCAATCGGTGGGCTGAGCCCCAGTGACGGCTTCGTCGTCCTCGGGGCCGCGATCATCGCCGCCGCCGCTATCGTCGCCGGCGGCGGATTCGCCGCCCCCGAGACCGAACAGTAGCCCGTCTACTCGTGGGCCGCGTCCCACTCGTCCGGCTTCTTGACGTTGCCGCAGACGTTGCACTCGATCCGGCCCATCGGATCGACCGCGTTGTCGGTCGTCTCGCAGTTCCCACAGAAAAAGCCCCAGCGCTCCTCGCCGGCCTCTGAGACGTAGGCGACGAAGAAGGCCCCCTTCGAGCCCTTCTCGCCGTCGGTCCGGTCGACGTGGACCGTCTCCCCCTCCGCGGTCCGGATGGCCTCCAGTTGCATGGCCGGGCCAACGCGCGGCGGGGTGAAGAACGTACGGCTCTACCGCGTCGCCCGCTTCCACTCGGCGAGTCCGACGCGCTCGCCGTTCAGTTCGTCCGCCCCGAGTTCCGTCGCCGCCCAGCGGAACAGCCCGACCACCTCGGCAGGGTCGCGCCCCTGCCCGCCCGTGAGGTCGCTCGCGACGACGCCCGGATCGACGACACCGACGGTTTGGTCGATCTCGGCGGCGAACTGCCGCGCCACGGCCTCCGCGGCGGCTTTCGACACCGCGTAGCCGCCGTAGCCGGATTTCGCCTCCTCCGCGACCGAACCGGACGGGACGAGCACCCGCGCGTCGTCTGCGAGGTGGGGTAGCGCCTCCCGGATCGCGACGAACACGCCGCGGGCGTTGGTCCGGTACTCGTCGTCGAACGCCGCGTACCCCTCATCGGCGAGTCGCTGCTCGCCGGGGTCGCCGTGGAACACCGCCGCGCAAGGGAGCACGAGGTCGATCTCGCCCGTCCCGGCGGCGTCCTCCATCAGGTACTCGACGTCGAACTCGTCGCGGGCGTCGACGCGCATCGGCTCGACGCCGTCGTGGTCCGCGAACTGACCCTCATCCGCGTGGACGCCCGCGAACACCGTCGCCCCGTCGTCGGCGAACGCCTCGGCCAGCGCGCCGCCGATGGCGCCGCCCGCGCCCGTGACGACGACAGTCGTGTTCTCCATGGCCGGGACGTGGGCCGCCGGCGACTTAGCGGTGTCCGTGACCGTGTCGGCCGCCCGATATGCCAGCAGAGTTAAGTGACTCGTGTCGGATCACTCACCCGAACATGTCACGCGTCCTGCGTGCTTCGGGATACGTCGCACTGACGATTCAGATGCTCTGGGGGATCGTGCAGTCCTACATGATCTCGCCGATGGGGCCGGGACTCCCCGCGGTCTCCGTCGGCGCGCACGCCCACTTCGGGATCCTGTCGATCCTCGCGGTCGTGACCGGGTTCGCGATCGAGCGGACGGCGCTCTCGGGGACTCAGCGACAGGTCGCCGTCTGGGGGTTCGTCGTCGGCCAGTGGCTGCTGCCGGCGACGGTGCTGATGGAGGCAGTGTTCCCGCCGGCGCTGCTGACCGCCTACCTCTGGGGGCTGCTGCTGGCGGTCTCGATGGGGCTGCTGGCGTGGGGGACGATCACCGCCGACGAGGCGACCGCGAGCGCCTGAGACCTGCCAGCGTCGGCCGTTTTAAGCCCCACGCGCCCCTGGTTGGCGCATGGACGTTGCACCGGAGCTCGGTTCCCTCGCCGGCCGCGATGTCGGTCGTGTAGATGTACACCTCGGTCGCCGTCCCCGCACTGAGGTGCTGGGCAGCT
>NZ_JBHUDH010000014.1:0-4474 GCF_042678005.1 Halolamina salina | reverse complement strand
CGGCGCCGACGTGACGCTGCTCGAACGCAACGAGCAGCTCGGCGGCCGCGCGAGCGTGATGGAACGCGACGGCTTCCGGTTCGACATGGGGCCGTCGTGGTACCTGATGCCCGACGTGTTCGAGCGGTTCTTCTCACAGTTCGACCGGGACGTGAGCGACTACTACGAGCTGAACCGGCTCGACCCCCACTACCGGATCCAGTGGAAGGATGGCGACTCGCTGGACCTCGCACCCGACGTGGAGACGAACGTCGAGCGCTTCGAGGCGTACGAGGACGGCGCCGGCGACGCCCTCCGCGAGTACCTCGACGAGTCCGAGTACACCTACGAGGTGGGGATGGAGCACTTCGTCTACGAGGACCGACCGCGCCTGCGGGACTACCTCGACCCCGACGTGGGGAAGCAGGCCCGCGGGCTCGCCCTGCTCGGCTCGATGCAGGACCACGTCGAGGAGTATTTCGACCACCCCAAGCTCCAGCAGGTGATGCAGTACACACTCGTGTTCCTCGGGGGGTCGCCGCACAACACGCCCGCGCTGTACAACCTCATGAGCCACGTCGACTTCGACCTCGGCGTCTACTACCCCGAGGGCGGCCTCGCGGCGGTGATCGACGGCCTCGTCGACCTCGGCGCGGAACTGGGCGTCGAGTACCGCGCCGGCGCCGACGTCCAGCAGATCCACGGCCAGCGCGGCGGCTTCAAGGTCGACTACGACGCCGCCGACCCCGCCGAGTTCGCGCCGAGCGACCGGCACGAAAGCTGGCGCGTCGACTCCGGCGGCTACGAACTGGCTGACCTCGTGGTCAGCGACGCCGACTACGCCCACACCGAGCAGGAACTACTGCCCGAACGGAAGCGGCAGTACGACGAGGCGTACTGGGACTCGCGCACCTACGCTCCCTCCGCGTTCCTCCTCTACATGGGCGTCGAGGGCGACCTCCCCGAACTGGCCCACCACACGCTCGTCCTCCCGACGGAGTGGGACCAGCACTTCGAGACGATATTCGACGAGCCGGCGTGGCCCGACGACCCCGCGTACTACCTCTGTGCGCCGTCGAAGACCGACGACTCGGTGGCACCCGAGGGCCACAGCAACCTCTTCGCGCTCGTCCCGATCGCGCCCGGGCTGGACGACGACGAGGAAACCAGGGAGGCGTACCGTGAGACGGTGCTC
Organism: Halolamina salina; assembly: GCF_042678005.1. Taxonomy (GTDB): domain Archaea; phylum Halobacteriota; class Halobacteria; order Halobacteriales; family Haloferacaceae; genus Halolamina; species Halolamina salina. Next base: position 3,300 of record NZ_JBHUDH010000014.1, on the reverse strand, counting down.
GACGACATCGCCGCGAACACCGACACCGACCTCCGGGACCGCATCGTCGTCGAGGAGACGTTCTCTGTCTCGGAGTTCGGCGCGCGCTACAACTCGATGCAGGGGTCGGCGCTCGGGCTGGCCCACACCCTGAAACAGACCGCGCTACTGCGCCCCTCCCACGCCTCCAGCGAGGTGCCGGGGCTGTACTTCACCGGCTCGTACACCACCCCCGGAATCGGCGTCCCGATGTGTCTGATCAGCGGCCAACTGACCGCCGAGGCGATCGCCGACCGCGAAGCCTGATGCTGCGCTACCTGCTGACGCTCTCGCGGCCGCGGTTCTGGCTGTACACCGCCGGCCCCGTGCTCGTCGGCGTCGCCTACGCCGCCGACGCGGTGGACGACCTGCTCGCCGTCCTCCCCGCCGCCCTCTTCCTCTACTTCCTGCTGCCCGCCAATATCTACCTCTACGGCGTCAACGACCGCTTCGACCGCGAAATCGACGCCGAGAACCCCAAGAAGGACGACGGCCCCGAGGCGCGCTGGCGTGACTCGCCCGCGGTCACGGCCGTCGTCGCGCTCTCGGGGGTCGTCGGCCTCGCGCTGTTCCCGCTCACGCCCCGGGTCGCGTGGCCCTACCTCGCGGGGTTCTTCGCGCTCGCGACCGCTTACAGCGCGCCGCCACTGCGGTTCAAAGCCCGGCCCCTGTTCGACTCGCTCTCGAACGGGCTCTACCTGCTCCCGGGCGCGGCCGCCTACGCCGCGATCGCGGGCGCACACCCGCCCGCGCCGGCGCTCGTCGGCGGCTGGCTCTGGACGATGGCGATGCACACCTACTCCGCGATCCCCGACATCGAGCCGGACCGCGCGGCGGGGATCGAGACGACGGCGACCGTGTTGGGCGAACAGCGAACGTACCTCTACTGCGGGGGCTGCTGGACGCTCGCTGCGGTCGCGTTCGGCCTGCTCGACGTTCGGCTGGGCGCGCTGCTCGGGGTCTACCCGCTGTTCCTGCTCGCGACCGTCGGCGCCGGCGTCGACGTGGATCGAGCGTACTGGTGGTTCCCGATCGTCAACGGCGTGGTGGGGATGGTGCTGACGATGGGCGGGCTGCTCCGCCTCGCGGGGGTGCTCGCGTGAGCGTCGCCGCGTGGCTGCCCGACGACCCCGCGGACCGCCGGTCGTGGGAGGCGGCGCTCTCGGAACTGATCCGCGAGCACCGCTTCACGATCGCGGTCGTGTTCCCGGCGGTCGGCGCCGTCTCGCTGATCGCGAGCGCGGAGGGGTGGCTCCCCGAGCCGCTGGCGTTCAACCCCCTGTTCGTGCTGGCGGGCGTGATCGTGATGCGCTCGCCGCTGATCGTCGGCGTGCTCCCGGTCGTCGACCGCCGGGCGGCGCTCGGCGTGGGCGCGCTGGCGGCGTACAGCTACGCCATCGAGATCGTCGGCGTCACGACGGGCTGGCCGTACGGCCAGTTCGAGTACGGCGTCTCGCTGGGGCCGATGCTCGGCGGCGTCCCGGTCGCGCTCCCGGTCTTCTTCCTCCCGCTGGTCGCGAACGCGTACCTGCTCTGTCTGCTCTTGCTGGGGACGCTGGCGGATCGTGCGCTCCCCAGACTGCTCTCGGTGATCGCGCTCGTGCTCGCGATGGACGTGGTGCTCGACCCCGGCGCGGTGGCGCTGGGGTTCTGGACGTACGGCGGCGGCGTCTTCTACGGCGTCCCGCTGTCGAACTACGCGGGCTGGGTGCTCTCGGCGACGGTGGCGGTGGTCGTCTTCGACGCGACGTTCGACCGCACCGCGCTGGGCGCGCGGCTGGAGGCCTGTGAGTTCGCGCTGGACGACATGGTGAGCTTCGTGCTGCTGTGGGGCGGCGTGAACGCCGTCTACGGGAACTGGCTACCCGTGCTCGTCGCCGCGGTCATCGGCGCGGGGCTGCTCCGGACCGACCGGTTCGACGCGGGGATGCTGCCGTGGCGGGCGGGGCGCTAAGGCACCGGGAGCCGCCCGGTCAGCCGGTGGAGCCGGTGACAGCTCTCGTCGGTCGGGATCGCGCTCACCGTGCGGAACACGGCGAGGGGGTCGGGGTTTCGCTGCCACGCCAGCCGCGTCCGGGCGGCGAGCCAGAGCTTCCGGGGGGTCGACAGCGAGGGCGTCGTCGACACCACGTCGTAGTCGAGCTTCCGGATCAGCCGGTGGTGATCGACGTACAGCACCGCCGCGAGCAGCACCGGGAACTGGCAGTCCCGCGGGAGCAGTTCGATGCCGGCGACGCCGTCGCGGTACAGCGCCTCCGCCCGCGAGAGTTCGGCCTGCACCGCGCCGGCGACGGCCTCGTCGAACTCCAGCCGGGCGACCTGCTCGTGGCTCGCCCCGTGAGCGTCGAGCGTCTCGGCGGGGAGGTAGATCCGGTCGCGCTCGAGTACGTCCTCGCGCACGTCCCGGACGAAGTTTGTGAGCTGGAACGCCTCGCCCAGCGCGGTCGCCGCCGGGAGCGCCGCCTCGGCGTGTTCCGGCGCCATCACGGCGGTCATCATCCGGCCGACCGCGGCCGCGGAGCCGTCCATGTACGCCCGGAGCTCGTCGTAGCTCTCGTAGCGGGCCTTCTCCACGTCGGTCGCCATCGCGTCGACGAACGTGTTCACGTCCGACGCGGGGATGTCGTGCTCCTCGCGGATCTCCGAGAACGCCGCGAGCACGGGGTCGTCGGCCGGCTCCTCACCGAGCGCCGCGCGGCGGAACGACTCCAGCCGCTCGGCCCGCTCTGCGGGCGCGAGGTCGTTGTCGCCGTCGACTACCTCGTCGGCGACGCGGAAGAAGGCGTACAGTACGTACGTGGGGTGGCGCACCCGTTCGGGGAGGAAGCGGGTCGCGACGTAGAACGTTTTGCCCGTCTCTCGGTGGATCTGCTTGCTCCGGGCGAGCTGTCGTTGTTCGACCATAGTGGTGCGGCGCTCGCCGGGACGGTAGGCGAGAGCGATCGCGTACCCTACCGATTGCCCCGGAGCGGCTTAACTGTGCGGCCCCGTGGCACGGAACTCAGTAGAACGTGTCCGCGCAGTCGAACACGACCCCGTGCTGCGGGCAGACGTACTCGCAGTGGCGGTGAACCATCGTCTCCCCGCAGTGCGGGCAGGGGCGACCGGGCGCCGTGGACTCCTCCGTGTCGCTCACGGGCGGGAGTGAGAGCGCCGGCGAGAAAGCAGTTACGAGCGGTGCCGGCGGAGGAACGCTTTCCCGCGTGGGACACCACCACACGGACATGTACCGTCCGAACCGGCAGCAGTCCCTCGACGCCGCCATCGGCGTGCTCGCGAGCG
>NZ_JBHUDH010000013.1:23109-23990 GCF_042678005.1 Halolamina salina | reverse complement strand
AGTCGGCCCTCTCCCGGGCGCCTGCTGCTCCGGCGTCCGCCTCGTCGATCTCGCCGTTCCCGTCTCCCTCACCGCCGGCCTCCTCGGGAAGCCGGTACCGGCCTTCGTCGTCGCGGTCGAGCAGGCCGGTCCACTCGTAGGCGTCGAGCAGCGTGGACAGCCCCGGCTCCACGCGGGTGGCGTCGACGTCCTGCTCGGTCAGGTCGGCGAGGATCGGGACGAGCGTCTCCTCGTCGGTCGGGTTCTCGGCGAGCACGCCGCGGAGATCGTCGGTGAGCGGCCAGTTCGCGAGCAGCTCTCGGGCCTCTTCGCGGGCGCGTTCGTCGTCGCCGGCCGCGAGCGCGTCGGCGAGCGCCGCGCCGGCCCCGGTGAGTCGGTGTTTCTGTCGGTGCGGTTCGAGGACGCCCAGCTCCTCCAGAAACCGCGTCTGTCGGCCGACCACGTCCGAGACGCCGGTATACTCTTCGACCGCCGAGGTGTACCGTGGCTCCTCGTCGGCCCCGGCTTTGGCCCACCCCGCGAGGATCTCCTTGAGGGTGTCGAGGTTGACACCCTTCGGGATGTTGTGTTCGGACATACCGAAAACGATAGCTCCGGTACACGAAAATCCACCGGCCGTTCTGCCGCCAGAGCGGCGCGTGACGTGATCTCAGTCCTCGCCGACCGTGATCACGGGGACGTCGGCCTGCCGGACCGTCTTCTCGGCGACGCTGCCCAGCAGCGCGCGGTACTCCCCGTCGCGGCCGGTCGCGCCCATCACGACCGCGTCCAGCCCCGCCGCCTCGACCGTCGCGAGGATCTCCGCGTCCGGATCCCCCGTCTCGATGTGGGTGGTCACGTCCCCGATCCCGCGGGCCTCGGCGGCCTCGACCACCTCGGTC
>NZ_JBHUDH010000013.1:20175-23070 GCF_042678005.1 Halolamina salina | reverse complement strand
CAGCGAGTCGTCGTTCACCGTGAGGACGTGCACGTCCGCGTCGAGTTCGGCCGCGAAGTCGAGGCCGTGTCGGGCCGCCCGGAGCGCCTGATCGCTGCCGTCGGTGGGGAGCAACAGCCCGCCGTAGGGGATCTCGAACGCCTCCTCCTCGATCGGCGCGGTGAGCACGGGCATGGGTGCGAGCCGGACGACCTTCCCGGTCACGCTGCCCAGCAGGTACCGCGAGAGCCCCTGACGGCCGTGGGTCGGCATCGCGATCAGGTCGTGCCCCTCGTGTTCGGCGTAGTCGACGATGGTCTTCGCGGGCGTGCCCTGCTCGACGCTGGTGGCGTACTCGACGCCGAGCGAGTCGAGCACGCCGCCCGCCTCGTCGAGCACGTCCTCGCCCTCCCGGACCAGCGTGTCGACCACGTCGCCGTCGCCGGCGACGGTCACGCTGTCCCGCCCCGTGTTGGCGACGTACAGCAGTTCGACGCTCGCGTCGTCCCAGTTCGCGAGCTCGGCGGCGTGGTAGAGCAGGCTGCTCTCGACGGCAGCCTCGTCGACGGGGAGGAGGATACTGTCGTACATGGGCCGACGTTGGAGCGGGGGGTAGGTAAGCGCTGTTGCGGCTGTCGGGCTACCCGTGGCTGACGCCCTCGCGCTCGTCGGCGGTCTTCCGCCGGATCGCGGCCTGGGCGTTGCTGGCGTCGTAGCCGAAGAAGGTGTCCTTCCCGTAGCGTTCGGCGACCTCCGCCGCGTGGATCAGGTTGTCCACGTCCACGTCGACGGCGTACAGTTCGATCGAGAACGGCGTGCCCGCCTCCGGCGTCTCCGGCGACCAGCCGAGCAGGTCCTGAAAGCCCGAGGCGATCGTCTCCAGCCAGTACGTCGTGCTGTAGTGGGTGTCGTACACCGGCACGACGTACTCGTCGACGTAGGCCGACAGCACCGAGAGGTCCAGCCCCGCCCGCTCGAACAGGTGGCCCGGGTACGGGTCGGGGTAGAGCGTGAGGTAGGTCCGCCCGGGGATGCGCTCGCTGGCCTCCTTCACGAACTCGGTGATGACGCTGCCGCGCCAGTCGAACCGGTCCTCGTACTCGCTCTCGGCGAACAGCCGCTCACAGCGGTCACACCGGCAGTACTCCGCGCGCGGGAACCCCACGTCGTCGAGGCGCACGTCCTCGTTGACGGCGGCGCAGTCCGAAATCGTCTCCAGCAGCCCCTCGCGGTACCCCTCGTGTGTCGGGCAGACGTACCCCCAGTCGAAGTAGGGCTGCTCGCGGGTCGCCTCGTTCCCCTCGTCGTCGACCGGGAGGAGTTCCGGGCTGGACTCGCCGGCGGCGGTGTCGCCGAAACAGGAGACCATGTTCACCGCGTTCGGCAGCGGCTCCGCGGCCCGGCCGGTCACGTCCTTCACCTCGTAGAACCCCCGGTCGAACGCCGACCACTCCACCTCCTCCTCGTTGCGCGTGACGACCCCGTACATGGGGGAGAACTGGGCGCGGCGGCGGGTAAGTGGTTCGCTCCCGGCGGCCGCGGCGCTCGCGAGGAGAGTGGCGAAAGAACGTTACGCGACGGAGCGCGCAGTCGGTCGCGCGCCGTAGTTGGGTTACACAACTACGGCATGGGTTCCGTTACTGCGCGACGGAGCGCGCAGCAGGTCGCGCGCCGCAGTTGGTGACACAACTACGGCATGGGTTCCGTTCCTGCGCGACGGAGCGCGCATCAGGTCACGCGCCGTAGTTGGCTTACTCTTCGGACTCGACTTCGACTTCCACGGGTTCGGCGTCGCCGCCGACGAGGAAGTAGACGAGCGTCACGAACGCGAGCACCAGCAGCAGTTTGGCTTTCGTGGACATACGCGACCGTTGGAACGTCCGGGACATAAAGCCGCCGACCCCGATTCAGAGCTCCCGCCGGACGTAGTCGTCGACGGCCAGCGCCTGCTCGGGATCGCTGGTGAAGAAGCCGTCCCAGACGCCGTCGTCGCCCTGTATCGCCAGCAGCGCCAGCGGGTCCGGCTCCTCGGGCTGCTCGGCGTCTGGCGGGCGGTGGACCACGAACCACGAGTCGCGGTAGTCGGCCGACTCGCCGGCGTGGACGGTGACGCCGAGTTCGGCCGCCCGCTCGGCGCCGCCGTCGTCGTCGACGCCGTAGACGTGCGTGTCCACGCCGCTCTCGCCCAGCCGGCGGTACACGCGCTGGGTCCCCTGCTCGTCGACGATCCGGGAGAGCTGCTGGAACGACGCCCGGTGGGTGCCGGCGCCGCGCTCCCAGGCGGTCCGCTCGATGTGGCGGGAGACGGCGATCAGCAGGAGCTTCTCCTTGTGGGATTGGGGGTAGCCCCGGAGCCGGAACTGCACGCCCTCCAGTCCGGTGATCACCGCCGGGAGGTTCGTCTCTTCGAGGCTCGTCGAGCCGGTGACGAACGCGTCGGAGTTGGTGAACAGCAGCGACTCCGACACCGCCGAGAGCGGCGACTGGGCGAGTACCTCCCCCTCGCCATCGAGCAGCAACACCGTGTCCTCGGGGACCCCTTCGACGGCGGCCTCGTCGACGGTCACCGACTGCTCGGCAAACATCCCCGCGAGCAGCGCCCGGATCTGCTCGGGCTGGCTCCGGTTCGCGAGCACGAGTGCTCGCTCGGCGCCCTCGTGTTCGTCGACGAGCCGGCGCAACGACATCTTGTCATCGATTTCGGTGGTCGCTTGTATATGCCCTTCGGCGGACCGAGCCGCGACGCGGGGGAAAACGCCTTGTCAGTCGCCCCGCAACCGCCGACCATGGCCCTCCGACCGAATCGACACGCGAGCGTCCTCCTCGCCCGTGTCACGCTCGGCGTGTTCGCCGTGACCGGCGCGGCCGTCGCGCTCTCGGAGTGGGGAATCCTCCCCCGGCAAGCGCTTCTCGTCG
>NZ_JBHUDH010000013.1:18973-20160 GCF_042678005.1 Halolamina salina | reverse complement strand
CCGCGCCGGCGATCGCCGCCGCGCTGCTGCTCGATACGTTCCTCTACAACGAGTTCCTGATCGGCGGCGGCACCCAGTGGCTCTGGGTGGAGATCTACGCGTTCCTCTACGTCCAAGCGGTCATCGTCGGCGCGGTCGCCCGCGGGCTCCGGGCCTACTGGACCGAACCGATCGACGGCTGAGCCCGGCCTCAGTCCCCCAGCGCCGCGAGGATCGGCTCCAGCTTCAGCCCGACCTCCTCCCACTCCGCCTCGGGATCGCTGTCGGCGACGATCCCGTTGCCCGCGAACAGGGTGGCGCGCCGGCCCCCCGCGACCGCCGAACGAATGCCGACAGCGAACTCGCCGTCGCCGTCGGCGTCGAACCAGCCGACTGGGGCGGCGTACCAGCCGCGCTCGAACGTCTCCGTCTCCCGGATCACGCGCTCGGCGGTCGCCGTCGGCAGGCCGCCCATCGCGGGCGTCGGGTGGAGCGCCTCGACGAGGTCGAGGACGTGCCGGTCGCCGACGAGGTCGGCCTCGATCGGCGTGTGGAGATGTTGGACGGTCGCCAGCTTCCGGACACCCTGCTCGGCGACGGTCACATCACCCAGCGGCGAGAGGTGTTCCTCGATGGCCTCGGTGACCAGCGCCTGCTCGTGCTGGAGCTTCTCACTTTCGAGCAGCGAGTCGGCGAGCGTGGCGTCCTCCTCGGGCGTCTCCCCGCGTGCGACCGTGCCAGCGAGGGCCTCCGTGCGGGCGTGTCGGCCGTCGAGGCGGACCAGCCGCTCGGGCGGGACGCCGAAGAAGCCCGCCTCGTCGGACGGCTGGGTCAGGAAGCGGAAGCAGTCGGGGTAGGAGCGCCGCAGCCGTTCGAGCGTGTCTGGGATCGTGAGCTTCTCCTCCAGCGTGACCGCCAGCGCGACCGCGAGCACCACCTTCCGCAGGTCGCCGGCCTCGATGCGCTCGATCGCCGCCTCGATACCCGCGGCCCACTCGGCCTCGGTGGTCGTGCGTCGGCTGGCGACGATCCCCGGCGGGTCGCCCACGGGACGCATCGCCGGCAGTTCCGCGATCTCCTCGGCGACGCGCTCCACGTCGCGTTCGAGGGCGTCGCGGTCGCCGTCCACACGGACGACCGTGAGGTGGGTCGCCTCGTCGGTCCGGACGAGTTGGACCCGTGGCAGCACGAACGCCGCCGGCGGGAAC
>NZ_JBHUDH010000013.1:14351-18768 GCF_042678005.1 Halolamina salina | reverse complement strand
CGGCGACGAGCGTCGTCTCGGCCGGGTCGACGCCGGCCTGCCGCGGTGACTCCATCTGCTCTCTCTTTTCGGTGGGCGGCCCTAACTGTACCGCTCCTCGTTCCACGGGTTCGCGGAGTCGGAGTACCCCCGCTTCTCCCAGTAGCCGAGTTCGGGCTCGGTGAGGAACTCGACGCCGCTCACCCACTTCGCGCCCTTGTAGGCGTACTTGTGGGGCGTGACCACCCGGAGCGGCCCGCCGTGTTCGGCGGGGAGCGGCTCGCCGTCGAACGCCCAGACGAACATGACCTCCCGGCGGTCACACTCCGCGAGCGGGAGATCGGTCGTGTAACCGTCGTGGGCGTGGAACATGACGTGCTCGGCGTCGTCCTGCACGCCGACCGCGTCGGCGAGTTCGGGGAACGGCAGCCCGGTGAACTCGCAGTCGAACTTCGACCAGCCGGTGACGCAGTGGAAGTCCTGAATCTGGGTCTCGGGCGCGAGCGCTTTGAACTCCGCGGCGGAGAACTCCCGCTCGTCCTCGACGGCGCCGGAGACGGTGAACGTCCAGTCGTCGTCGACGGCCGGCGTCTCCCCCTTCGACAGCACCGGGAAGCTCTCGGTCTGCCGTTGGCCCGGCGGGAGGCGCTCGCCGTCGAACTCCTCGTGGAGCGCCGTAACGTCCGTAGTCATACTCGAACCCAGTGGGTCCGTTCACCTATGGTTATCGGAATCGGCGGGCCGAGAGGTGATCGCGACGACACCGCGAACCGGAAGGAAAGCGCTTCTACGGCACGTTCTCCGTTCGGGGGGATGCGCCAACGAACTTAAATACCCGCTGTGCCAAACCCCCCTGACAGATGCCCAAGGTCGATCTCACCGTCCCCGAGCACCTCGAAATGCAGATCGCACAGCTCGTCGAGCAGGGCGAGTTCGTGGATCGGAACGAAGCCGTCGAAGAGCTGCTCTCGACGGGACTGAAAGCCTACAAGACCAGTGGCCCGATGGACGACGAGGAGCCCGAGTACGAGGAGGAGGGCATGATGGGCCACGAGGACGAGTACGTCTTCTGACGCCGTTTTCCGCGAGTATCGCTCGCAGCCCTGAGTCTCGGCCGTCCGTGTGAGACATCACCCCAATAACGTTTAACCGCCGGAACCGCGTGGTTCGGGTATGCACAAGGACGAACTGCTCGAACTCCACGAACAGATGGTGATCATCATGGAGAACTTCCGGGACCGCGAGGACGTCGAGGAGGGGACGTTCGACGAGTACGACGAGCTCGACGTGGACCCCTCCCACGTCCACAAATCCAAAAGCGAGCACAAACACGCCGTGTTCGTGCTCGGTAACGCCCTCGCCAACGCGATGAGCGACGACGAGTTCTCCTCGGCCGGCCGGATCGGTAAGCGGATGCAGGAGCTCGCCGAGGACGCCGAGAGCCGACTGTAAATGAGCGAGCCGGCTCGGCTCGCCCGGGCCCGCACGGTCGCGGAGCTGCTGGACGCAGCCGTCACGCTCCCGCTGGTCGGGGACGTCGGGATCGACGGCATCGTCGGCCTGCTGCCCGTCGCCGGGGACTGGCTGATCGTCCTCCCATCGACGTACATCGTCTACCAGGGCTACCGACTGGGGATGCCCAAACGCACCTGCCTCTGGATGCTGCTGCTCGTTCTACTCGAAGCGGCGCTCGGGAGCGTCCCGCTGTTCGGTGACCTGCTCGACGTCGCGTGGAAAGGCAACCGGCGGAACGTCGCACGGATCGAACGTCACGTCTCCGCCGACTGACCTCACTCGTCGAGCCACGTCTCGGCCCACTCGGCGATCTCGTCGAACGCGCCGTGAAGCTCCTGCCCTTTCCGCGTCAGCGAGTAGTACACCGCGACGGGGCTGCCCTCCGCGACTCGGCGCTCGACGTACCCCTGCTCCTCCAAGTCGTCGAGCACGCGCGAAAGCGTCTGGGAGTTGGCGTCGGTGGCGCGCTTGAGTTCGTTGAACCGCAGTTCGCCCTCCCTGAGCACGTGGATGACGGTCATCCGCCAGCGGGAGCCGATCTGTTCGAGCGTCTCGATCACGGGGCAGTCCCGGTACTCGGCTTCGAGGTCGGCGGTCGATGACATCGGTGTAACCTGGTCACGCCGACGTTCGCGGAACTATTTGTCGGTCACTCTCCAACATCAGGTGTGACGACGTAACCACGTCGTCGTGACACCCACCATGGACGTACTCCTACTCGGCGCGAGCGGACGGATCGGACGACGAACCGCGACGGAGCTTCTCGACCGGGGGCACCGCGTCACTGGCGTCTCCCGGAGCGGGGCGGTCGAGGGCGTCGACGACNNNCCCCCCGCCGGCGACCCCACCGACGCCGCCGCGGTCGCCAAGCTCGCGGCCGGCCACGACGCCGTCGTCTCGGCGCTCGGCCCCAGCGAGGACGAGGACCCCGAGGTGCTGACGACGATGATCGAGGCCGTGATCGAGGGGATGCGCCGCGGCGGCGTCGACCGCCTCGTCTGGACCGGCGGCGCGGGCATCCTGCGTGTCGGCCCCGACACCCGCCTCATCGAGACCGACGACTTCCCCGAGGAGTGGGTGCCGGTCGCCAGCGCCGCCATCGACGCCTACGGGCTCCGCGAGGAGATCGAGGACCTCGAGTGGAGCTACGTCGCGCCCGCGGCGCTGATCGAACCCGGCGAGCGGACCGGGGAGTACCGCACCGCGGTCGACGAACTGGTGACCGACGAGTCGGGCGACAGCTACGTCTCGATGGAGGACTTCGCGATCGCGCTCGTCGACGAGCTGGAGTCCGGCGACGGCGTCCACGAGAAGTTCGGCGTCGGCTACTGAACACGCGAGGCGGGACGTTTTTGCTCCCGCCAGCCGACCGCCCGGCCATGTCCTCCACCGCCGAGGAACCGAGCGATCGGTTCCTGACGATGCTGGGCGTCGGATCGGCCCTGATGCAGATCGTCGCCTTCACCGCCGTCGGCGTGCTGACGCTCGAAAGCGTCCCCTACGGCGTCGCCGTCGGCGGCCTCTCCGGGGTCGGCGCGTTCCTGTTCCTCCCGTGGTTCGTCGGACTCTCGGCCGCGATGGACGACGGCGAGCGGTTCGCCGCGGCGACGGACCGCGTCGATCGGAGCGCCGGCCCGGGGCTGCTCGGGCTCGGCCTCGAAGTCGGCGCGATCGGCATGCTCGCACTCGGGTTCGCTCGCGGCCCCGACCTGCTGCTGGGACTCCCGGCCGGGCTGGCCGTCGCCGTCGGCGTCTACCTCGTCGGCTCGTTCCTGCTCGCTCGGTAGGCGTGTCCCCCCGGTTCACAGCGTCCGGGACATCCGGTGAGCAGCGCCCATCGGGCTCACCGTCGAGAAGCCAGCGTGGCTGTAGAATCGCTGAATCCCGCGATTCCGTGATTCGACGGTCAGCCAGACGTACCTGACGCCCTGCTCCCGGGCGTACCCCAGCCCGTTCGCCATGAGGCGGCTGCCGACCCCGGCGTGCTGGTACTCCTGGTGGACGAAGATCGCGAGTTCGTGGCGGTCGATACCGTCGGGGACGAAGCTCACGTGACCCACGGGCTGCCCGTCGTGGATCGCGACGACGTTCACGCCGTCGAGGAGGTCGTCGATCCACGCCTCGATGTTCTCGGTGCCGACCGGGGGCGTCCCCTGTGCCCGCAGTTCCGGGTCGAACTCGTGATACATCTCGACCAGCCCCGCGAAGTCCTCCTCGCGGTACGGCCGGACCCGTACCTCCCGCCCCTCGCCGTCGACGAACGTCTCCGGGGGCGCAGTCGGGCGGATCCGCGACGGCCTGATGCGATCGAGGAGTCCGTCGACGCCCCAGCGTAGCTTTCCTATCACGACTCTCCACCTGTGGTACTTGTGCACATATCACGAGTCGATCCGTATAAACGCTCTTGCCGGGGGATAGCCCCCGGAACTAAGCCGCCGCCGGCGCAGGAGGGGGTATGGACGCGAGCCTCGTTGCGGAGAAAGTCGAGCAGGCCCGCGACGCCGTCGCCGAGAGCGACGCCGACGTGTGGCTGATCTTCTGCCGGGAGACCGACGAGATCCACGAGCCGACGCTGCCGTACGTGCTCGGGTTCGACGTGGTCTGGCCGACCGCGATCGTGATCGGATCCGAGGAGTCGACGGTCGTGCTCGGTCAGCACGACGCGCCGACAGCGGAGGAACTGGGCGTTCACGAGGTCCGGCCGTACGACGAGTCGATCGAGGAACCCCTCCGGGAGACGCTCGCGCGGCTGGGCGCCGAGACGGTCGCGGTCAACTTCGATCGGGACGACAACGTCGCCGATGGGCTGACCCACGGGATGTACCTCCGACTCGACGACCTGCTGCCCGACCGGGAGTTCGTCGGTGCCGGCGGGATCGTCGCCGACGTGCGCGGGATCAAGTCCGGGACCGAACACGAGCGC
>NZ_JBHUDH010000013.1:10456-14218 GCF_042678005.1 Halolamina salina | reverse complement strand
CGCTCCCCGGCGATCGGACGGTCCCGACGGGCGAACTGCTCCACGTCGACTTCGGCGTCGTGCGCGACGGCTACGCCGCCGACCTCCAGCGGCTCTGGGTTCGGGGTGAGCCACCCGAGGGGCTGGTCGAGGCGTTCGAGGACGTTCGCGCCGCGATCGAGGCGGGGTACGAGGAGCTACAGCCCGGCGTCGTCGGCCATCGCGTCGACGCCCGCGCCCGCGCGGAACTGGTCGCGCGGGACCGCGAGCTGTTCGACCACGCTTTCGGCCACCAGGTCGGGCGGAGCGCCCACGACGGCGGCACGCTGCTCGGCCCGGAGTGGGATCGCTACGGGGAGTCCGTCGAACACGAGGTCCGCCCCGGCGAGCTGTACACGATGGAGCTCGGCCTCGACACCGAGTGGGGGTACGTCGGGCAGGAGGAGATGGTCCGGGTGACCGAGAACGGCGTCGAGTACGTCGTCGAGCCTCAGACGCAGCTCTGGCGGCTGGAAGAATAGTACCCCGCGGGCGAGCTTTCAAGGGCGGTGACGGTACTACTACGCCCATGGCCGCCTCGCCCGCCCTCCAGTTCGGCGCGGTCCCGTGGGGGCTGCTCCAGCGCGCCTTCGTCGTCCTCGCGCTGCTCGCCGGCAGTGCGCTCGCGCTCCGACTCGACGACGGCCGCCTCCCGACCCGCCTCCGTGAGCGGTTCGTCCTCGGCGTCCCGTGGGGGACGCTCGTCACTCTCTCGGGGGTACTCGCAGTGTACCTGTTCCTGCAGGGCGGCTACTGGCACTGGTACCGCCCAGTCGTGCTGCCGTTCCGCGCGTGGTCGTACGCCGAGCCGCTGGGGATGCTCGTCGCCGGATTCGCCCACGCCGGCCCGGGCCACCTGCTCGGAAACCTCTTCGGCGCGCTCACACTCGCGCCGATTGTGGAGTACGCGATCGGCCACTACCCCGCGACGAGCCGTCCCGTCGATCCCGAGCCGTCGACTCGCCGCGAGCGCCTCGCCGCGCTCCGGTACGATCCGATCGCCCGCGCGTTCCTGCTGTTCCCGCTCGGCGTCGCCGTCGTCGGCGTCCTCCTCACGCTGTTCACGGTCGGCGCCGTGATCGGCTTCTCGGGCGTCGTGTTCGCGTTCGCCGGGTTCGCTCTGGTTCGCTACCCGCTGGGTACCGTGCTGGCGCTGGTGGGGTCGGACCTGCTGAACCTCCTCTACAACGCGCTCCGGGATCCCACGCTCACCGCCTCGGGGCGCTCGCGGTTCGTCACGCCGTGGTTCGCCGACATCGCGATCCAGGGCCACGCGATCGGCCTGCTCGCGGGGGTGGTGCTGGGCGCGCTGCTGCTCCGTCGCCGTCCCGCCGACGGGCCGTCGCCGGTCCGGCTGTTCACCGGCGCGCTCCTGCTCGCCAGCGCCCAGTCGCTCTGGGCGGTGTACTGGTACCGCGGCGGCACCGAGTACGTGCTGTACCGCGCGGTCGGCCTCGGCGTCGTCGCGCTGGCGGCGGCGCTGATCGTCGTCGCCGTCGCCGGCTCCGACCGCCGCCCGTTCGCCCGTCTGGGGGGTGGAGAGCCGGACGACGCCGGCGACACGCGGCTCGTGGACCTCCCCGTCCGACAGCTCGGGGTCGCACTGCTCGTGGTCCTGGCGGCGGTGCTGTCGGGGCCTGCGGTCGCGGTCAACCTCGTCTCCACGGAGGGCAACCTGCCGGGGGAGCCAGTCACCGTCCGGGGGTACGAGGTCACCTACGCGGAGGGTGTCGAGAACGAACTGGTGTCGGCCATCCCCGTCACGCTGTTCGGCGAGACCACGCAGGTCACCACCTCGGGGGTGATCGTCTCGAACCGCGACAGGGGGATCTGGCAGTCCGTCGTCCCCCGGGGGCGGCTCGCGTCCAACGGCCGTGCGAGGGTCGTCGTCGGGGGCGTCGGCTGGCGCGAGACGGTGACCGCGGTTCGTCGCGGCTGGACCGCGGTGGGCGGCGGCACCGCCTACGCGGTCGCGCTCGAAAACGGCGACGAGCGGCGGACGGTGTTCACCTCCGCCCCCGCCCGGGCGGAGCCACAGATCGCGAACCAGAACGTCTCGGTCGTCGCCGGAAACGAGTCGTTCTACCTCCTCGTGAGCGAGGACAACGACACAGTCCGCCGGCCGCTGCCGAGGGCCAACGAGTCGGTCACCGTCCGGAACGTGACGTTCCACGGGGGGAACGGCCGCGTCGTCGCCATCCACGACGGAACGCGGGTGACGGTGTTCCGCGTCGAGACGTACGACTGAGGCCCGGCCCCGGTTAGACTCGATACTTCGCCGCCAGCTCGTCGAGGTGCTCGTGGCGCTCGACCGAATGCGGCGCCGCCAGCGGCGAAACGCTGATCTCGCCGTCGACGACGGCGCGGCGGTCGGTACCCTCCTCGTCGGGGATGTCGCCGCGCTGCATCCGCTGCCAGATGTTGTCCTCGAGCCGGATCGTCTCGCCGTCGAACTCGGCGCTCATCGCGTACAGCGGCGACGGCTCGGTGACGGTCATCGGCGGCCGGCCCTCGGTCGCGTCGGGCGCGGGGGCGTTGACGTTGAGGTAGTCCGCGCCATCGAACACGGCCGAGCCGAGCGACTCCTCGACCAGGTACGCCGCGGCGTCGCAGGCGTCGGCGTACGCCTCCTTCGGCGGGGTGAGGTTCTCGAACTCCTCGTCGTCGGTCGTCGGGACGTACTGGGAGACGGCGATCGCCGGCACGTCGAAGAAGGTGGCCTCGACGGCCGCCGAGACGGTGCCGGAGCGGCCCATCACGTACGATCCGAGGTTCGCCCCCTTGTTGCAGCCGGCGACGACCACGTCCACGTCGGGGCAGAGCGCCTCGACGCCGGCGATCACGCAGTCCACGGGCGTCCCCTCGACGGCGTAGCCGAGTTCGTACTCGTGGACCGTCGCCTCGAACGACCGGGCGCGGCCGACGGCGCTCTGGTTCGAGTACGGCGCGACCGCGACCGGATCGCCCACGTCCTCGAGTGCTTCGTACAGCGCCCGGAACCCCGGGCTCTCGATCCCGTCGTCGTTGGTCACCAGAATCCGCGGCTCGCTCATGTCCGGCGATGCGGCGGAACCGCGGTTAAGCGGTTCGACTCCGGCTCAGCCGTACCGCGGGGCAGTTCCGTCGAGCACCGATTCGATCCCCGAGAGGTCGTCGACGACGTAGTCCGGCGTCACGGGCGAGCGTTCGAGCCGCGCGTCGTCGGTGACGCCCGAGCGCACGAGCACGGTCGTCATCCCCGCGCCGGCGCCCAGCGCGATGTCCGTATCGAGGCGGTCGCCGACGACCAGACAGTCCGCGGCGTCGCAGTCGAGCCGGTCGAGCGCCAGCTCCCGAGTGATCGCGTGGGGCTTGCCGAGCACCGCGTCGGCCTCGCGCTCGGCGGTGCCGGTGACGGCCGCGATCATCGCCCCCGACCCCGGCACGTCGCCGTCGCCGGCGGGGATCACCGCGTCGGGGTCGCTGCCGACGATCGGGAGCTCCTCGCTCCTGATCGTCCGCGCGGCGGTCGTGAGCGTGTCGTAGTCGAACTCCCGGTCGATCGACACCACCGCCACGTCGACGCCGCGCTCGGGGTTGCCGTGCCTGCCGGCGACGACGGTGTCGAACCCCGCGTTCTCCAACTGTTCACGTAAGCCCCGCTCGCCGACGAGGTACACCGTCTCGCCGGCGTGGTGGCGGCCGAGGTACGCGACCGTGCTCGCGCCGGCGGTCAGGATCTCGTCGCTGGCGGCGTCGATACCC
>NZ_JBHUDH010000013.1:2655-10376 GCF_042678005.1 Halolamina salina | reverse complement strand
CGCCCCGAGCCCGGCCTCGGCGCCCGGGAGCAGCCGCTCGCCCCGGACCACCGTCCCGTCCACGTCGAGGATGGCGCCGTCGTAGCTCATGGAAGCCCCTACGGCCGGCGGGGTCGAAAAGGCGCCGCCCGGCCTACTCCGGCGAGGTGACCGGGATCGTCACCGCGTCGTCGCCCTCGTCCCGCTCCTCGCCGAACAGGTCGTCCACCGCGGCCTCGACGTTCCACTTGTTCGATTTGAACGCGGCGTCGAAGACGGGCCCGACGAACGGGATCGAGCCGCCGGCGAAGTCGACGGTGATCCGGGCGAGCATCCCTAACAGCGTCCCGAAGGAGACGCCCAGCCGGGCCGACTCGACGACGATGTACAGCGAGATGCCGGCGCTGAGCGCGTCGCCGACCCCGGGGAGCATCGAGAGCAGCGGATCGACGCCGATCCGGTACTCGATCACCGGGATCTCGACCGACTCGTCGAGCACCATCGCGACCGTGCGCATCCGCTCCAGCGCCGCGCGGTCGACCGATTCGGGCACATCGGCCGGATCGACACCGTCGAACGCCGCCGCGATCTCGTCGCTCATGGCTCACGGTAGGGGCGTGGGCGGGGTAAGCGCTGGGGCGAGGTTCCCGGGTCCGGTGGCGTAGTCGAGCGGACGAACGACGCTCCCCCCCGGTCGATTGCCCGAAGAGGGGCCTTTATCTGCCGGAGGGAGGTACGGTGGTGCATCCCGATGGTGTCACCGGTGAACTACTGCAGTTCCTGCGGCCACCTCTCGCCGCCGGACTGGGAGGAGTGCCACCACTGTGGCGACGACTTCGAGGGGGAAACCGTCTGGTCGGAGTCCCGGCTCACCGACTACTACGAGCGGATAGAGGCCGGCTACGGCCGGTATCTGGTCCTCGGGTATCTCTCGACGTTCGTCGTCCCCGTCCTCACGTTCGTACTCGCCACAGTCGTCTACAGGCTGGCCCCGGGGATACAGCTCCTCTGGGGCGGAACGCTCCTCCTCGGCGTCGCCGGAGCGATAGGCGGGCTGTCCTTGGCGCTCGGGAGCTGGGCCATACTCGACGGCGAAGACCTCCTGTTAGGGGGCGAACCGACGCTCCCCCGGACGATACTCAGTGGGTTGCTACTGTTGGTCGTCCTGACCGTGATCCTCCTGATCATCTCGATCATTCCCGCGGTGAACGCGTTGGTCGGGGTCGCGCTGGTGTTCTACGCGCTCGCCACTCCGTGGTTCGTCTACAAGACCTACAAACGAACTAAGGTCGACCGCGCCACCGCGGTGGACAGCCTGCTCGCCGACGACGTTCGCGATCAGGACGTCCGAAACACCGCCCTCGCTGTGCTGGCGGCGACGCCGGAGGGCGACGTGACGCCCGCCGATCGGGACGTGCTGCAAGACCACCTCGATTCGCGCCTCCGGCTGGCGGTCCCGCTCGTGCGCGCCGAGACGTTCCTCGAAGCCGCGACCGTGACCCATCGGGACGCTCCCGAGGCGGCCAAGCGGGAGCTCGTCGAACGGGTCATCGAAATCGGCGAGACGCTCCGAAGCGAGCGGGAGTACGAAGACGCGGTCGCCGTCTTCGACGCCGCCGACGGGCTTCGGCAGGGGATCGACCTCGACGACTACCCCGAGGAGATCGAGGACAACCGAAGACAGATCGCGACCGCGGTCATCGCGGACCGGGTCGGGAGCCTGGACCGACTTCAGAAACGGACGCTACAGGCGGGGGAGGCACTCGCCGACGACGGGGAGTTCGAGCAGTCGATGGCGTGCTACCGGAGCGCGGAACTGCTCGCGGCCGCGCTCGACCGCGACGACGAAGTCGACGAAATCACGCAGCGGCGGAGCCGACTCGAAACCGAGATGACCGTGTCACGGTTCGAGGAGTCGGTCGACGAACTGTTCGACCTGCTCCGGTCGGCCGAGCGCGCCGTCGACGCCGGCCAGTACGAGACGGCGATCCAGCGGTTCCGGACGATCGACGACCGGCTGGCGCCGAGTGCCCCCGACGAACACGAGGAGAGTCACCGAGAACTGACCGATCGGCTCGACAGCGGGCTCGCGACGGCCGCCCGGCAGCGCTTGCTCGGTTTGCTCCCCGAGTCGCCGACGCCGTTCGAGCGGGAACTGCTCGCGGAACTCCTTCCGGCACCGATCGGCGATCGGCTCGATTCGATCTACGACGGGACGCTCGACGAGGGGCGCTACCCGGAGTTACTCGACGAGGACTGGCTCGGAACGGCCGAGCGGGCGACGGAGCTGGTCGAGCGCTATCGAAGGGTCCGAGACAGGATCGAGGCCGCGACGGCGCCGAGCGAGCCGTACCTCGACCGACTGGACGAGATCGTACGGTCGGCGGAGCAGTCGCCGGACGACGCGGTCCGCAGCGGGGAGCTGTTCGCCGCCGTCCTCGAACGGCTCGACCGACTCGCCGCCGACGATCCCGACCAGTCGATCGTCGAGTGGGCCGACGCCGTCAGGACTGCGCTCCGCCACCGCGAGTCGCTCCGGGAGGGGTCGGAGCTCAAGCGGGTGCGAACGCTCGTCGACTCGATGGACACCGTCGAGGAGTATCAGTCGGCGTTCCCGTCGCTCTCTATCGACGCCATCGTCGACGAGATGCGTGAACGGATCGAGGACGGGGTTCCGCTCGCTCCCGAGGCGTTCTCGGCCGAGTTCGACCGGATCGATCGCCTCGTCGAACAGGAGATCGAGACGCTGACGGGCGAACTGGCGGCGTTCGTCGAGGAGTGGCGGCGACATCCCGCCGTCGACGCCCGGGAGTGGCGCCGCGCGATCGAGGAGGCGCGTGAGAGCGGCGACCCCGATCCGGTGCTGGAGCCGTACCGTCGGATGCAGCAGATGCAGGGGTCGATGTGGTCCCGTGACGAGCTGTATCAGTTCTCCTGGGAGGCGTTCGAGCACCTCGTCGCCAACCTCTACGAGCAGAAGGGGTACGAGACGACCGTCACCGCCGGCTCCCGGGATCTGGGCGTCGACGTCTGGGCGGAGAACGGCGTCGAGCGGATCGCGATCCAGGTCAAGCAGTTCGCGGAGGGGAACACGGTCGGCCGAGAGGTGATCCAGAAACTGGAGAGCACGATCGCCCGCGGCGACGCCGACCGTGTCGTCATCGTCACCAGTTCGTCGTTCGCCACCACCGCCGAGCGATACGCCGCGAACTCCTCGGCGGTCGAACTGATCGACGGCGACGGGCTCGTGGCCGACCTGACGCGGTACAACGTCCCGTCCTCCGGGCTGGAGTAGTGCGGCGTGCACCTCCCCGGGCAAGCTCGGCGCCGTTCTCGGCGTGGCTACGTTCGGGGCAACGCGACTGCGACGCGAACGGTCACGAACGGCCAACCGAACCCACGGGTCCGGTGCCGGGGATAGTTAAGCCGCGGGCGATCCAACGTCCGTCCATGGCTACTCTGGAAGTCGTCGACCGCTGGGACGGCGGTATCAGTTGGACGCTCGCCGAGGAGGTCGGCGAGATGCACCGCACCAGCCACGCGGTCGAGACCGACGACGGCCTCTGGGTGATCGACCCCGTCGACGCCCCCGGACTCGACGACGAGCTCGCGGACCTGGGCGAGGTTGCGGGAGTGACGCTCCTGCTCGACCGGCACAAGCGCGACGCCGCCGCGGTGGCGCAACGCCACGACGTGCCCGTCTCGCTCCCCGAACCGCTCTCCGACGTCGCCGACGACCTCGACGCCGAGACCGAGAGGTACAGTCGGACGCTCCCCGACACCGAGTTCCGGGCGATCACGGTCGTCGACAACCGACTCTGGCACGAGGTGGCGCTATACGACCGTGACCGCGGGACGCTGATCGTCCCCGAAGCAGTCGGCACAGCCGAGTTCTTCACGACGGGCGTGGAGCGTCTGGGCGTCCACCCCGCACTGCGGCTGTTCCCGCCGCAGACCGCGCTCGGCGGCCTCTCGCCCGACAGCGTGCTCGTCGGCCACGGGCCGGGCGTGTTCGACGACGCCGCGAACGCGCTGCGGGTGGCGCTGGCCCGCTCGCGGAAGAGCGCGCCGAAGTACTACGCCGGGCTTCTGTTGTCGCCGCTGCGGTAGCGTCACGCATTCGGGAATACCAAACTACAACTGCGACAGCCGACCTACTTCAGGTAACGTGACCCGTCCGCAGCTTACCCATATCCAGATCGACAACTACGGCCCGTGGACCGTTGAGCCGGAACCGCGCCGCGAGATGGACCTCCAGACCCTGCAGTCCCGACTGTTCGCCGACATCGCGCAGTTCGTCGGCTCGCGGGACGGCTACGCCTTCTTCACCCGGTTCGACAACATGGTCGCCGTCACCAACGGGCTCGACCGGACCGACCACGAACTCCTGCAGGAGTCGATCGGCAACCGCTACCCGATCTCCGTCAGCCTTGGGACCGCGGTCGACCCCGTCCCCATCGAGGCGCTCGAGGGCGCGACCGAGCGCGTGCAGGCGGCCGGCAGCGCGCAGGATCGCGCCCGACGCGAGGTGCTCGGCGGCGAGTACCGGCCACCCGAGGCCGGCGACGTGTCGATCGCCCACTTCGACGTGAACGACGCGACCGGGAAGTACACCGACCGGCTGAACGAGTTCGACTCGTTCATCCGCATCGAGCAGGCGTACGCCAGCCTGATGCGGTACATGCGCGAGGCCCACGGCGCGCTCTCGTTCTTCGTCGGCGGCGACAACGTGATTTCCGTCGTCCCGGAGATGACCGAGGCGGAGTACCTGGAGGCCATCGAACACGTCAGCGACGACGCCGGCGTGGAGCTCAAAGTCGGCGTCGGCTTCGGCCCGACTCCCCACGACGCGGGGATCGACGCCAAGCACGCCCTCGAAGACTGCCGGTACGACGGTACCCGGGTGGAGTTCGCCGGCGACGAACACTGACGCGGTGCCAGACGGCGCCACCCTCCGACCTCAGAGGCGCGTCACCAACAGGTAGCCGACGAGCGCCAGCCCGAGCAAGAGTCCGACGAGGTAGGCGACGAACCGGTGGTTCCCGCCGCCGAGGGCGGCGTCGAACAGCACGCTGGCCGCACCCCACACGGCGAGTACGACGCCGACGAGGAGGACCGTCTCAGCGGCCGTCACCGTAGGTCACGTCGGTGAGCGCGGGCCGACGCGGCTTAGCCGTTGTGACACGCCCCTTCCGCAACCGCTTTTTCTGTCGGCCCCGTCGCACAGGTAATGACTGAGCCGGTACCCGTCGCGGTTCCCCGGAAGGGGCGGCCGCTGGAGGCGGTGCTGGAGCGGGTCGCCACCGTCGCCGACACCCCCGACGCCGACGCGACGGTCGACGAAGTGACCTCCGTGCTCCGCTACGAGAAGGCGATCACGAAGGGGGAACAGACCGCCGAGAAGGGGAGCTACGAGCGGCTGCTCGAGTACTCCATGCCCACCGACCCGCTGGGTCCGGAGTTCACACTGATCCGTGACGACCGCGAGGGGAAACCCCGCCGGATCGTCTTCGACAGCCTCACCGTCGAGCTCGACGGGACGCCGGTCCACCTCGTGGGACGGGAGGAGCCGTTCCGCGCGCTTCGCACCCACGAGTTCGCGCTCGGCTTCGACGCCGCCGATCTGGTGCTGGAAGAGGTCGTCTCCCTCGGTCCGGAGGGGGTCGACAACCTCGCCGCCGTGAACGAGCGGATCGACCCGACGGAGTCCGACGTGCGCGTCGTCACTGGGCTCGGTGATACGGTGTACCACACGCTGCTCGGGACGCCCGAGACCGTCCCCTCCGGCACCGACCTCGACCGGGCGTTCCTGGCCGACTACGAAGGCCCGCTCTGCATCTCGCCGCGCTACGAGCGGCTGGTGGAGGCGGTGCTGGGGATGGACGCCCTCGACGGCGTCGAGTTCGTCTACCCCGAGAACGGGCAGGAGGAGGAGGCCGCCATCGCCGAGGCCGGCGTCGGCGACTACCTCACCGTCACTGGGAACACCGCTCGCGACCACGGCCTCGTGCTGGGCGAACAGCTGTTCCCCAGCGAGACCGTGTTGCTGGAGAACACTGCCGAAGTCGACAGCGAGATCGAGGCCGTGCGCTCGATTATCACCGGCGGCCTCCGCGAAGAGACGGAGCTCTGGGCGTAGCCCGACCCGGAGTCGTCAGAGCTTACCCGAGTCGGTTCGACGCTCGGCTATGGATCTCGAAGCCACGTTCGGACGGAGCCAGCCGATCGTCGGGATGGTTCACCTCGACCCGCTGCCGGGCGCGCCGAAGTTCGACGGCGACCGCGCGGCCGTGATCGAGCGGGCGCGTGCCGACGCCCGGGCACTCGAGGCCGGCGGCGTCGACGCCGTGATGGTCGAGAACTTCGGCGACGCGCCGTTCTACCCCGACGACGTGCCCAAACACGTCGTCGCCTCGATGACCCACGCCGCGGGTGCGGTCGCCGACGAGGTCGACTTGCCGGTGGGCGTGAACGTGCTCCGGAACGACGCCGCGGCGGATCTCGCGGTCGCGCAGGCCGTCGGCGCGGAGTTCATGCGGGTGAACATCCACACCGGCGCGCGCGTCGCCGATCAGGGGATCATCGAGGGGAAGGCCTACGAGACGATGCGGGAGCGCGAGCGCCTCGGCGCCGACGTAGCGGTGTTCGCCGACCACGACGTGAAACACTCCGCACCCATCGCTGCCGAGGACTTCACCGCCGAGTCCTTCGCCGACAACGTCGAGCGGGGGCTGGCCGACGCCACGGTCGTCTCGGGGATGGGCACGGGCCACGCCGTCGACCGGGAGGAGCTTCAGCGCGCCGCCGACCGCCGCGAGGAGTTCGGACTGGACGTACCGCTGTTCGTGGGCAGCGGCGTCACCGCCGACACGGTCGGGGAGATCCTCTCGATCGCTGACGGCGTCATCGTCGGCACCGCGCTCAAGTCGGGGTCGGCCTCCGGCGAGCCCGTGAGCGAGGAGCGGACCGGGGAGCTGGTCGCCGCCGCCGACGAGGTCCGGGAGTAGGTCGTCGACTCTGGCGCTGCTGCTGAGGCGGAGTAGCGAACAGGCGGCCGTCGCGTGCCCGAGGCGTGTGGCCGCACACCCGCAGACGCCCCGGGTCGGTTCTCAGCGCATCGACGGCCCTGCCTGCGCTCTCGTTCAAAAGAGTTCGCCCGATCAGTCGAGCAGGTCGTCGAGGGTGGCCCGGACCCAGTCCATCTCGTCCTCGTTCACCTGGTGGCCGAGCCCCTCGTAGAGCCGTTCCGTCACCTCGGCACCGCGCTCGCGGTAGGCGTCGGCGGACTCTCGGACCCGTAACGCGGGGATGTGCGGATCGGTTCGGTCGCAGCCGAAGAAGGCGGGCGTCCCGTCGAGGCTCCCTTCCTCGGTATCGGGCGGCGTCGTGTTCTCCGGCCCCATCAGGCAGCCGCTGAGTGCGGCCAGCCCGCCGTAGCGCTCGGGGTTCCGGTAGACGTACTCGGCGGCGAGGCAGGCGCCTTGTGAGAAGCCGAGTACGACCACCTTCTCCCGCGGAACGCCGGCGTCGAGCGCCAGTTCGACGGCGTCGCCGACCGCTCGAAGCGCCGAGTCGAGGTGTGGCTGATTCAGTTCCCGCTCGGCCGTGGCGGCGTGGGGGTACCAGGTGTCGTGGTACGCCTCCGGAGCGATGTGGGTCACACTGGACCGGTCGTGTTCGTCGGCGAGGTCGAGGACGGTGCCCGGACGGGCGCCGCGGCCGTGGAGCAGGACCAGCGCAGC
>NZ_JBHUDH010000013.1:0-2617 GCF_042678005.1 Halolamina salina | reverse complement strand
CGCCGACGGTCGGGAGATCACTCATCCGTCGCTTCGCGGCGCTCCGGATCGGCGTCGTGCTGTACCGGTTCGTCGAGCGGCGGGAGCTGCTCGCGGAGCATCGCCTCGTCCTCCCGGAGCCACGGCGGCAGGCGGAGGTCGCTCCCGAGTTCGTCGGTCGGCTCGTCGCGCGTGAGTCCGGGACCGTCGGTCGCGATCTCGAACAGCACGCCGCCGGGGTCGCGGACGTACACCGAGTCGAAGTAGTATCGGTCCCGGGCCGGCGACGGGGAGAGCCCGGCGTCGATCAGTCGGTCGCGCCACGCCTCGAGCGCCGCGCGGTCGGGCACGCGGATCGCGACGTGGTGGCCCGTCCCGGCGCCCTCCTTCCCCCACGGCTCCTCGCGGGCGTAGAGGTCGACGACGGTCCCCGGTGTGGGGTCCCGCGCGAGATCAGTCGTGTCGGCGTCCAGCCCCTCGGTCTCGACGCCGTCGGCGCCGGCGACGTAGCGGACGCGGTCGCCCGCCTGCCCGACGAGGCCGAACCCGAACAGCTCCAGCACGCGCCCGGTGACGTAGGGACTGTTCGAGCGCAGCGTGACCGAGTGGACGCCCCGAATCGCGTGCTCGCTCGGAACCGTCTCGGCCCACGGATCGACGGCGAGTTCGTCGGTCCCGAGGACGCCGGCGGCGGCGCTCTCGACTAACGCGAGGTCGAGGCCGTCCGGGTCGGTGAAGGTGAGAGTCGGCTCGTCGAACCGTTCGGTCGGTTCGTCGGTCGCAACGCCGTGGTCCTCGAGGCGGTCGCGCCAGTAAGCGAGGCTCCCTTCGGGGACCGCGAACGCCGTCTCGCTCGGCTGCCCGGCACCGCGACGGCCGCCGGCGTCGAGCGGGTAGGGGAACGCGGTGAACGTGGTTCCGGGCGTGCCCGTCCCGTCGCCGAAGTAGAGGTGGTGGACCGCCGGCTCGTCGTGGTTGACGGTGCGCTTGACCAACCGCATCCCCAGCACGTCGCGGTAGAACGTCAGCGTCCCGTGGGGATCGCCGCTGACGACGGAGACGTGGTGGATCCCCGGCGTGTCCGGGGCAGTCGTCTCGCTGTCACTGCCCGCGTCGGGCGAAAGCGTGTCGAGTTCGGGCTCCCGCTCGCTCACAGTCCCCCCGTCCCGGAGGACGCCGTCGTGGGGATCTCGATCTCCTCGATCGGGATGTCGAGCTCCTCCAGCGCGGCGCGCATGTGCTCGTCCTTCACGTACTCGTCGCCGGCGTCGACGCGGTGGGCCTGCGCGTGGGCCAGCACCTCGCCCCGGCGGTCGTCGGGGATCTCGAACTTGTCGGCGGCGAGTTCGATCGTGAGCCCGTTGTGGTCACGGGTGTACAGCGAGTGGAACGCGCCGCGGTCGAACTCGTTGTAGCCGTAGCCCGCGTCCTCCAGCCCTTCGGCGATCTCCGCGAGGCGCTCGCCGTCGACGCTGAACGCGAGGTGGTGGACGCCGCCCATCCCGACGCGCTTGGGTCGGTTGTCCGAGGGGCGGTCGTCCTTCACGAAGAACGTGATGATCCGGCCGTCGCCGGCGTCGAAGAACAGGTGGGTCGCCTCGGGGTCGTCGAGGTTCGGCTGGCGCAGCACCAGCGGCATGCCGAGGATATCCCGGTAGTACTCGACGGTGTCCTCCTCGTTGCTCCCGATCAGCGTGATGTGGTCGACGCCGGTGACCCCGACGGGGCTGTCGGGCTTCTCGGCGGTCACGGGGATGTCGCTCTCGTCGGCCTGCGTGGGTGCGTCGGACATAATTGTCTCGTGTTACTGACTTCTCGCCCCACGGGTAAATCCGTTCCCCGACGTGGCTCCCACCCGGTGACGCGAGTGTTAGCGGCCGATTCGGGGCGGGGTCAGATCCCCAGCCACTCGTCGTTCCGCACCTCGTAGCCGCTCTCCCGCGTGAGCTTCCCCGCTTCCCGGCGCACGTCGCGCGAGCCGGGGAGCTTCCCCTTCTCCTCGATCCGCTCGACGATCCAGTCGGTGATCGCGCGGACGCCCTCGTCCTCGTCGAGCGTGTCGACCGCCTGCAGCGCGCGGAGCGTCTTCTCGTAGGCGTCGCGCTGGCTCGCCGAGTACTCCACGTTCGGGATCGTCTCGCTCGCTTCGACGATTCGCTTCATCGCCATCGCGATCGTCGGCCGCTGGATCCTGCTCCGGACGACCGCTGGCGACTCGTACGTCTCGACTTCGGCCTCGGGGAGTAGTTCCTCGACGGCGTACGTCTCCTGCCCTGCGGCGACTCGACGCCTACCGACGGTGTCGACGATCTCGGCGCCGGTCGCGGGGAAGGAGACCGTCTCGAGTTCGGCCTCGATCTCGTCGAGTTCGGCGTCGTCGATCGGCGGCTCGGCCTCGTCGTATCGCTCCAGTTCGGTTCGAAGCGCACGCTCGCGCTGTCGTCGCTCCTCGTCGGCGGCCTGCTTCTCCCGGCCTTGCTTGTCGTCTGCCATTACACTCGTTAGCACACCGATAGGGATAATCCTGTGGGCGGGACCGAACGCCTCGGCGATCAAGCGTCCCGGCCCGCCAAGAACGCCCGAACGGCGTCGCGGTCGGGTAGCCCGCCTCTGGCGCCCGCGGCGCGGCAGTTCAGCG
>NZ_JBHUDH010000012.1:43614-48936 GCF_042678005.1 Halolamina salina | reverse complement strand
TGGTCGACAACGGCCACTTCCGGGTCCGGGGCTGCCCGAAGGTCGCCGCCGACGACGAGGCGTTCTCGGGGTTCACCACCGGGGAGGAGTGAACAGCCTTTCCTGCGGCGGTCCCCTTCCTCGGGTATGCAGTTCTGCGACGACTGCGGCTCGATGATGGTCGCGGAGGGCGACCTGATGGTCTGTCAGGAGTGCGACGCCACCCAGCCCCGCGACGAGGAGGCCGAGGCGGCGTTCGTCTCCACCGACGAACAGACCGAGGGCGACCTGATCGAGGCCGACGAGGACGCCGAGTACGAGGGGAAACCCACCGCCTCGGACGTGACCTGCGAGGAGTGCGGCCACAACGAGGCGTGGTACGACATCAAGCAGACCGCCTCCGCCGACGAGCCGCCGACGCGGTTCCTGCGCTGCAAGGAGTGCGACAACACCTGGCGGGAGTACAACTGACGCCGGCACGCTTTTCTTTCGCCCCTTCGACCCCGGCCAGTATGGCCCTCCCCGACCGCTTCGAACCGTGGCACGTCCTCGTCGTCGCCGCCTTCTTCGTCGGTACCGCCGGCTCGCTGTTCGGTAGCGGTACCGACGGGTTCGGCCTCGTGAACGTCCTCACGGCGGTCCTCAGCGGCCTGCTCTGGGCGTTCGCGGTGTACGTCTTCGTCGGCACGTTCCGGAACTACGTCACGAGCTACGCCGACACCGGGGGATCGCTGTGGGACCCGCGTTTCCTCGCCCCGTTCGTCGTCGGCGCGCTCGCGGCGGCCGCACTGTTCGGCTGGCGGCTGACCGAGACGGGGTTCTCGCCGTCGCTGATCGCCGGCGCCCTCTCCGCCGGCTTCTGGGCGTTCGTGCTCGCGATGGTCGTCGTGCTGACCGCGAGCTACGTCGTCACGGGCTACCGCGAGGCGCAGTAGTCGAGCAGGAACCCCCCGATGGTCTCGGCCACTCTCTCGGTCCGCCCGACGAAGAAGTGATCCGCCGACAGCGCCGTCGTCTCCCAGCCCAGCTCCTCGGCCCGCTCGACGACCGGCTCCCAGTCCGCGAGGTCGTCGCGCTCGCCGTAGGCCACCGTCGCGGGCGCCTCGATCCGCTCCATCGCCGGCACCGCGTTGAGGTCGTCGTTCAGCCGCGAGGGCGGCGCGAGCGCGGCGACGGCGGCGAGATCCGGCGTGGCGCCCGCGCTGCCGTCGACTTCGGTCCCGCCGGCCGCCAGCAGCGTCAGGCAGGCGCCGAAGCTGAACCCCGTCAGTCCGATCCGGTCGTAGCGCTCGCTCGCCCACTCGATCGCGGCGTACGTGTCGCCGAGTTCGCCGTACCCCTCGTCCCAGTCGCCGTAGTCGAACCGCAGGCAGTCGACGCCGGCCGCGGTGAGGTGGTCGCTGATCCCGACGAGGCGGCCGTCGCCGCGGTGGCCGCCCTGCTGTGGGTGGGGTGGGCAGGCGACGACGCAGGCGTCAGTTTCGCCAGCTACGGCCGGCCGATCATCGCCGGCCGCACCTTCATCGAGGTTCGCCCGCACGTCCCGCGCGCTCGGGATCACGATCGGCTCGCTGTCGCTCATGGGTCGGGCTGGGGCCGCCGCCGCCAAGCGCCTTCCGCTCGGAACCGCGGCTCCGCGGGAACTTTAAGGCGCTGACGACCGCATACCCGGCCATGGGAATCCTCTCGCGCGCCTCCTACATCGTGCGGTCGAAGGTGAACTCGGTGCTCAACCGCGCCGAAGACCCGAACGAGACGCTCGACTACTCCTACGAGCAGATGCGCGACCAGCTGCAGGAGGTCAAACAGGGTATCGCCGACCTGACGACCCAGAAGAAACGGCTGGAGATCCAGAAGCGCCGGCTGGAGGAGAACGTCGAGAAGCACAACGAACAGGCCCGCGAGGCCGTCCGGCAGGACCGCGACGACCTCGCCCGCGAGGCGTTAGAGAAGAAGAAGTCGAAGATGAACGAGATCGAGGATCTGGAGGCCCAGATCGCCGACCTCCAGGAGTCACAGGACCGCCTCGTCGAGAAGAAGGAGGAGCTCCAGAGCCAGATCGAGGAGTTCCGCACGAAGAAGGAGACGCTGAAGGCGCGCCACGACGCCGCCGAGGCTGAGACGCGCGTCTCCGAGGCGATGACCGGCGCCGGCGACGAGATGGCCGACGTGACCCGCGCCATCGAACGCTCCGAGGAGCGCACCGAGGAGATGGAGGCCCGCGCGGAGGCGATGGACGAACTCGAGGAGTCGGGCGCCTTCGAGAGCGCCCTCTCCGACGAGGACCGCATCGACCGCGAGCTCGAACAGGGGCGGACCGACACCGAGGTCGAGTCCGAGCTCGCGACGCTGAAAGGCGAACTCGGCGAGGACGTGGACTCGAACGGCGCCGATACCGACGCCGACGAGTCGTCGAGCGAGGAGACGGAGAGCGAGCCGGCAGACCCCGAGATCGAGAGCGAACTCGAGGAGCTTCGGGACGAGGAGTGACCCCCCGCGCCGCCTCGCCCTCCCCGAACGACGGTGAACCCCCGTGAGCGACGACGGCACCAGAGGTCGGACCAGCGACTCAATCCGGGAGCGTGCGGACGTGAGCACCGCCAAGCTCTGGCTCTACATGGCCGCGGACCGCCGGCTGGTCGCGCTGGGGGTCGCCGGCGCCCTGTTCCTCGGCGTCGTCGTCGGCGGGGTGCTCCACCCGGAGCCGTTCCCGCTGCTCGCCGAGGGCGACCCCGTCGAGACGCTGTCGCAGGCGCTCGTCGGGTCGACGGTGACCGGCGTGACGCTCGTGCTGACGCTCTCGCAGTTGGTGCTCTCCCAGGAGCAGGGCGCCGTCGGCGACCAGCGCGGTCGGATGGAGGAGGCGATGACGTTCCGCTCGGACGTGGCCGACCTGCTGGAGGACCCCGTCAGCCCGACCGAACCCTCGGCGTTCCTCCGGGCGCTCGTCAACGCCACCGAGCAGCGCGCCGACGAGGTATCGACGGCGGTCGAGGAACTCGAGGACGACGATCTCCGGGAGCGCGTTACCGAGTTCGTCGACGCCATCCGGGAGAACAGCGAGGGGGTCCGTTCGGACCTCCAGGGCGCCCGGTTCGGCGAGTTCGAGGTCATCTCGGCGGCGCTGGACTTCAACTACTCCTGGAAGCTCTACACCGCGAGGCGGCTCCGGGCCGAACACGCCGACAGCCTGAACGACGAGGCGGCCGACCGGCTGGCGGCGCTCTCGGACGTGCTCGAACTGTTCGGGCCCGCCCGCGAGCACTTCAAGACGCTGTACTTCCAGTGGGAGCTGATCGACCTCTCGCGGACCATCCTCTGGACGTCGCTGCCGTCGCTGCTGGTGTCGACGTGGGCGCTGCTGTTCTTCGACGCGGCCCCGGGCGCCGTCGCGGGCGTCCCGATCGCGCTGCTGCAGATCGCGGGCGTCGTCGCCGTCGCGCTGCTCCCGTTCGCGGTGCTGCTCGCGTACATGCTCCGCATCGTCACCGTCACCAAGCGGACGCTCTCGATCGGCCCGTTCATCCTGCGGGAAACCGACCGGGACGCGTCGTTCGAGGAGTGAGCGACTACGCCTCCCGCGCGCCGGTGCCGGGCAGCCCCAGTTCCGCCAGCCGCATCTCCCCCCCGGCGAGGTCGATGCCCTCGTAGGGGTCCGAATCCAGCAGCAGCGAGCCGTCGAGGTCGGCGTAGTCCAGCAGCGGGCCGAGGTGGGCACCGGCAGCGATGCTGGCGTTGCTCTCGATCATGCAGCCGAGCATCACCTCCAGCCCCTCGGCGCGGGCGGCGTGGATCATCCGTTTCGCCTCGAGCAGCCCGCCGCACTTCATCAGCTTGAGGTTCGCGATGTCGCACTTGTCGGCGATCTCTGGAATATCCTCCAGCGTGACGCAGGACTCGTCGGCGGCGATCGGCAGTTCGCTGCGCTCGTAGGCGAACTGCAGGCCCTCGGGGTCCTCGGCGGGCACCGGCTGCTCGATGAACTCCACGCCGTGGTCCGCGAGCCACGCCGAGTTCCGAACCGTCTCGCGCGGCGTCCACGCCTCGTTGGCGTCGACGCGCAGCGTCGCGTCGGGCGCCTCCTCGCGGATCGCCTCGATGATCTCGCGGTCGCGGTCGGTGCCCAGTTTCACCTTGAGCGTCGAGTAGCCCGCCTCGACGGCGTCTTCGGTTTTCTCGCGGATCTTCTCGGTCGTGTCGAGGCCGATGGTGAACGAACTGGTCGGCGTCGACTCGGGGTCCAGCCCCCACATCCGGTAGAGGGGAAGCCCGGTCCGCTTGGCGGCGAGATCGTGCAGCGCGATCGACACCGCACACCGCGCGGCGGGGTTGCGCTCGACGACGTGGCGCATTCGCTCCTCGATCGTCGTCAGCGCGTGAGGGTCGCCGACCTCCTCGACCACGTCGAGCAGGTCCGGCAGCACCGCCTCGACGGTGTTCGCGGTCTCGCCGTAGTGCGCCGAGGGCGCGGCGCCGCCGATTCCGGTCATCCCGCCCTCGTCGGTGATCTTGACGATCACGTTCTCCGCGGCCTCGGTCGTCCCTCGGGAGATGGTAAAGGCGTCCGCCAGCGGCAGCGAGACGCGTTCGAACTCCGTGTCGAGGCTCATTCCCCGACCACCTCGTCGACGATCTCCGCGGCGTCGAAGCGCACGGGATCGGTCGCGACGCCGCCGATCTGGTCGGCGAACGCCTCGACAGCCTCGCGGGCCGCCTCGTCGCCGTCGATCTCCTTCGTGGTGAGCGCGCCGGCGACTACCTCGGTCTCGTGGACCGGCGCCGCGAGCGACTCGTAGAGGTCGACGTACTCCGCGATCGGCGGCAGGTCGGTGTCCTCGTAGCCGTGGACGACCTCGCGGCCGGCCTCGTGACAGAGCACCAGCTTGTCCGCCATCGAGCCGTGGAGGATGCCGCAGGTCACCGCGGAGTAGGCCGGGTGGACGATGCTCCCCTGCCCCTCGACGAACAGCACGTCGTGCTCGTCGCCCCGTTCGAGCAGCATCTCCTCGACTGCGCCGGCGGTGAAGTCGGAGACGACGCGGTCGACGGGGTTGCCCCAGCCGGCGATCATGATCCCCGTCTGGCCCGTGGGGACGAAGCCGGCGTCGATGCCGGCGTCCCGGGCCGCCTCGACCAGTTCGCAGGTGGCGGTCATCTTCCCGACCGAGCAGTCGGTGCCGACCGTGAGGACGACCTCGGCGTCGATCTCGTCGGATTTCCCCTCGGCGACGCCGATCCCCGGGTGAGGCTCGCGCACGTCGTGGATATCCGCGCCGTGTTCGGCCGCGAGCGTCGCGAACTCCTCGTCCTCGTTGAGGAAGTAGTGGAGGCCGGCGACCACGT
>NZ_JBHUDH010000012.1:43024-43591 GCF_042678005.1 Halolamina salina | reverse complement strand
GCTTCGAGTGCCGCGCGTACGTCCGGCCGCCACGACTCGTCGAAGCCGCCGCCGATCGGGGCGATCCCGATCAGCAGCGCGTCCACGTCCTCGTCGATCTCGGTGAAGGAGCCGACGATCGGCGCGTCCGGGACGGTGTCGGTGTGGTCGCGGACGCGGCTGCCGGCGGTGTCACGGTCGATCACGGCGACGGTCTCGTCGTCGCTGTAGCGCATCACCCCGAGGGCGGTCTTCGCGCGGTCGGGGAACTTCTCGTGGGCGAGGATCGCGAGCCGTCTCTGTTCGGACATGGTGGAGGGATCGGGGAGCGGGGGTATAAATCGGTGGTCCGCGGTAGCACTCGCTTCGGTCGGCCGCGACGGTGCAGTCCGGGAATCCGACTGAACGGTCAGAGCCCCCGCACGCGGACGCTCCAGAAGTCGCGGAACGCCGTCTCGAGCGCTTCTTCGGGGTCGCCGGTCGCGTCGACGCGGGCGGTCGTGTCAGCGAGCTCGCGCAGTTCGCCGAGCACGCTGCGCTCGCCGACGATCACGACGCGATCGGCGTCGGTCGCGTGCTCCTTGACGG
>NZ_JBHUDH010000012.1:33775-42991 GCF_042678005.1 Halolamina salina | reverse complement strand
CGACGGTCGCGGCGGCCTTCTCGAGGTGCTCGTCGATCTGGGCGTCGCGGCGGCGCTCGAAGCGCCCTTGCGAGAAGCCGCCCTTCGAGTGTTCGTTCATCACGTCGCTCTCGAACCCCGCGAACTCAACGCGCTCGCCGTCCTCGTACACCCCGAGGGCGAACCGGTCCGAGCGCACGAGCGCGAAGCAGAGCCGACCCGTCGGACCGACCCACTCGGGATCGACCCGGAAGCCGTCGTCCCACTCGACGAACGGGTCGGGTTCGACCGGGAGCGAGAGCGCGGTCGCGACGAGGCCGGCGTCGTCGGCACAGACCAGACAGGGTGCCGCCCGCGAGACGAGTCCGGCGCGGTCGCCCAGCGTCTCTCGGACCGCCTCGGGCACCGATTCGTCGTCGGCGACGAACGCGGTCAGCGCGCCCTCGCGGCCGGCGTCGACGCTGCGCAGCCGGTCGGCGACGGCCTCGACCCGGCCGCCGCTGGCGGTTTCCTCGTGGCGGAACGTCAAGTCCGGCTCGCCGTCGCCCTCGGCGCGGTCGAGCCGGTCTTCGAGCTCGGTGATCCGGTCTTCGAGCCTGTTGATCTCGTGTTCGGCGTCCTGACGGGCGCTGACGGCCTCGGCGCGGCTCTCCTTGGCCGACTCGGCCCGTGCCCGGAGGCTCTCACACTCCTCCTCGAGCTCCTCGATGCGCTCCTTCAGGCGGCGCCGGCCCAGCAGGCGGTCGAGCATACCGAACCCGCGGGCTGGGAGGGGTTTGTAGCTTCGGGGCTCAGTTCTCCTCGTCGTCGAGGTGGAGCAGCTGCATCGACTCCCGGATGTGGTAGCGTACCTCCGGGCACTCGGCGGCGTCGAGCGCCTCCTGAAGCTGTTCAGCCACGACAGTGTTGGCGCGTTGTCGGGTAGCCATGACTGGACTACCGTGTTTCTGCCTTAAAGTAATGGGCCGCTTTCGGTCCCTCGACGGCGTCGAAGGGTGGCCTCGCCGGGGCGGTACGTCGCCCTGATCGAACCGCTTCCGTCGGCGGATTACGCGGCGTCCGCCGGCTCCCAGCCGCCGTACTTGAGCAGCTGCCCCGCGCGCTCGGGGCGGGCCAGCAGCACCTCGCGGCGCGCCGGCAGGTCGTCGTCGGCCAGCGACTCGGGCACCGTCAGCGTCCCCGTCGGGACGCCCTCGGCTCCCCGTACCGGGAAGTGGGTCCCGTCGAGCTTCATCACGAGCGGGGAGTCGAGCCGCTCGATCCCCTCGCTGTCGCCGTAGAGCTGTCGGTTGACCGCCTCGTGGTCCTCGACGTTGAGGGCGGCCCGTTCTTCGCCCGGCTGGACGTACAACACGCCCAGGTAGTAGCCGCTGGAGAACTGCTCGAACATGCTGTGCATGTGAACAACTACCACGAGTAGGGATAAGCCTTGCCGGCAACGCTTATGTGGAGCGCAAACACGCCGCTCGTGAGGTTCGGGAAAAGAAAAATCGATAGAACGGCGGTTGCAGGTCCGTCACTCGTCGATATCGACGGATTCGAGCTTCGCCTCGACCTGCGGCTCGTCGTTGCGGTCGGTCGGGACGTTGCCGAGTTCGCGCACCACGTCCATCCCGTCGATCACGCGGCCGAAGACGGCGTGCTTGCCGTCGAGGTGGGGCTGGGCGTCCAGCGTGATGAAGAACTGCGAGCCGTTGGTGTTCGGGCCGGAGTTGGCCATCGAGAGGATCCCGGGGCCGTCGTGGGTGAGCTCCTCGTGGAACTCGTCCTCGAACTCGTAGCCGGGGCCGCCGCGGCCGGTCTCGGTCGGGTCGCCGCCCTGGATCATGAACCCGGAGATGATGCGGTGGAACGCCACGTCGTCGTACAGCGGGTCGACGCGCTTCTCGCCGTCGTCCTCCCACGCCTCGCCCTCGGGGCCGACCTCGGCGTCCTCGTAGTCCTCGGCGTGGGTCGCGAGGCTGATGAAGTTGTGTACGGTCGTCGGCGCGCGCTGCTCGAACAGTTCGACGACGATGTCGCCGTGGCTGGTGTGGATCGTCGCGACGGGGTTCTCGGGGTTCTCCATCTCGTCTTCGTAGCTCATGTCCGTGAATCCGGCCGGGCGACGGTTAACGTTGCTGACTCCCGGCGCGTACTTGCCGCCGATAGCCGCATTTACGTTCGCGGACCGCGTCGCTCCGGGAACCATGAACGTCGCTGCCGTCGTCGCGGCTCTCGCGGTCGGAATCATCACCGGCGCGCTGTTCACGTTCCTCCGACTGCCGATCCCCGCACCGCCGGCGCTCCCGGGCGTCGTCGCCATCGTGGGGATCTACGTGGGCTACTACGTGATGGCGCACCTCGGCTGGGGGTTCGACCTGCTGGAGGCGCTGGGGCTCTGACCGGCGCTGTAGGCGATAGTCAGCCTCTTAATCCTCCACACCCTCCCACGCAGGGGATGCTACTCACCGGAACGGTCGTCGTCGACGCCGAGACGACCATCGAGGACGGCGCCGTCGTCACGGCGGGCGACCGAATCGAGGCCGTCGGCCCCGCCGCCGACCTCCGCGAGCGGTTCCCGGCCCACGAGCACCGCGCGTTCGACATCGTCGCCCCGGGGCTTGTCGGCGCGCACGTCCACTCCGTCCAGTCGCTCGGCCGCGGCGTCGCCGACGACGCCGAACTTCTCGACTGGCTGTTCGACCACGTGCTGCCGATGGAGGCCGGCCTCGACGCCGAGGGGATGCGGCTCGCGGCCGACCTCGGCTATTTGGAGTGTTTGGCCTCGGGCACGACGACCGTGATCGACCACCTCTCGGTCCACCACGCCGCCGAGGCGTTCGAGGCTGCCCGCGACCGCGGGATCCGCGTCCGGATGGGGAAGGTGCTGATGGACAAGGAGTCGCCCGACGGCCTCCAACAGTCCACCGAGCAGGCCCTCCGGGACAGCGAGGCGCTGATCCGGCAGTACCACGATACCGAGAACGGTCGGATTCAGTACGCCGTCACTCCCAGATTCGCCGTCTCCTGCACGGAGGAGTGCCTGCGCGGCGCCCGCGAACTCGCCGACCGCTACGACGGCGTCCGGATCCACACCCACGCCAGCGAGAACGAGGACGAGATCGCCGCCGTCGAGACCGAAACCGGGATGCGGAACGTCCACTGGCTCGACGAAGTGGGATTGACCGGCGAGGACGTGGTGCTGGCCCACTGCGTCCACACCGACGAGGCCGAACGCGAGGTGCTGGCGGACACGGACACCAACGTCACTCACTGCCCGTCCTCGAACATGAAGCTCGCCTCCGGGATCGCGCCGGTCGAGGACTACCTGCACCGCGGGGTCACCGTCGCCCTCGGAAACGACGGCCCGCCCTGCAACAACACGCTCGACGCGTTCACCGAGATGCGGCAGGCCAGCCTGCTCGCGAAGGTCGACGACAACGACCCGACCGCCGTCGCCGCCGGGACCGCCTTCGAGATGGCGACCGAGAACGGCGCCGAGGCCGCTGGCTTCGAGCAGGTGGGCGCGCTCCGGGAGGGGTGGAAAGCCGACGTCGTGGGGTTGACGACCGACAGCGAGCGCGCGACGCCGGTCCACGACCCCGTCTCCCACCTCGTGTTCGCGGCCCACGGCGACGACGTGGCGTTCACGATGGTCGACGGCCGAGTGCGCTACGAGGACGGCGAACACGTCGGCGTCGACGCCGCCGCGATCCGCGAGCGCGCACAGGCGTACGCCGAGGAGCTGTTCGCCGAGATCTGACGGTCGGCGTCCGGGGTCGCAAGCGGTAACTAACTGCGCGGCGAGAGAACGACCATGCGCTTCAGACGGGACGAGGGGCCGTTCACGCGCCTGTTCCGGTGGGTGGTGCTGACGGGGAACCGCCAGCACGTCACGGCCGTCGTCCTGCTGGTCGGTTACGTGCTCGCGGCGCCCGTGGGCCACGCGCTGCTGCCTCACGGCCACCACCTCGGCGGGCGGGACGCGACCGTCCCGCTGCTGAACACGATGCTGTCGGGCACGTTCCTGATCTTCTCGATCGTCGTCTCGATCAACTCCCTGTTCGTCTCCGGCGAGCAGAACCCCCTCGACCAGCAGTTCGGCCGGGTCCAGAGCGTCGTCGAGTTCCGCCGCCAGCTCGAGGGCGTGGTCGACGAGGAGCACGTCCCCGCGTCGCCCGGACCGCTCGTACGGACGCTCTCGGGGGAGATCCTCGAACGCGCCCAGCGGCTCGAAGACGACATCGCGACCGCCGACATCGACGCCCGCGAGAACGTCTCGGCGTACGTCGACGACCTCGCCGCGGAGACCGGCCGGATGAACGAGGGGATCGACGGCGCCTCCTCGCCGCTGGACGTGACGGTCGCGATGATGAACTACAACCACGACCGGCAGATCAACGATCTCCGGCGGATCCGCGCCGAGCACGCCGACGCGCTCTCGCCGTCGGCCGAGGAGGCGATCGACGAACTGCTCCGGCTGCTCCAGTACTTCGCGGCGGCGCGACAGTACTTCAAGACGCTGTACACCAAATCCGAGTTCGCCAGCCTCTCGCGGTGGCTCGTGTTGGCCTCCGTTCCCGCGGTCGCGCTGACCGCGACGTTCCTCCACTACCTCGCGTGGGTGCCCGAGAGCCACCTGCTCGTCGCCGCGATCGAGGCAATCTCCTTCGCCCCGTTCCTGCTCGTCGCGAGCTACGTCCTCCGGGTGACGACCGTCTCCCGGCAGACCTCGGCGGCGGGGCAGTTCGCGGCCACCGACGGGAGCCGGGGCGCCATCGACGGGATCGAGGGGGACTGATCCCGGAACCGCCAGCGGAATCGACGGGGATCGGTCTCGGAGCGCTGACGGGATCGGTCGGGAGTCACCACCGACCCCGGGGTCCCTCCGAAATCGTTTTGCCGGGGGGACGGGGATGGTCGGTATGCCGACGGACCAGCAGCGCTACGACCCCGACCTCGGACGGAAGTTCGTGTTCGTCACCGGCGGGGTGATGTCCGGCCTCGGCAAGGGCATCACCGCCGCGAGCACCGGGCGCCTCCTCTCGAACGCCGGCTTCGACGTGACCGCCGTCAAGATCGACCCCTACCTCAACGTCGACGCCGGGACGATGAACCCCTACCAGCACGGCGAGGTGTACGTCCTCAAGGACGGCGGCGAGGTGGACCTGGACCTCGGGAACTACGAGCGGTTCCTCGGGGTCGACATGACCTCCGACCACAACGTCACCACCGGGAAAGTCTATCAGAACGTCATCGAGAGCGAGCGCGCCGGCGACTACCTCGGCGAGACGGTGCAGGTCATCCCCCACATCACCGACGACATCAAGCGCCGCATCCGCGAGGCCGCGGAGGGCAGCGACGTCTGTCTGGTGGAGATCGGCGGCACCGTCGGCGACATCGAGGGGATGCCGTACCTCGAGGCGCTGCGGCAGTTCGCCCACGAGGAGGACGAGGAGGACATCCTCTTCACCCACGTCACGCTGGTCCCCTACTCGAAGAACGGCGAGCAGAAGACCAAACCCACCCAGCACTCCGTGAAGGAGCTGCGGTCGATCGGGCTTCAGCCCGACGTCCTGGTCGGGCGCTGCGAGGACGAACTCGACCCGAAGACGAAGGAGAAGATCGCGCTGTTCTGTGACGTGCCCACCGACGCGGTGTTCTCCAACCCCGACGTGGAGGACGTCTACCACGTCCCGCTGATGGTCGAGCGCGAGGGGCTCGACGAGTACGTGATGCAGGAGCTGGATCTGACCGACGAGGCGCTGCCCGAAGAGGAACGGTCCACTGAATGGCGCGACCTCGTCACCCGCGACCGAACGGAGACCGTCGAGGTCGCGCTGGTCGGGAAGTACGATCTGGAGGACGCGTACATGTCGGTCCACGAGGCGCTGAAACACGCCGGCATCCAGCGCGGCGTCGAGGTCGACGTGCAGTGGGTCGACGCCGACGAGATGGACGACTGCCACGCCGAACGCCTCGAGAACGCCGACGGCGTCGTCGTCCCCGGCGGCTTCGGCTCCCGGGGCAGCGAGGGGAAGATCGAGGCGGTGCGCTACGCCCGCGAGAACGACGTCCCCTTCCTCGGGCTCTGTCTCGGCTTCCAGATGGCCGTCATCGAGCACGCACGCAACGTCGTCGGCCTCGAGGGCGCCGACAGCACCGAGATCGAACCCGACACGCCCCACCCCGTGATCGACCTGCTGCCCGAGCAGTACGAGACCGAGGAGATGGGCGGGACGATGCGGCTTGGAACCCACGAGACAGAGATCGACGAGGGTACCCTCGCCGCGGCGGTGTACGGCGACACCTCCTGTACGGAACGCCACCGTCACCGCTACGAGGTGAATCCGGAGTACATCCCACAGCTCGAAGCCGACGGGCTAACGTTCTCGGGGTACGCCGACAACCGTATGGAGATCGTCGAACGCGCCGACCACCCGTACTTCATCGGCACACAGTTCCACCCCGAGTTCCGCTCCCGCCCCGACCGCGCGAGCCCGCCCTTCGTCGGCCTGCTCGACGCGATCCTCGACGAACAGGGCGACGAAACCGCCGAAACGGAGGTGAGCGCCTGATGGTCGACCCCGAGTCGTTCATCGACGAGAAGGTCGAGGAGATCCGCGAGGAGGTCGGCGACGGGAAGGCCGTCATCGCCCTGTCGGGCGGCGTCGACTCCTCCGTCGCGGCCGCGCTGGCGTACGAGGCCATCGGCGACCGGCTGGTGCCGGTCTACGTCGACACGGGGCTGATGCGGAAAGGCGAGACCGAGAGCATCCGCGAGACGTTCTCCTACATGCACTCGCTGACGGTCGTCGACGCCGAGGAGCGGTTCCTCTCCGAACTCGCGGGCGTCACCGACCCCGAGGAGAAGCGCCACGTCATCGGCGAGCAGTTCATCCGGGAGTTCGAGCGCGAGGCCCGCGAGGCCGACGCCGACTACCTCGTGCAGGGGACGATCTACCCCGACCGCATCGAGAGCGAGGGGAACATCAAGTCCCACCACAACGTCGGCGGGCTGCCCGAGGCCGTCGACTTCGAGGGGATCGTCGAGCCGGTTCGCGACCTCTACAAGGACGAGGTCCGGGAGGTCGCCCGCGAACTCGGCCTCGAGGCGGTGATCTCCGAGCGGATGCCGTTCCCCGGCCCGGGGCTGGCGGTCCGCATCGTCGGCGAAGTCACCAAGGAGAAGGTGGAGGTCGCCCGCGACGCCTGTCACGTCGTCGAGGAGGAGACGAAGGAGCACGACCCGTGGCAGGCCTTTGGCGCCGTGCTCGGGAAGGCGACGGGCGTGAAAGGCGACAACCGCGTCCACGGTTGGGTCGTCGCCGTCCGCTCCGTCGAGAGCCGGGACGGGATGACCGCCCGGGCACAGGAACTCGACTGGGACACGCTCCAGCGGATCCAGAGCCGGATCACCGGGATGAACGACAACGTCTCGCGAGTGGTGTACGACGTGACCCACAAACCGCCCGCGACCATCGAGTACGAATGAAGGCGATCGTCGCCGGCGCCGACGCCGAGGGGATCAGCGAGGAACTGGAAGCGCTGGGCGTGACCGTCGCGCGGGTCGACAGCCCCGTGTTCGCCGACGCGCTCGAGGACGCGGGGATCGCGGACGCCGAACTGTTCGTGCTCACCGACCTCTCCGAGGGGATCTCGATCACGCTCGCGAAGGAGATCAACCCCGACGTGCGGACGGTCTGCTTCGGCAGCGGCGAGCTGCCGGAGTCGGTCGCCGGCACCGTCGATCTCGTGGTCGACCCGTCGCTGCTGGGGGCCGAGGCGGTCGCGGAGGAGCTGGTCGACGAACTCGCGTAGCACTTCTCGTAGCGCTCCGCGCCCCTTCGGCGGCCGCGCGCCCCGGCCGCCCACGACCGTGTTCCAAGCGAATCCATGCCCGCCAGCGACGGCTGAGCCGATCGGTCTCGGAACCGACGGTTAACCCGACTTAATTCGGTTTAGGATGGACTCAAACCGCCGGAATCGGCGTTTGGCGCGTTACCCCTTCAAGGGGGAGTAGGTCGTCGGGACGGATGCGATGAACACCACGAAACTGCTCACGGTGCTGGTGGCAGCGCTGGTCGTCTCCGCGGGTGCGGGGGCGGTCACGGCCACAGGCGCGGAGAACAGTGATACGGCGTCCGACACGACGGTCGAGGCGTCCTACGACAACGGAACGGTGACGCTCAGCGTCACCCAGAACGGCAGCGCCGTCGAGAACGTCTCGGTCACGGCCAACGGCGAGGACGTCGGCGCGACCGACGCGAACGGGAGCCTGACGTTCGAGACGGACGCCACCGAGGAGCTCGAGATCGAGCTCGAAGGCGACGGGATCGAGCACGAGGTCGAGTACGTGATCGAGGACGGCGACCTCGTTCGCGAGTCCGACGAGGACGACGACGAGTCCGAGCTCGCGGCCGACGT
This sequence comes from Halolamina salina, assembly GCF_042678005.1. Taxonomy (GTDB): domain Archaea; phylum Halobacteriota; class Halobacteria; order Halobacteriales; family Haloferacaceae; genus Halolamina; species Halolamina salina. The sequence continues at coordinate 34,603 of NZ_JBHUDH010000012.1, read as the reverse complement.
GAGCTACGACAACGGCACCGTCGACCTGACGGTCACGCAGAACGGCAGCGCCGTCGAGAACGCCTCGGTCACGGCCAACGGCGAGGACGTGGGCACGACCGACGCGGACGGCACGCTCACGTTCGAGACGAACGCCAGCGAGGAGCTCGAGATCGGGATCACTGCCGGCGAGCAGGAGCTCGAACTCTCGTACACGATCGAGGACGGTGAGCTCGTCGAGGAGAGCGACGACGAGGCCGGCCCCGACGAGAACGCCTCCGACCGCGCGAAGAACGTCTTCGGCGTCATCCAGGGCTGGCTCGACGGCGATCAGGAGGAGAGCCTCGGCCAGCTGATTCAGGAGCAGCTCGACAACGGCAACGACGACGCCCCGGGTAACTCCGACGAGGCCCCGGGCAACTCCGGCGACGCGCCCGGCCAGTCTGATGACGAGAGCGACGACGAGGCGCCGGGTAACTCCGGCGACGCGCCCGGCCAGTCTGACGACGAGGGCGACGACGAGTCGGAGTCCGAGAGCGAGGCCGACGACGAGGACGATGACGACGAGGAGGACGACGAGGACGAGGACGGCAACCCCGGTAACGGGAACGGCAACAACTAACCGCTGAGTTGCGGTTCGGCGGCGCAGTGGGTTTCGCAGCCGCCCATCCTCCCGCAGGGAGGCGGCGGCCTCGGCGTGGACCGGCGGCGCGGACGATGGGGGTGCCCTCTGTCAGAGGCGGGGCATCGGGATGGCCGTCCCAGTCGTCGAGTGCACGTGTTGTCCGGTGCGACGCCGTCCACCGGTGTCGCCTTCTCCGAAGCTCGCGACCGCGAGCGGCGCGGCCG
>NZ_JBHUDH010000012.1:27916-33562 GCF_042678005.1 Halolamina salina | reverse complement strand
CCGTTGCCGTCGCCGGGGTACCACAGCGAGAGACCTCCGTCGTGGGCCTCGGCGACCGCCTCCGCGACGGTCACTGCCGTCGACGGGAACGGCGCGTTTTCGCCCGAAACGACCACCTTCTCCGGCGTCCGTGGGGCGGAGCTGTCGACCAGCAGCACGTCACACGGCGCGTGGCGGACCACCCAGTCGATGGGGTCGCCGATCAGCCGCGAGCGCAGGCGCAGCGGCTCGTGCTCGGCGACGATGGCGTCGACTCCCCGCCGCTCGGCGACGTTGACGATGGCGTGTTTGGTGTCGTGGCTGACGATCTCGTCGGCCTCGACGTCGACGCCGAGCCGTTCGCCGATCGTCTCCATCCCCCGCTCGAAGGAGCGGTCGTCCTCGGACTGGGCGGCGGCGTCCGCCGTCAGGGGCGCCTGATCGGGCACTTCTTCGAACCGCACGACGACGACCCGACCGTCGTCGGCGCGGACCTGATCGGCGCCGAGGGAGACGAGCGTCTGTATCCGGCGCTGGTCCATCCGTTTCGTGAGCGCGACGAGCACCTCGCGGGTCGCGTCGGCGGACTCGATTTCGGTGAGTCCCTCCTCGCTGACCTGCCGGCGGATCGCGCCCGTCGCGGCCCCCTCGCGGTCGACCCGCGGCCGGACGTAGGCGGCGTACCAGAGCACGCTCGCGACCGTGATGACGAGCGCGCCCGCCAGCGGCACGCGGCCCATCTGGGTCAGCAGGCCGACGCCGGTGACGGTGCCGAAGATCTGCATCCAGGGGTACAGCGGCGACGTGAACTCGGGCTCGTACTCGACGGTCCCCTCCCGGAACGCGATCACGGCGAGGTTGATCAGCGCGAACACCATGATCTGGAACGCGCTCGCGAGCTTGGCGATGTCGAGGATCGGCACGAACGCGATCAGCGCCAGCAGCACCGCGCCGGTGAGCGTGATGGAGTTGACGGGCGTCCCCAGCCGCTCGCTGATCGACGCCAGCGACGGCGGCGCGAGCTGGTCGCGGCTCATCGCGAACGGGTAGCGCGAGGAGGAGAGAATGCCCGCGTTGGCCGTCGACACCAGCGCGAGGATCGCCGCGAGGATCACCGCGATCACGCCGGCGCCGCCCAGCGTGACCGCCGCGGCGTCGGCGACCGGCGTGTCGGAGCCGGCGATCGTCCCGGGGTCGGTCACGCCGACCAGCACGGCGACGACGGCGACGTACAGCACGGTCGTGAACGCCAGTGAGCCGAGAATCCCCAGCGGGATGTTCCGGCCGGGATCCTCGACCTCCTCGGCGACGCTCGCGACCTTGGTCACGCCGGCGTAGGAGACGAACACCAGCCCCGTCGCCGCCAGCAGGCCGCCGATCCCGTCGGCGAAGAAGTTCGCGTAGTTCGCGGACTCGACGCTGGGGACGCTGCCGGCCGCGAACCACCCGAGCGCGGCCAGCATCACGACGACGATGGCGACCTGCAGGCGCCCGGTCTGCTTGGCGCCCACGAGGTTCACGAGGATCAACACGCCCGCCAGCCCGAGCGCGACGGGCTTCAGCGGGAGATCGAACAGTATCAGCAGGTAGGGAACGCCGCCGACAAGCGCCAGCGCGCCCTTGAACGAGAGCGAGAACCACGTGCCGACGCCCGCGATGGTGCCGAGCAGCGGTCCCATCCCCCGCTCGATGTAGATGTACGTCCCGCCGGCCTCGGGCATCGCGGTCGCCATCTCGGACTTCGACAGCGCCGCGGGCACGACGAGCACGCCCGCGAGCAGGTACGCGAGGATCACCGCGGGGCCGGCGATCTTCAGCGCCAGCGCGGGGAGGATGAAGATGCCGCTGCCGATCATGGCGCCGATGCTGATCGCAAGCACCGACGGGAGTCCGAGGTCGCGTTCGAGTTCCTTCATACGTGCTCGGAGACGGCCGTAGAGACGGCGCTTGTCGCGCAGACGACCTCGTGACCGGCGTCGGCGAACGGGTCGACGCGGTCGGGGCTGTTGACCAGGACGATCACCCGGGGCGTGTCGAAGCGGACCCGGATCGACTGGGCGAGCAGGAGGTTCCGCCGGTCGGACCGGGTCGCCACGACGACCGTCGACGCCGCCGGGATGCCGGCCTCGCGCAGCGCCGCCGAGTCGGTCGGGGAGGCCTCGACGGTCGGGATCCCGGGCGGATCGACCGTGTCGTCGACGAGCACGACGGCGTGGCCCGCCGCCTGTAGCTCTCGGCTGACTGCGGCGCCGACCGCGCCGTCGCCCAGTACGAACAGTTCGGCGTCGGTCGACCGCCCCGTCGGTGCGTCCGTGTCGGTAGAGATGTCACTCATAGTGGTGCGTGCCACCCGCTGTCCACGGGTGCTTACTCGACAGTAACGGTCGGAAGTGTATAAATTAGCGGTTTTCGATGACGGTCCGTCAAAATAGTGGCCGATTATTGCGGAAACGTCGCCAAGTCCGTTGGGTGGCGGGTGCGACCGACCGCTCCCCCGGCTGGATCGGGGGTTCTAAGGCGCTACCGGGCGTCGCGTCGGTAGCGATGAAAGACGGAGAGCTGGACGATGTGGACCGTCACATCCTCTACTACCTCCAGCAGGACGCCCGGGGCACCTCCTCCAGCGAGATCGCCGAGAAGCTGGACCTGTCGGCGAGCACCGTTCGCACCCGGATCAACAAGCTCGAGGAGTCCGGCATCATCCGCGGCTACCACCTCGACATCGACTACGACCTCGCGGGCTACCCGCTGTACACGAAGATCATCTGCACCGCCCCCATCCCGGACCGCGACGAGATGGCGAACGCGGCCCGGGAGATCGAGGGTGTCACCGCGGTCCGGGAGATCATGACCGGCGAGCGCAACGTCTACGTCAACACGATCGGCCGCGACCACGACGACCTCAACCGGATCAGCGAGGAGCTCGACGCGCTGGGGCTGGAGATCGTCGACGAGCAGATCATCCGCGACGAGTACGTCTGCCCGTACCACGGGTTCCTCGACGGCGGTCCCGACGAGTAGCGAAGCCGATCACGGTGAGTGACCTGCCGGAACCACCGTGTTCCGGCCACGGAGCCGATGCCGTGGTCGTGTCCGTCCACGCCGACGTAGCCGGATTTTTCTCCCCGCCCGCCGAGTGGGGTGTATGGACCGACTCCCCGACGTGACCCCGGAACCGGGCACGATCGAGACCCGCGAACTGGTGGTCGACGACGACGCCCTCGTCAAGGCCTTCTTCCTCGGCCCCGGCGCCGAACTCGACGCCCACGACCACCCCGAGAGCCTGAACGTGTTCCACGTCCTCGCCGGCACCGTGACCGTGATCCAGGCGGACGAGGAGGAAGCGATCGACGCGCCGGGCGTCGTCGCCCACGAGCGCGGCGTCGCCCACGGCGCGCGCAACGACACCGACGGGACCGCCGTCTTCACCGCCACGCTCGCACCCCTGCCCTGATGGTCCGGTTCGACTACCACACCCACACGAACTACTCGGACGGCCACTTCATCCCGGGGATGGTCCGGGCCGCGGAAGCGGCCGGACTCGACGGGATCGGCTTCGCCGACCACTGCAACGTCACCGCGGAGGGCGACGCCCGGCGGCGCCTCGACGGCCTCGGGTTCGCGCTCGACGAGACGTACCACCGACGCCGCGAGGGGATCGAGTGGATCCGCACCGAGACCGACATCACGGTGTACGACGCCGTCGAGATGGACTACGTCCCGGGCCGGGAGGCCGAGATCGCCGAATTCCTCGACGAGGCGGCGTTCGACTACGCGATCGGCAGCGTCCACTCCGTCGACGGCGACGACGTGCAGTGGTCGGCGATCTTCGCCGACCTGACCGACGAGCAGCGCCGCGCGGTCGTCGACGGCTACTACGACAACCTCGCCGCGCTGGCGGAGTCGGAGCTGTTCGAGATCGCCGCCCACGCCGACCTCGTCGAACGGACGCCCGAACTCCGGGGCTACTCGACGGCCGACCACTACGCACAGGTCGCCGACGCGTTCGCGGACTCGGCGACGGTGCCGGAGATCAACGCCGGCCGCGTACTGGACGACTACGGCGAGTTCCACCCCGCGCCCGACCTGCTCGACACGCTGCTGGACCGCGATATCGAGTTCGTCGTCGGCAGCGACTCCCACCAGCCGGCGGAGATCGGCCGCCGGATCGACGCGCTGGAGACCCACTTCGACCACCTCGGGGTCGAACCGGCGACGCTGTCGCTCTGAGTTCGGGTTCCGCCACCGCAGGGTTGACACGCCCCCGGCCCCCCGATCCGGTCATGCAGGAGATCCCCCGACTCGGCTTCGGCACCTACGAGAACGACGACCCCGAGCAGTGCGCCGAGAGCGTTCGGACCGCGCTCGACGCCGGCTACCGGCACGTCGACACCGCCCAGAGCTACGGCAACGAGAGCGCGGTCGGTGACGGCATCGCCGCCAGCGACGTGGACAGCGAGGACGTCTTCGTCGCGACGAAGCTCTCGACGGAGAACCTCGCGTACGACGACGCCGTCGAGACCGCCCGCGAGAGCGCCGACCGGCTGGGCGTCGACACGATCGACCTGCTGTACGTCCACTGGCCGATCAACAGCTACGACCCCGAGGGGACGATCGAGGCGCTGAACGACCTCTACGAGGACGGCGTGATCGACGCCGTGGGGCTGTCGAACTTCCGCGTCGACCAACTCAACGACGCGCTGGATCGGCTGGAGCCACGGCTCGCGGCCCACCAGGTCGAGTGCCACCCGATGCTCCCGCAGGACGACCTCCGGGCCCACGCGGTCGACCACGACTACGCGCTGGTGGCGTACTGCCCGATCGCGCGGAATCAGGTCGCGGACGTCGAGCCGATCCGGGAGATCGCCGAGAAGCACGACGCCACGCCCGCGCAGGTGAGCCTCGCGTGGCTGCTCGAGAAGGAGAACGTCGCCGCCATCCCGAAGGCGACCGGCGAGAGCCACATCCGGGAGAACTGGGAAGCCCGGGAGCTGGATCTCGACGACGAGGACGTGGCCGCCATCGACGGAATCGACGAGCGCCACCGCATCGTCGACTTCGACGCGGCGCCCTGGAACCAGTAGCGCCGTCGCGCTCCTTATGCCCGAGAACGCACAAGTGGGGAGTATGTCCCTCTCGACGCTCGCTCGACCCCCCGTCGCCGACCGACCGCGTCGATCAGCGGGGCGACAATGAGGCGCTCGGAGTTCCCCGGCCGGCGCGACGACGGGCCGGACCCCCCCGACCCGACGCCCGTCCCCGACGCGGACGAGGTGCCGTTCGACGCCGCGGTGCTCCAGCAGGTGGCAGGGGGCGAGGGCGTCGACCCGCGGACGCTCCCGGAGCTGCTGGGTCGGGTCGAGGCACACCTGACGGACAGCCGGGCGTCGCTCCGCCGGCAGTTCGAGTCGCCGTACAGCGACGACCGCCGCGAGCTGTTTTTCGTCCCGCCGGACTACTGGGAGGGGGTGGCGTCGGCGCTCTCGCTGACGCCACAGGAGGAATTGACGGTCCGGCAGGCACACGAGCGACAGCTCCTCCGGATCGGCGCCGAGACGCGCCGCGGGAGCGAGTTCGACGCCGCGCTGGACATCCGGACCGCGGTGGTCGTCGGGCGGGAGTAGCGTCGTCGTCGGCGATACACCCCTACGGCATCGAGTTCTGTGG